>NZ_JAPFGW010000014.1:0-115749 GCF_059803595.1 Blastomonas sp. 34TW
CCTGCGCAGAGGTCGGCGACTGCCCCTCTCCCTCCGCCGCTTCGCGGCTCCTCCCTCTCCCCTCAAGGGGAGAGGGCGTGCTGTAACCGCTTCCCAGCGTCCATTTGCCGCCGTCCCAGCCGCGCGTCTCGGCACCGGTGACCTCGATCGCCAGGTCCATGCCCTCGAGCCCCGGCCAGCCCTGCGCCAACGCGAGCAGCGTGGGCATGTCGAACACGCCATCGGGCGCGTGCGCGATCACCGCATTGGGTGCGCCAGCCTCGCGGATGCGGCGCGTCAGCGCGCGGGTATCCACGCCCGAAATCCCGATCTGGTTGTTCGCCGCCAGCCATAGCGAAAAATGCTGCGCCGAGCGGAAGCTGCTGGGGTTGGTCACGTCCTCGCGCACGATGCAGCCCAGCGCGTGCGGCACGTCGGCCTCGATATCCTCGGGATTGGCGCCGACATTGCCGATATGCGGGAAGGTGAAGGTGATGATCTGCCCGGCATAGCTCGGATCGGTCAGGATTTCCTGATAGCCGGTGATCGAGGTGTTGAAGCACACCTCGCCCGCCTTGGCCCCGGCGGCCCCGAAGCCCCTGCCCCAGATCGCGGTGCCATCGGCCAGCAGCAACAGGCCGGTCGCGCCTTGGGGTTGAGCGGAGGTGGTGGCGTGCGCCATGGATCGTGTTCCTTGCGTTGCGGTATGAGTCGCGAATGTGCCGGGCCGCAGGATATGGCAGGATGTTGCGGGGCCAAAGCCCTGAGACGCGCCCTGCCGGACAGCGGCCAAATTGGCGGGTCACTAGGCGCGGGTGGGTTGCACGGTCAATCTATGAAAAACATTTTTATCCGGCTAGGCTGAACGCTTGTTCCAAAATCCACGGGAAAAGAAAGGTTCGCGCGCATGATTCGCGATTCGCTGAAAGCTGCGCAGGTTTCTGCCATGAAGGCGGGCGACAAGGAGCGCACCGCCGCCGTCCGGCTGATCCTCGCCAAGATCAAGGACCGCGATATCGAACTGCGCACCCAGGCCGCGCCGGCCGATGACGATGCGATGGTCACCGAAGTGCTGCAGAAGATGATCAAGCAGCGCCGCGAATCGATCGCCATGTACGAACAGGGCGGAAGAGCCGAACTCGCTGCGCAGGAAGCGGCCGAGGTTGCGGTCATCGAGGAATTCCTGCCCGCGCAGATGGACGAGGCCGCCGCCAGGGCCGCGATCGCCAAGGTGGTCGCCGATACGGGCGCGGCCAGCCTCAAGGACATGGGGCGCGTCATGGCCGAAGTGAAATCGCGCCACGGCAGCGAACTCGACATGAGCAAGGCCAGCGCCTGGGTGAAGGAGGCCCTGGCGGGCTGATCCAGGCAGGATGACCCTATCCCCGCAATGGCTGGACGAACTCAGATCGCGGATCACGCTGTCCACGCTGATCGGGCGGCACGTGAAGGTGCAGCGCGCGGGGCGGGAGTACAAGGCGTGCTGCCCGTTCCATAACGAGAAGACGCCGAGCTTCACGATCAACGACGACAAGGGCTTCTACCATTGTTTCGGCTGCGGGGCGCATGGCGATGCGATCCGGTTCATGACCGATCATCAGGGGCTGGGCTTCATGGATGCGGTCAAGGAGCTCGCCGCCGAAGCGGGGATGAGCGTGCCCGCGCCCGATCCGCGCGCCGCGCGCCAGGCAGAAGCGAGGGCCTCGCTGCACGATGTCTGCCAGGCGGCGCAGGACTGGTTTGTGGTACAGTTGCACAGCGCTGCGGGGGAAGAGGCGCGCGCCTATCTCAGGAACCGGGGCCTCACCGCCGAGACCATCGCGCGCTTCGGCATCGGCTTTGCGCCCGACAGCCGCACCGGCATCAGGTCGGCGCTCGGCAATCTCGACGAAGAGCTGCTGATCGAGGCAGGGCTGCTGATCAAGGTCGACGACAAACCGCCCTATGATCGGTTTCGCGGGCGCATCATGATCCCGATCCGCGATCCGCGCGGGCGCGTCATCGCCTTTGGTGGCCGCATCCTGGGCCAAGGCGAGCCCAAATATTTGAACTCGCCCGACACGCCTTTGTTCGACAAGGGCCGCACGCTCTACAACCTGCACCTCGCCGCCCCCGCTTCGCGCCAGAGCGGTCGCGTGGTGGTGGTCGAAGGCTATATGGACGTGATCGCGCTCGCCCAGGCGGGGTTCGGCGAATGCGTCGCGCCGCTCGGCACTGCGCTGACCGAGCATCAGATCGAGCGGCTGTGGAAGATGGTCGACCGCCCGCTGCTGTGCTTCGACGGCGATAATGCCGGGCAGAAGGCGGCGATGCGCGCCGCGACGCGCGCCCTTCCGCTGCTCAAGCCGGGCCTGTCGCTGGGCTTCGTCTCGCTGCCCGGCGGACAGGACCCGGACGATCTCGTCCGCGCCTCGGGCCCGCAGGCCTTTGCCGCGTGCCTCGAGCAGGCCACGGGGCTGCTCGATCACCTCTGGTCGCACGAGCTGAACGCGCAGCCGCTGACAAGTCCGGAGGCACGCGCGGGGTTCAAGGCGCGATTGAACGCGCATGCCGACACGATTGCCGATGGCGACATCAAGGCGCTCTATCGCCGCGAGATCGGCCAGCGCTTTTCCGACCTGTTCTTCGCCGCACGCGCGCCCTCGCCTGCCCGCGCGCCGCAACAGCGCGGTGCTTCGGGCAAAACCTGGCAGCGGCGCGACGAGCCCGTGCCGCCGAGCGAGGAGCTGCGCGCGTTCAGCCGCCAGCTGATGAGCGACCTGATCGTGCGCGGGGTGCTGATCGGGCTGATCCACCGTCCGGCGCTGATCGCGCGGCACAGCGAGACGCTGAGCGAATTCGTCACGCTTGCCGACCACTGGGCCGACCTGCTCGATGCGCTGCTCGATGCGTCGCACCGGCCCGGTGCAGATGGTCTTGATCCGCCCACGCTGATGACCATATTGCAGTCCAGGGGGCTGGCAGACGCGGTGGACAGGCTGAAATCGGGCGGAAAGCCGCCGTTTTCCTTCTGCATCCCGGCGATCGAGCCACCCGATCAACTGCGCGAGGCCCGGATTGCGGAAGACTTTGCCGAGGCGATCGAAGTGATGATTACCCGCCCCAGGCTGGAGGCGGCGTTGCAGGATGTGACGCGCCGATTCGAAAATGACATGCAAGACGGTTTGTTTTTGGAGCAGCAGCAGCTAAGGGCAAGAAAGGAAGCGTTTGACCAGCGCCTGATCGAATTGACGGAGCGAGGCTGACACGGGACGGGCTGCATGCCCTCGCCGCGGTTCAGACCCCATGCGATCAAGGCGGACACGGGACGAGCGCGAAATATTTGAAACGGACCCTTTGGGTCTGATAACAAAGCAAATTCTCCGCAGGCTTGGACGCAGCCCGCGGCGGCACAGGTGACAGGAAGTACGCAAATTGGCCAAGGAACCGAAAGACCCCAAGACCGACGGCACCGATGCCCCGCTGATCGACCTCAACGAAGCATCGGTCAAGAAGCTGCTCGCGCGCGCCAAGAAGCGCGGCTACATCACCTATGACGAGCTGAACGAGGCGCTGCCGCAGGACCAGATGTCGTCCGAACAGATCGAGGACGTGATGTCCGCGATCTCCGAAATGGGCGTCAACATCGTCGAGAATGACGAGGAAGGCGCGGAAGAACAGCCGGTCGACGACAGCGACGCGGTCGATGACGGTTCGGAACAGCTCAACATCTCTCCCGAAAAGAAGAAGGAGACGATGGACCGCACCGATGATCCGGTGCGCATGTATCTGCGCGAGATGGGCGCCGTCGAGCTGCTCAGCCGCGAGGGCGAAATCGCGATCGCCAAGCGCATCGAGGCCGGCCGCGACACGATGATCCTGGGCCTGTGCGAGAGCCCGATCACCTTTCACGCGATCATCGAATGGTCGACCGCGCTCAACGATGGCGAGATGCAGCTGCGCGAGATTCTCGATCTCGATGCGATGCTCTCCAAGGATCCCGCGCCCGAAAGCCTGTCCGAGGACGGCGAGGATGATGGCGAGATCAGCGAGAAGACCGCAGGCCCCAGCTTCAAGGACGAGGACGAGGTCGAGGAAGTCACCGATTCGGAGGACGAGGAAGACGAGCTGACCGAGCGTCGCACGCGTCGTCCCGAAGAGGATGACGAGGAAGACAACACGCTCAGCCTCGCGCAGATGGAAGCGCAGCTGAAGCCCGCGGCGCTCGAGAAGTTCGCGCAGATTACCGCCCTCTTCCGCAAGTTCGAGAAGATCCAGGGCGAGCGCCTGAACGCGCTCAGCATCGGCGACGATTTCCCGGCGGCGAAGGAAAAGCAGTATCAGAAACTGCGTGAGGACCTGACCGCCGAGGTGGAATCGGTGCAGTTCCATGCCAACAAGATCGAATATCTGGTCGACCAGCTCTATTCGTTCAACCGTCGCCTCACCGCCCTGGGCGGGCAGATGCTGCGCCTGGCCGAGCGTCACAAGGTGCCGCGCAAGGATTTCCTCGACCGCTATGTCGGGCACGAGATGGACGAGGCCTGGCTCGAATCCATGGCCGGCATCGACAAGAAATGGGCGAATTTCGTCGCCAACGAGGCGAGCGCGGTCGATCGCATCCGCGCCGAGATTTCGGACATCGCGGCAGCCACCGGCATGTCGCTCGGTGAGTTCCGCCGCATCGTCAACATGGTGCAGAAAGGCGAGCGCGAGGCGCGCATCGCCAAGAAGGAAATGGTCGAGGCGAACCTCCGCCTCGTGATCTCGATCGCGAAGAAATATACCAATCGCGGGTTGCAGTTCCTCGACCTGATCCAGGAAGGCAATATCGGCCTGATGAAGGCGGTCGACAAGTTCGAGTATCGCCGCGGCTACAAGTTCTCGACCTATGCGACCTGGTGGATCCGTCAGGCGATCACGCGCTCGATCGCCGATCAGGCGCGCACCATCCGCATTCCGGTGCACATGATCGAGACGATCAACAAGCTGGTGCGCACCAGCCGCCAGTTCCTGCACGAACAGGGCCGCGAACCGACGCCGGAAGAGATGGCCGAGCGCCTTTCGATGCCGCTCGAAAAGGTCCGCAAGGTGATGAAGATCGCCAAGGAGCCGATCAGCCTCGAAACGCCGATCGGCGACGAGGAGGATTCGCACCTGGGCGATTTCATCGAGGACAAGAACGCGATCATCCCGGTGGACGCGGCGATCCAGGCGAACCTCAAGGAAACGGTCACCCGCGTCCTCGCCTCGCTCACCCCGCGCGAGGAACGCGTGCTGCGCATGCGCTTCGGCATCGGCATGAACACCGACCACACGCTCGAAGAGGTGGGCCAGCAATTCTCGGTGACCCGCGAACGCATCCGCCAGATCGAGGCGAAAGCGCTGCGCAAGCTCAAGCACCCGAGCCGGTCACGCAAGATGCGGAGTTTTCTGGATCAGTGAGGGTGGCGCTCCGCATCATGGAATCCAATCCATGGCTGCGGAGTCCTATCAAACTCGCTCGGTTCGTCAGCTTGAAGCATTGGATGGTTGGCTTTTCCGTACTGTTGAGCGGTTGCGGTTTAGAACTCGGCTCGAACCAGTGCCCGGATGCAAATGGGGTGTTCCGCTGATCGGCGGTGAATCTGGACCATGCGGACATTCACTTGATATCAGGCAACGCGTACGTAGTTGCCGGTGCCTCGGATGAGATCTACCCGATCGTCCAGACCAGTCTTTCCGCGCAGAAGGTGTTAGACAGCACCTTAGTTGAAGTGAATCGCAGATCGATCGATGAGGCTATTGGCCGCGCAGACATTAGCGGTGAAATCACTATCTGCATCCCTTCCGGCGAACTTGGGCTCAAGTTGGATACATTATCGATATCTAACCTCCGGCCTCTGGATGATCGGGAAATGGATAGTTTCATCGAGAATGCGATCGCTGCTCAGGCAGTTCGCTATCGGCGGACACAGCTTTTATCCGCTGGTATGGATGCACATAGAGCTTTGGTGCCCCGGCAAGCGCAGTCCGGACGCTGAAAGCTGGCTCACAGTAAACCGCGCTCAGCCAAGCGCGCCATCACGTCCATCCTTTCGTGCAGAATTGCAATTACCAGCGGCACCTTTTCCTCCCTTGCCAGGCAGAAAACGTAATGGTGTTCGCATCGCGCCATCCGCAAATGTGGGTGAATGGTGCTCAAATGCTTGATGGCCCCTTTCCCAGCGCAGAGTTTCTCGATCCCTGACGACAATTTGGCAACGTAATGGCGGGCCTGCGTCTCGCTCCATTGATTGCGCGTGTAACGAACAATCTCGCGAAGATCGCGCTCGGCATCCGCTGTCAGCACATAGCTGGTCACGCCTTGCGATCTATCGTCATCTCGTCATCGACAATCTGCTCGAACGTCTTGGGTGAAAGCTTGCCAGCCAAACCATTGGCGATCCGTTCATTCAACAGGGTTTGCAGTTCTCTCCAGGCCTGGTCGTCGGCGCCAGCGGGAAACAAACGTTCGAGTGCATATTGCTTGATGGTCTTGCCTTCCAGCGCAGCCATGGCCTTCAGGCTCTGGTGCTGCTGATCGGTGATGTCGATAGTGAGACGGCTCATGATCCGGACTCCGGGCTGGTATACGCACATTAGCACAAATGTGAGTTGGCGGCAAAAGGACGGCGAGTGCTTGGGCGGGTAGCGGATATCAAAATCGCCTGTTCCCTGACCCATCCTCGCGACTGTCCACCAAGGTGATTGCTTCGATTCGCAATGGCGCGGCGGCGGCTTATTTGTGCGGGTGAGAACACAGAAGAGAAAGCCCAAAGCCGTTAAATTGTATTTTTGCCTCCAAAAGCCGCCAAAGCAAATGATATATTTTTCAACGCCTTGAACGCAAACCCCTCAATTTTGGAGTAAACACAAAATTTACCAACCCCGCATAGCCGTTGAAGCGTCGGGGCAAGGGAGCAGCCCTGACAAGAGGATGCCGGCGTGAGGGCGCTGGCTTGAGCAGGGGAAATACATCATGTCCAAGACAGCATTGCTGCTGGTTACATCTTACTGCGCGCTGGCCGCGCCGGCATGGGCGGCAACGGCCTCCGCCACGGCTTCCGAGAGCGCGATCACCGATAGCGCCGCGACCAAGGCAGCAGAGGCCGATGCTGCGCAGCAATCGGGGGGCGCTGCCGCAAAACCCGCGCAGGAACTTTTCTCCACTGGCGTCGCCAAGGGCCGCGACCGGCTCGATAGCGCGACCTCGACCAGCGCGCTGCGCGGCGATGACATCACGCTGCTTGGCCCGCGCCCGATCGGCGAGGTGCTGCGCACCATGGCCGGCCTGCGCGTCGCGACCAGCATCGGCGAGGGCAACAACAATTACACCGTGCGCGGGCTTCCGCTCGCCGCCGGTGGATCGAAATACATGCAGATCCAGGAAGACGGCTTGCCGCTGCTCGAATTTGCCGATCTGTTCAACGTCGGCGCGGATGTCTACCTGCGCAACGACCTGACCGTGAACGCGATCGAGACGATCCGCGGCGGCTCGGCCTCCACCTTTGCCTCGAACTCACCCGGCGGCCTGATCAACATCCTGTCGCGCACCGGCGATGTCGAGGGCGGCTCGGTGCAACTCACCACAGGGGTCGACTTCGACACCAAGCGCGTCGATTTCACCTATGGCGGCAAGCTGGGCGAGAACACCCGCTTCCATATCGGCGGCTTCTATCGCCAGGGCGAAGGCCCGCGCAACAACGGCTTCGATGGCTGGAAGGGCGGCCAGGTCAAGTTCAACATCACCCGCGAGTTCGAGAACGGCTATGTCCGGCTGTACCTGAAATATCTCGACGACCGCTCGCCGACCTTCGCGCCCTATTTCGCCAATATCACCGGCACCAACGCCAATCCGCGTATCCGCAGCTTTCCGGGCTTCGACCTGCGCGACGATACCATCCTGTCCTCGTTCCTCGGCCCGGTGATCACGCTCGATCAGAACAACAGCCCTGCCGCCTTCCCGGTCGCCACTGGCCAGAGCGCCGAATCCAAGTCGATCGGGCTTGAAGCCCAGTTCGAGGTGGCCGGCTGGACGATCACCGAGCGCATGCGCTATGCGGCCAATGGTGGCGATTTCAGCCGCGGCTTCCCCAACACCGCCAATACCGTGTCGGCCTTTGCGGCTGGCCAGGGCGGAGTCGGAGCGTTCGCGCGCTATGCCAGCGGCCCGCTGGCAGGCCAGCTGATCGACCCCAATGCCCTGATCAACGGCAACGGCCTGCTGTCGCTCTATTTCTTCTCGTTCGTGCGGGCACGCTCGCTCGACAATTTCACCAACGACGTCCGCGCTTCGAAGGTGTGGGAACTGCCCAACGGCAAGCTGACCACCACGGTCGGGGCCTATCTGGCAACGCAGGACCTCAACACCACCTGGCTCCACACTGCCATGAACATCGATGCCAACGGCAACAATGGTACTGCCCAGGTCGATATCTTCAACGCGGCAGGTCAGCCGCAGACGCTCAATGGCTATTTCGCCTTTGCCCGCGCGACCAGCCTGTTCCGGCGCGCGTTTGACGTGAACTACAGGGTCTTCGCGCCTTATGGATCGGTCAACTACCAGTTCGGCAAGATCGCGATCGGCGGAAGCCTGCGCTATGATACCGGACGCGTACGCGGTTCGCTGGTTGGAGCGGACCTCAACAATGGCAGTGTCGGCCTGATCACCCAGGACATCAACCGCGACGGGACGATCAACCCGGCCGAACGACGGGTGGCCTTCCTGCCGTTCACCCAGCCCGGAGCGGTGAACTACAATTACGGCTATCTCAGCTATTCGGGCGGGATCAACTATCGCGCGGCAGAGCCTTTCTCGCTGTTCGCGCGCTACAGCAAGGGCGCGCGCGCCAATGCCGACAAGGTGCTGTTCACCCCGCTGATCAACAATGCCACCGGCGCGATCCGCAGCAACACGGACAAGCAGGACAACGTCAAGCAGCTCGAGGGCGGATTCAAGTTCCGCAAGGACGGCTTCACCTTCAACGCCACTGCATTCCGCGTCACGGCTGCCGACCATAATGTGATCAACGGCGCAGCCAACCGGACCGACCGGCGCTACCGCGCCACCGGCATCGAGATGGAAGGCGGGGTGCACAAGGGTCCGTTCAGCCTGATGATCGGCGCGACCTATACCAAGGCGAAGATCACCCGAGACCTGCTCGATCCCACGCTGACCGGCAAGGAACCGCGCCACCAGCCCGACTGGACCTTCTTTGCCACGCCCTCGGTGGATCTGGGCCGGGCCGTGGTGGGTGCCAGCATTGTCGGCGTGACCAAGAGCTTCTCGCAGGATTCGAACCTGCTGGTCATGCCCGGCTTCACCACGGTCGACCTGTTCGGCCAGGTCAAGCTGTTCAATGGCGGCAGCCTGCAGGTCAACGCCAACAACGTGTTCAACACATTGGGCATTTTCGAGGTGAATCAGGCAAGCGTGCCCGCCAATGGCATCGGCTTTGCCAGGGCGATCAATGGACGGACGATCTCCGCCTCATTCCGCTTCGATTTCTGACTTCCGGGAGGGAGGGAACGGTCAGGCGCTGTCGGGGAGCCCGGCAGCGCCTGATTGCATATGGAAGTCCGCTCGTGCATCGGCATCGGTCCCGCGGGGTAGGAACAGCGTCATCGCTGTGCCCTTGCCGAGCTCGCTCTCGATCTTGAGGCCACCGCCCGACTGATGCGTGAAGCCATGCACCATCGGCACGCCAAGGCCGGTCCCCTTGCCGACCTGCTTTGTGGTGAAGAACGGTTCAGCCACCCGCGCAAGCGTCTCGGGAGCCATGCCGGTTCCATTATCGATCACGCTGATCGCGGCATAGTCGCCCTCTGCAATCTCGGGCAGCGCCTCGTCGCCCGGCGCGTGTACCGCACGGGCGACAAGGCGCACCGCCCCGCCATCGGGCATGGCATCGCGCGCGTTGATGACAAGATTGAGCAGCGCCGACTGGAGCTGTGCGGCATCGGCGATGATGGTACCGCAGGAGCCATCGTCCTCGATCGCAACGCTGATCCCCGCCCCCGCCGAGACCCCGAGCAGCGGCTCAAGTTCCTTGAGAAAGGCCGACACGTCGATCCGCTCGGGATCGAGTCGCTGCTGCCGCGCAAAGGCAAGCAATTGCTTGACCAGCCCCGTGCCGCGCATCGCGGCATTGGTGCTCATGTCGACCAGCTTCAGCGCCTCGGGGTCGTCGAGGCGCCGCCCGACCAGCGACAAGCCGCTCAGCACCGCCGCCAGGATGTTGTTGAAATCATGCGCGACGCCCGCGACCAGCCGGCCCATCGCCTCCATCTTCTGGCTGCGGATCAGCGCCTCCTGCGCCGCCTCGCGCTGGGCGATTTCCTCTTTCAGCTGCGCGTTCGCTGCATGCAGCGCCGCCGTGCGCCGCGCGACGGTGATTTCGAGATCATCCGCCAAGGCGCGCAGCGCCCTTTGCGCCTGCACCCGTTCCTCGATGATGGTGCCCGAAGGGATCAGTCCGGTGATCGCGCCGGAGGAATCGCGTAAGGGGGCGAGCTGGAAATCGATCGTTACCGGCGCATCGCCGAGCATCACCGGCACGTCATAGCGCACCAGCTCGCCCGCGCGGGCGGCTTCGATCGCGAGCTTGAGCCGCGCCTGCACTTCGGCGTCATAGGACCACCAGGGCGCTTCCCAAAAGGGCTTGCCTGCGACATCTGCAAGCTGCAATCCGGCCGCGTCGAGCGGCGCGCGATTGGCATAATCGACATGGCCCTCGAGCGTCAGCACGCCGACAAAGGCGAACAGCTGGTCGAGCACGCGCCGCAGCTTGTCCTCGCGCTCGCGAATTTCGCGATCCTGGCGGCGGCGATCGGTCACATCCTCGCAGATGATGCCGATGCCGCTGACCTGCCCTTCACCAACAAAGATCGGATAGAATTGCTCGCGCCATTCGCGGATTTCGCCGGGATGGGCCAGCGTGGTGCCGGTGATGGCGACATTGCGCAGCGGTTCGCCGGTCTCGATCACCTTGAGCAGCATCGGCTCGGCGATCGCGCGCAGATCGGGAACCAGATCCCACACTTTCTTGCCGACATGCTCTTCGGGCGAAAACCCGTTCATGTCCGCCAGTGCCGGATTGACGCGCACAAAGCGCAGTTCCCGGTCGATCAGCCCGAGGCCCAGCGGCGCCCGGGCGTAGAGTGCATCGAGTTCGGCGGCATCGGTTGCCTCCTGCACGCGTGAAGCCCGAACCTGATCCACCAGATGCTCCCGCTTCCACGAATCGCTCGTCAGTCACCAGCCTGACAATGACAGCGCCGTTCGCTCCAGTTCTGGTCTATGCGTCCAAATGGCATGACGTCCAATGAAATGTGCAGCCGCAGACCAAGGCCAGAGCCAGGCTATTCTGCCGAAATCTGGACATTATTCTGCAAATTGATCCATGTTAATCAAATGCCATCGGTCGGGCGCGGATTTGCAAGCGGTGAAAGAAACTGTTTGCCATAGCCGTCGGGCAGAACAAGTCCGGCAACACCATAGCCATTCGGCCATATCTGGTCCGGCATGTAATGCGTTCCGAACCAGCGGTCGATCATTGGCAGATGGACCGCGAAATTCTTGTCCGATGCCGCAGGTTCGATGGCATGGTGCCAGTGGTGATAGCGCGGCATGGCGATCCAGCGTTCCAGCAAGGGGCTGCGCGGCGCGAAATTGGCATGGATGAACACCGCGTGCACCGAGACGAAGCCCAGATAGGCAAAGACGGCAACGGGATCGAAGCCGAGCATCACGATCGGCAGCAGCACAAGGCCGCGGGTGACGATGACATCGACCAGGTGCAGCCGCGATCCGGCGAGCCAGTCCATCTGCGTGACCGAGTGGTGCACGCGGTGAAAGCGCCACAGCAGCGGCACGGCATGAAAGGCGCGGTGCACCGCATATTGCGCCAGATCGGCCACCAGTACGATCAGCGCGAACTGCACCACCAGCGGCAGCGCCTGGACAATCGTCTGGACCGGCACGACGGCCAGCTTCTGCCCTGCCCAGGTCGCGGGTACCAACACCAGCAGGGACATCAATTGCACCAGCGCGTGGCTCATGAAGAAATAGGTCGCGTCGGTCAGCCATCCCTTGCGGAACGGCCCCTGCTCGCGCCGCAGCGCGAAGGCCCGCTCGAGCGGGACGAACAGGGCAGCCGTGGTCAGCGTGCCGAGCACGAACCAGTCGAGCCCGATATGCACCCGGGTCGGGCGGGCGTCAGGAATGGCGACCCCGCCTGCCCCCAGCGCCAGCGCAAGCCCGGCCAGCGCCAGCCCCGCGAGGCCCAGCGCCTTGCGCCGCCGCAGCAGCATCGACAGCCCCGCCAGCCCCAGCGTCACCAGGATCGCGCTGTCGATCGCACCGCGCACCAGCGGTAGCGGGTAGCGCGCGCGCAATTCGGGCATGGTCAGCCATTGCGGAAAGTGCAGGCACAGCACCGCCGCGACGCTGAGCAGCCCCAGCGCGATCGAAAGCACACCGCTCCACCAGCCGCTGCCGAAGCGGCGCGGCGCGCGATCTGCGAATATCCGGGTCAGCCATTGCTCTGCGGTCATCGCGCGCGAGCATGACGGCCAAGCGCAAACATATGGTTAGGGGACGTTCCGCGATCTTGACGAACCGCGCGCGTTCGCCTTTGACCTGGGGCGGACGCGAAAGGGGCATCATGCGCATTCTGACCTGGCTGGCAGTGACCGTTCTGGCGTGGTGCGCACCGGCGCAGGCCCTGGGGCAGGTCACCATGCCCGATGGATCGGTCATAGCTCGAGACAAGGTCGATTCTGCGGCCGCGGCCTGCCAGGCGGGCAAGGCCGATGCCTGTCTGGTCCGCGGAATCGCGCTGGAACGCGGTATAGGCGAACCCATTGAGATCAATCTGGCTGCTGCCGCCTTTCGCTCGGCCTGCGAAGGTGGGCTGGGCATGGGATGCGAGCATCAGGCCGATATCGCTGCGCGGCGGCACGACAAGCGCCAGGACCTGAGGCTAGCCGCCGAGCGCTGGACCAGGGCACGGACGATCTTCACCAGCGGCTGCGAGGCCGGCAACCCGCTTGCGTGCCATCGCCTGGCGGACATGCTGGCCAACAACAGCGCGATGATCGACAAGCCCCGCGCGGTGACGCTGCTCGCAAAGGCCTGTTTCGAGCTGAAATACGGTCCCTCCTGCATCGAGGGCGCCGCGCTGACCGGGCTTTCCACCTCTGCGGTCCATGACCCGGCGCTGGCGGCGCGGTTCGAGGCTGCCGTCGATCCGGCCCTTACGAGCGCCTGTGATGAGGAGCGGGTCGGAGCATGCGCGATGCTCGGCGAATGGCTGCTCGCCCGGCTCGGCCCCAAGGACACCGCCCGCATCGCTGCACTGGCTGACAAGGCGTGCAGCGGCGGCGCCGTGCACGGTTGCGCACTGGCGGCCGATCTCGTCCGCGGCACCGACAGCAGCGCGGAAGGCTGGGACAGGCGTTACGAGTTTCTCGATCGTGCCTGCGCGATCCAGTTCGGCTATTGCAGCGGCCTGGCTGATCTGATGCGGGCCGCGCCGCCGATCCGCTCGGTCGACAGCGGGCTCCTCTTCCTTGCCGACATCAAGGCCTGCCTCGCCGAAGCCGAAGAGCATTGCTGGCGGCTGTACGAGCCTGCCGCGAAGCTGAGCAGCACCGAGCTCGCGCAGCTGGTCGAAACCTTCGATCAGGCCTGTCTCAACCTGGCCAGACCCAGCGCCGAAATCTGCGCGTCTGCCGCCAGCAACCATCTCGAGCGCGCCGAAGCCGTCCCTGCCAGCGCCGCGACCGACCGGGCAACGGCGGGCCGCCTGTATCAGCGCGCGCTGGAACTGCCGGAGGAAGCCGAGGAGAATCCGACCGCGCACAACGAAGCGCGCGCGTTCCTGGCCGGCAACTAGATCTCAGGCCGCGATGCTGCTTTCTGCATCGTCCGCGGCAAGCAGCCAAGCCTCGGCCTCGTCGATATCGGTGAACATCCGCGCATCGCGCCCTTCGCTCGCGCGCATCAGCTGCATCCGGGCGAGCGATTGCGAGAAGACAAAGGCCAGCTTGCGCGAGCGGTAGCGCGGCCCTGCGAGCACGGCGCCGAACGCCTGCACGATCTCCTGCGGCTGGATCTTCATGTCGCGCACATCGACCAGGGTCACATGCTCGTTGGGACCGCAGGTCAGCCGCTCATGCGCCGCGTTGCGCGCCGCAACGAACCGCTCGACGTCCGCAGCCTCGAAAAAGCCAGCGAGATATTGCCGCACCATGTTGGTCGATGGATCGACTGTGATTCGAAATATTGCCCCCATATCGGCTGGATATCCCGTGGTCGTGAAAATTTGGTAATCGATCGCGGAGAGCCAAAAGCGGTCGGCTATCGTTAGGCCAGATATCGCTCCGGCGCAGTCGCCCCCATGCTGCGCGACGGCGCGGCATCCCTGCCCAGCAGCCAGGCCTCTGCCTCCGCGACGGAGTAGAAGAAGCGCGCATCACGCCCTGCGGCGGCGCGCTGCAACTGCTTGCGGACGAGCGAGCGGGAGACGACAAATGCCAGTTTGCGTGACCGGAGCGGCGGATTGGACAGCACCGCCTGAAAGGCCTGGACGACATCCTGCTGCTGGATTTTCACGTGACGCGCGTCGACCAGCGCCAGATGCTGGTTCGGCCCGCAGGTCAGCTGGCCAAAGGCGGCATTGCGGTCTGCGACAAAGCGCTCGACATCCGCCGGTTCGAAGAAACCAGCGAGATACTGCCGGAGAATATTGTTTACCGGATCGACCTCAATTTTGTAAATCGCGTCCATAAAATCGACTTAGTTGAGTCGAATGAAAATTTGGTAAGCACGAATTGCCCGGCTTAAGACGCGTCAAATACCGCAATTACTGCAATGATTTGCAGATAACAGTGATGCTTAATAAAGCTTCAAGTCGCCCACTGTCTGCCAGGCAGTCTCGTCGCTGCGGGCAAGGCAATCAAGATCACCCGGCTGCGCACTCGCGTCATCAACCCATTCGCGCAACCCCGGACCGCCATTGATCACGTCGATCGCCAGCTTGCCGAGTTCGTACTCGTAGGGGAAATCGCGCCAGAGCGGGTAATCGGGATAGAGCGCGCGGATCGCCTTGAAGCCGAGCGCCTGGACGCGCCAGGGACGGAAAGCATGGGGGTCGTAGAACTTGCCTTCGGCATGGATGTGCACGCCGTGGCAGAGCTGGCCGACATGCTTGTGAAAGGTCGGCTCGAACCAGATCTCGCGCAAGGCGCAGCCGGTCAGCCATTCGGGCGCGAGAGCATGCATCTTCGCGATCACGGCGCGTGCGTCGATGTCGGGTGCGCCGAACAGCTCGAGCGGGCGGGTCGTCCCCCTGCCCTCACTCAGTGTCGTGCCCTCCAGCATCACCGTGCCGGCATAGGCGCGCGCCATGTTGACATTGGGCGCATTGGGGCTGGGATTGACCCAGAGCCGGTCGGTCGGCCAGCCGAAGCCGGGCGCGGCCTCGGGCTGCCAGCCCTGCATCTCGACCACGCGATAATCGACATCGAGCCCGTAATGCCGGATGAACCAGTGCCCCATCTCGCCCAGCGTCAGCCCGTGGCGCATCGGCATCGGCCCTGCCCCGACAAAGCTTTCGCAGCCCTCCCGCAATGTCAGCCCCTCGACCGGACGCCCGGCGGGATTGGGCCGATCGAGCACCCAGACCGACTTGCCGTGCTCCGCCGCCGCCTCAAGAATGTAGAGCAGCGTCGTGACGAAGGTGTAGATGCGGCAACCAAGATCCTGCAGGTCGATCAGGATCACGTCGAAGCTGCCCATCATCGCCGGGGTCGGGCGGCGCACCTCGCCATAGAGGCTGAACACCGGGATGCCGTGCGCCGGATCGGTGAAATCCGGGCTTTCGACCATATTGTCCTGCTTGTCGCCGCGCAGCCCGTGCTGCGGCCCGAACGCGGCGGTCAGCTGGATGTCGTCGAGCGCGGCAAGGGCATCGAGCGAATGCACGAGATCGGCAGTGACCGATGCAGGATGCGCGAGCAATGCGACGCGGCGGCCTTTCAGCGGCGTACGCAGATCAGGCTCTGCCAGAAGACGATCGATACCGAAGAGCATGGGGGCCTCGCTGCAAGATGATGCGCGCTGTTTAGCCGAGCCGCGCGGCAAAACAATCCGGGTGGTGAAAATCGGGCTTGCCCGGCGGATGCGCGAGCGACCAGTAGCTCCTGGCTCCGTCGCGCGCTTCGATAACAGCGGTGATCGCCAGCCGCCAGGGTGCCGGGCCGAGCAGCGCGTTGAGCTCCGCGAGCGGGATCGTGGCGCTCCACAGCCCGCCCGCGCCCGCGATCTGCGGGTCGCGGCTCACGGCGAGATCGCGCATTCCGGAGCGGTAATCGTCGAACGCATAGGCCGCCCAGGCGCCCGAGGGCGCGAGGTTGAACTCCGCATAGGCGGGGCCGGTGGTCGAACCGATGAACGCCTCGAAACACGTGTGCTGCCAGAGGCCATCGCTGCGGCCCTGTGCCGGGGCGGGCCAGAGAATGCGATTGCCCGGGTCGGCGACGTGGTAGGCGATGGTGAGCGTCTGGTTTTCCGATATGAACCAGCTAACCGACAGCGCGACGCTATCGGGTGCGGCGAAATCGGGATGGGGATGGAGACGCTGCGACATGCCCGGAACATTCGCGGCCAACCACCCGATACACAACCCTTTTCGTCACCCCCGTGAATGCGGGGGTCCCGCTTATTCTTCTCCCTCCGCAGAAAAAAGCGGGATTCCCGCGTTCGCGGGAATGACGAGACGGTCGATCGAGAACCCCGCGCAAATGACGGAGTTTGCGCTTTCATCGAGCAATGCTAGACTGACGCAAACGTAAAGCGCACCAAGCGCATCGGGAGAGCATCATGGCGCTGGTCAAGGCCGCCAATCCGTCTCAGATCTTCGGGCGCGAAGCGTTTCGCGAACTCACCGCCGTGTCGCGCTGGAAGGGTCTCGCGCTGGTCGCGCACGCCTGGATCACGATCGTCGCGCTCGCCTGCGGCGCGGCCTGGCTCGGCACATGGTGGGCCTGGGTGATCGCGGTTCTGCTGATCGGCGGACGGCAGCTCGGCCTCGCCATCCTGATGCACGAAGGCGCGCACGGGCTACTCCACCCCAATCGCGCGGTGAACAACTGGGTCGGCCAATGGATCACCGGCGTGCCGATGGGCACCGATCTGCACGCCTATCGCACCTATCACCTGACGCACCATCGCTATACGCAGCAGCCCGAGGACCCGGACCTGTCGCTCTCCGCGCCCTTCCCCACCACGCGCGCCAGCCTGATGCGCAAGGTGTTCCGCGACCTCACCGGCCAGACCTTCATCAAGCAGCGCGGCGCGCAACTTGCGATGGCGATCAAGGGCTTCGGACCGGGTGCGAAGGAACAGAATCTGTTCATCGGCAAGGTAACGCTGCGCTTTCTGGCCGCGCAGATCGTGCTGCTGGCGCTCTCGTTCGCCACAGGCCTGGGCGCGCTGCCGTACCTCATCTGGCTGATCGCGCTGGCGACCACGTTTCAGCTTTACTTGCGCATTCGCAATATCGCCGAGCATGCCTGCACCAGCACGGGCAGCGAGGACCCGTTCACCCATGCGCGCACCACGCACGCGAACCTGCTGGAGAGGGCGACAGTCGCGCCCTATTGGGTGAATTTCCATAGCGAGCACCACCTGTTCATGGGGCTGCCCTGTTATAATCTGCCCAAAGCGCACCGCATGCTCGTCGAGGGCGGGCATGCCGGGCGGATGACTATCGCGCCCGGCTATGCTGCGGTGATGCGGCAGGTCATCAAACCCGCCGCATGACCTGATGCATCACGCCATTTCGGCGTCGGCCTTTTCGCTGACCATCTCGGCAATCGCCTTGCCAAAGGCGGGCAGATCGTCCGGGCAGCGGCTGGTGATGATATTGCCGTCGATCGCGACCTCCTGATCGACGAAGTTCGCTCCGGCGTTCTTGAGATCGGTGACGATCGACTTGTAGCACGTCATCGTCTTGCCCTTGGCCAGGCCCGCCTCGACCAGCAGCCACGGCGCGTGGCACACGGCCGCGACCGGCTTGCCCGCATCGGCAAAGACCTTGATCAGCGCCAGCGCCTCGGGCTCGACGCGCAGCAGATCGGGGTTGATCTGACCGCCCGGCAGCACCAGCGCGTCATATTGCTCGACCCGCGCGCCCGAAAGCGGCGCATCGACGCTGACGCTCTTGCCCCAGTCGTCGCCCTTCCAGCCCTTGATCTCGCCGCTTTCGGGCGAGACGATGATGACATCGGCGCCCGCGCCCTTGAGGTCGTCGCGCGGCTGGATCAGTTCGGACTCTTCAAAGCCATGGGTGGCGAGGATGCAGATCTTGCGGCCGGAAAGGTCGGGAAGGCTCATGGGGGATTCTCCGTTTTGGGGGTTCACCTCCCCTACGGATGCGGCGCACACCCGTTCCCTAGAGCCATTTCGCCCATTTGAAGCGGATGTAGAGGCCGATGCAGATCGTCACCATCGCGCCCACCACGAGAAAATAGCCGTATCGCCATTGCAGTTCGGGCATGAACTCGAAGTTCATCCCGTAAATCCCGGCAATCGCGGTCGGCACCGCGAGGATCGCGGCCCAGGCGGCGAGCTGGCGGGTGATGACCCCCTGGCGCTGCTGCTCGAGCAGGCCGCTGGTCTCGATCACCGATGTCAGCGTGTCACGCAGGCCGGCGACGCGATAATCGGCGCGGCGGACATGGTCGTGCAGGTCGCGGAAATAGGGATGGATGTCGGCATCGATCTGCGGCAGCTCGAGGTGCATGCAGCGGTTGGCGACATCCTGCATCGGGCTCAGCACGCGCTGCAGCCGGAACAGATCGCGCCGCAGCGAAAAGAGCTGCGCGGTCTCGTCGCGGTCGAGAAACGCGTCGAGCGAGCGGTCCTCGATACCCAGCACCTTGTCTTCCAGCGTGTCGATGACCTCGAGATAGCCGTCGACGATGAAATCGAGGATCGCGTGCAGCACGAAATCGGCACCACGCTTCAGCAATCGCGGCGTCGCCTCGAGCTTGTGGCGGATCGGCCCATGGTCGCGCAGCGAACCGTGCCGTACGGTGACGATGAACTGCCGCCCCATGAAGATGGCGGTATTGCCATAGGTGATCGCGGTGTTGCTGTCGCTCTCGTCGAGATGGACGGTGCGCGCGACCGCGAACAGATGCTCGCCATATTGCTCGATCTTGGGCAGATGCCGCCGGTCGAGCGCATCTTCCACCGCTAGCGGGTGCAGCCCGAGCTGCGACTGGATCGGCATCAGCTCGGCCTCGCTGGGCTCGTGCAGCCCGATCCAGAGCAGGTCCGAAGGATCGTCGAGCGATGGCAGCGGCTGCGTCAGGTCGATGTCGCGCACCCGCTCGCCATCGCGATAGAGGCGCGCGGCAATGACGGTCATGCAGCCTCGACCGGTCGCCCAAGCGCCTCAGCGATGAGCTTGCGGGTGTTGGCGATGCCGTAGAGCGCGATGAAGCTGCCCATGCGCGGGCCTTGCTCCGATCCCAGCAGCGTCTCGTACAGCGCCTTGAACCAGTCGCGCAGGTTGCCGAAGCCATAAGCCTCGTCCTTGCCGATGGCATAGACGATGTTCTGGATATCCTCGGCGCTGGCATTTTCGGGCAGCTCGGCCAGCTCATTGTCCAGCCGGGTCAGCGCGTCGATCTCCTTGCCCTCGGGCCAGCGGCGCTTAAGCGTCGGGGCGATGAAATCGCGGCCATAGTTGACCGCATTCTCGATCAGCCCGTCGAGCTCGGGATGCGTCGCGGGCGACACGCCCGGCGCATATTTCTGCACGAAGCCCCAGACCAGGTCCTTGTCGTCCATCCCCGGCAGGCTGACGACATTGAGCAGCAGGCCGAAGCTCACCGGCGGGCTGCCCGCAGGCACGTCGCCCGCATGGATATGGTGTGCGGGGTTGCCCAGGCGCTTGTCGGCGTCCTGGCCGTGCCAGTTGTCGCGGAACTGGAAATACTCGTCCACCGCGCGCGGGATGACGCCCAGATGCAGTTGCTTGGCCGCCTTGGGCTCGCGGAAGATGTAGAAGGCCAGGCTGTTCTCGCTGCCGTAACGCAGCCATTCCTCGATCGACAGGCCGTTGCCCTTGGACTTGGAGATCTTCTCGCCCTTTTCGTCGAGGAACATCTCGTAGATCATGCCCTCGGGCTTTTGCCCGCCGAGCACGCGCGCTATCTTGCCCGATTGCACGCCGCTATCGGTCAGGTCCTTGCCGTACATCTCGTAATCGACGCCCAGCGCCACCCAGCGCATCGCCCAGTCGACCTTCCATTGCAGCTTCGCGCCACCCGACAGCACCGATTGCTCGATGGTCTCGCCCTCGTCGACAAAGCGCACGATCCCGGCCTCGGCATCGACCACCTCGACCGGCACCTGCAGCACCACGCCCGACTTGGCGCTGATCGGCATGATCGGCGAATAGGTCGCCGCACGCTCGGCACGCAGCGTCGGCAGCATGATGTCGAGGATCGCCTGATAGTTGCGCAGCACGCCGCGCAGCGCCTCGTCGAACGCACCGCTGCGGTAACGCTCGGTCGAGGAGACGAACTCGTAATCGAAGCCGAACTGGTCGAGGAAGGCGCGCAGCATCGCGTTGTTGTGATGCGCGAAGCTTTCGAACTTGCCGAACGGATCGGGGATCTGGGTCAGCGGCTTGCCCAGATGCTGGCGCAGCATTTCCGGATTGGGCACATTGTCGGGCACCTTGCGGAGGCCATCCATGTCGTCGCTGAACGCCACCAGCCGCGTCGGCGCGCCGTCGGTCAGGGTTTCATAAGCGCGGCGGACGAGCGTCGTGCGGAACACCTCCTGGAACGTGCCGATATGCGGCAGGCCGGAGGGGCCATAGCCGGTCTCGAACAGCATCGGGCCTTGCGCTTCCGACTTGCCGTTCGGATAGCGTTTCAGCAGCTTGCGCGCTTCCTCGAACGGCCATGCCTTGGATCGCATTGCAGCTTCGCGATACGCGCTCACACGTGTTTCCTTTTCGTTCCGATGTCGCCATATAAGGCGGGTAATGATCGCTTCCCTAAACTTTCCAGCCCTGCATGCAAGCCATAGCGCGATCTGGTTCGCGCATCCCGGCAAGCCTGCGGTGCGCATCTCCAAGGGCGAGGCGATCGCCCGCGCGGCCGAGACGCCGCTGATCATGCTCAACGCGCCGCTGATCGCGCAGCGGCTGGGCTATCCGGAGCTTTCCGGGCTCGACCTGCTCGAGCTGTTCGCCTTCGTCCACCCGGCGCAGTTCATGGTGCCGACGCCGATGGGATTGGCGCGGGCCTTGAAGCTGGAACTCCCTCTCCCCTTTAGGGGAGGGGGGAACGCGCCCGAGCTGGCGTTGCAGTCCCCTCTCCCAACCCTCTCCCCTAAAGGGGAGAGGGCTGAACAAGGTCTCCCCGAATCCTCGATTCCCGCGCTGCTCCACGCTGCTGCCGAGGCGCTGATCGCGACGCTCGAGCGCCCCGACTGGCCGCAGCGCGAGGGCGCGTGGACGGGCTTGCAGGCACTCGCGCGCTTGCGCTGGCCCTGGGCAGGCGTCGCCTCGCGCCACCTCAAAGTCCCCGAAAAAGCCGAGCGCTGGCTGTTCTCGCGCCTGCCCGAATGGGAAGAGCAGCCCCCTCGCCCGCAGCCGCGCCAGATCACGCTGGCCGAGAATGACGCCGAAGCGCAGTTGGAAGCGCTCACCGGCGCCGGTGCCGAACGCCGCGAGGGCCAGCGCCAGTTCGCGCGCACCGCCGCGCATATCTTCGCCCCGCGTGAGAAGCGCGCCGAACCGCACATGCTGCTGGCAGAAGCGGGTACCGGGATCGGCAAGACCCTGGGCTATCTCGCCCCCGCCTCGCTCTGGTCGCACGCAGCGGGCGGCACGGTGTGGATCTCCACCTATACCAAGGCCCTGCAACGCCAGCTCTCGCGCGAGACCGAGCGCATCTATGCGGGCGAGGCCGAGTTCCGCAAGCGCGTGGTCATCCGCAAGGGGCGCGAGAATTATCTCTGCCTGCTCAACCTCGAGGACGCATTGCAGGGCGGTTTCCAGAACCGCGCCGCCGTCCTCGCGCAGCTGGTCGCGCGCTGGGCCGCGTACAGCCGCGATGGCGACATGATCGGCGGCGATCTGCCCGGCTGGCTCACCACATTGTTCCGGCGCGCAGGCGTCACCGCGCTCACCGACCGGCGTGGCGAGTGCGTTTATGCCGGCTGCCCGCATTACCGCAAATGCTTCATCGAGCACGCTGCGCGATCGAGCCAGAATGCCGATCTGGTCATCGCCAACCATGCGCTGGTGATGGTCAACGCCGCCCGCGCGCGCGAGCAGCAGGGCCGCCCGACGCGGATCATCTTCGACGAAGGCCATCACCTGCACGATGCCGCCGATTCGATGTTCGCGGTCGCACTGACCGGACAGGAAACGGTCGAGATGCGCCGCTGGGTGATGGGGCCCGAGGGCAAGTCGCGCGGTCGCCGCCGGGGCCTCGCCGCGCGCCTCTCCGACGTCGCCTCCTATGACGAGGCGGGCGGGCGGGCGATCGAGGCGGCGCGGATCGCGGCAGAAGCGCTGCCCGGCGAAGGCTGGCTCGCGCGCATCCGCGAAGGCGCGCCCTCGGGCGAGATCGAGCAGCTGCTCGCCGCGATCCGCGGCACCGTCTATGCCCGCGACGAAAGCGGCGCGGAGGATGCAGGCTATGGCCTGGAAACCGAGCTTGCCGAGCTCGACGGCCCGCTGATCGCCGCCGCGATGGAGGCTGCGCGCGCCATCCATGCCTTGCACCAGCCGCTGGTGGCGCTGGGTCGCAGGCTTGAAATCCTGATCGAGGACCCGCCCGACTGGCTCGACGGCCCGGCGCGTGCGCGGATCGAAGGTGCGATTGCCTCGCTCGGCTGGCGCATCGATCTGCTCGCCGCCTGGGCCTCGCTGCTCGGGCGCATCGGTGGCCCGGCCGATCCCGATTTCGTCGACTGGCTCGCGCTCGACCGGGTCGAGGGGCGCGAATATGACATGGGTCTGCACCGGCGCTGGCTCGATCCGGGCAAGCCGCTCGCCGAAGCGGTGATCAAGCCCGCGCATGGGGTGCTCGTCACCTCCGCGACGCTCAAGGCCGGTGAGGACTGGACCCCGGCGATGATGCGCACCGGCGCGGTGCATCTGGAAAAGCCGCCCGAGCTGTTCGAGGCGCGCAGCCCGTTCGATTATGCCAATCAGGCCGAGGTGCTGATCGTCACCGATGTGAAGCGCGGCGATATTGCCGGGCTCGCGGGGGCTTATGGGCGGCTGATCGAGGCCGCCGGTGGCGGAGCATTGGGCCTGTTCACCGCGATCAAGCGGCTGCGCGCGGTGCATGGCCGCATTGCCGACCGGCTCGCGCAATCGGGCCTGCCGCTTTACGCGCAGCATGTCGATCCGATGGAGACCGGGACGCTGGTCGACATCTTCCGCGACGATCCGCGCGCCTCGCTGCTCGGCACCGACAGCTTGCGCGACGGGGTCGACGTGCCTGGCGATTCGCTGCGGCTGGTGATCATGGAGGGCGTGCCCTGGCCCAAGCCCGACATATTGCACCGCGCGCGCAAGCTCGCAGGCGGCGGCACCCAATATGACGACATGATCATCCGCGCGCGCCTCGCCCAGGCCTTCGGGCGGCTGATTCGCCGCGCGGACGATCGCGGGCGTTTCGTCATGCTCTCCTCCGCCTTCCCCTCGCGCCTGCTTAGCGCCTTTCCGCCCGGAACGCCGGTGCGACGGGTCACGCTTTCGGAAGCTTTACAAGCGGTGCAATCTGGCGTTTCTGCGCTGGCAAATGAGGGCGCGCGAATCGATCCCGTGACGGGACCGGGGGGAGAGATGCGATGAAAAGGCTGACCTTGCTGCGGCACGCCAAATCGGACTGGCTGGACCGCTCCCTGCGCGATTTCGACCGCCCGCTCAACGCGCGGGGCCTGAAGGGTGCCAAGGCGATGGGCTATTACGCCGCCGAGAAGAAGATGGTGTTCGACGCGGTCGTCGCCTCGCCTGCGGTGCGCGTCACCGAGACGATCGACCATTTCGAGACCGCCTATGGCCAGACGCTGCACCCCGACTGGGACCGCCGCATCTATCTTGCCTCGTCGGTGACGCTGATCGACGTGCTGCGCGGCGTCGAGGACAGCGCGGGCCATGTGCTGATGGTCGGGCACAATCCGGGGCTCGAGGATCTGGTGTTCGATCTGGTGCCCGATGATGGCTCCAGCCCGTTGCGCGATGTCGTCGAGGAGAAATTCCCCACCGCCGCGCTTGCGATCATGGATATCGCGATCGACAGCTGGGCAAAGCTCGACAACCGCACCGCCAAGCTGGTCGAGGTGACCCGCCCGCGCGATCTCGACCCCGAGCTGGGGCCGCAGGACGATGACTGACGCCACGGCAAGAATCCTGCCCGAAACCATCCTGCGCCGTGCGGGACCGGACGATGCCGCCAAGCTCGCGCTGATCGGCTCGGCCACCTTTCTAACCGCCTTTGCGCATGATCATCCGGGGCAAGCGCTGATCGACCATTGTTCGATCGAACACGGCGAGGCCCGCTATTCCGGCTGGCTGAACAAGCCGGACTACGCGTTCTGGCTGCTGGAAACGCCGCTCGGCGCGCCGGTCGGCTATGCGATGATGAGCCCGCCCGAACTCGATATCGAGCCGCAGCCCGGATCGGTGGAACTGAAGCGCATCTACGCGCTGTCGGGCTGGCAGGGCGCGGGTCTGGGCCGCAGGCTGATGGACGCGGTGATTGAGGAGGCCTGTGCCCGCGCGGCCACGTGCCTGTACCTGTGCGTCTATACCAACAATCCCGATGCGCAGCGATTCTACGAGCGCTTCGGGTTCGAGAAGGTTGGGCAGCAGCAGTTCATGACCGGCAACGTGCCGTTCACCGACTGGATCATGCGCAAGCCGCTCTGACGCGTGGCTCAGGCCGCTTCGAGCGCTGCTGCCAAACGGTCGCGGATCGCGCGCAAGGCCGCGAGATCGATCGCAGGCGCGGCCGACGCGGAGGGTGCAGGTGCTGCTGCGGCATGCGCCGGCTTCGCCGCCTTGCCCGCCAAATACTGCCGCGCGCCGCGCACGGTAAAGCCCTCGCAGTTGAGCAGCCGGTCGATCGTGCGCAGCGTCTCGACATCCTCGGGCCGGTAATAGCGCCGCCCGCCGGCGCGCTTGAGCGGCTTGATGCTGTCGAACTGCGCCTCCCAATAGCGCAGGATGTGAGGCTTCACCCCCAGTTCGGCCGAAACCTCGCCGATGGTGCGCATCGCGCCCTCGGCCTTGCCGGAGGAGCCCATCGGATCAGTCACCCGCCATGATCCTTTCCTTCATGATCTGGCTGGCGCGGAAGGTCAGCACGCGGCGCGGGGTGATCGGAACCTCCACCCCCGTCTTGGGGTTACGCCCGACGCGCTCGCCCTTGTCGCGCAACAGAAAGGTGCCGAACCCCGAGATCTTCACGTTCTCGCCGCGCTCGAGCGCATCGGTCATGTGGTTGAGCACCGATTCGACCATCTGCGCCGCATCGGCGCGCGACAGCCCTACCTGATTGTTGATCGTATCTGCCAGATCAGCCCTGGTCAAAGTACCCACTGAACGCATCGCCCCGTCTCCTAACCCGCCAAGAGCAGGATAGCGGATCGAAGTTATAATGGCAAATCGAGGCTATGTAAAAACAGTGCGAATAGAGGCGATTGCGCGACAAATTTGCGTGAGGTTAATAGCGGATTACCGCCGCCCCCCAGGTAAGACCGCCGCCCATCGCTTCGAGCACCAGCAGGTCGCCGCGCTGGATGCGCCCATCGCGCACGGCGGTGTCGAGCGCGAGCGGAACCGACGCGGCCGAAGTATTGGCGTGCTGGTCCACGGTGACCACCACCTTTTCGGGCGGCAGACCCAGCTTGCGCGCGGTCGCATCGAGAATGCGGGCATTGGCCTGGTGCGGCACCACCCAGTGGATATCCGCGCTGGTCAGGCCCAGCCGGTGCAGCACTTGTTCCATGACTTCGGCGAGATTGACCACGGCATGGCGGAACACTTCGCGCCCCTTCATCCGGACCTTGCCGACGGTGCCGGTGGTCGAAGGCCCGCCATCGACATAGAGCAGGTCGTGGTGGCGACCATCGGCGTGCAACTGGGTCGTCAGGATGCCGCGTGCGGCGCTATCGCCCTCCGCGGCGGTTTCAAGCCCGAGCACGACCGCGCCCGCACCATCGCCGAACAGCACGCAGGTGCCGCGATCTTCCCAGTCGAGAATGCGGCTGAAGGTTTCCGCGCCGATCACCAGCGCGCGGCTGCCCATGCCGGTGCGCAGCATGCTGTCCGCTACGCTGAGCGCATAGAGAAAGCCCGAGCAGACCGCCGCGACGTCGAAAGCGATGCCGCCCACCATTCCGATCGCCGACTGCACCTTGGTCGCAGTGGCGGGGAAGGTATGGTCGGGGGTCGCTGTCGCAAGCACGATCAGGTCGATTTCGCTGCCTGCCAGCCCTGCGGCTTCGAGCGCGTTGTTGGCCGCCTGGATTGCCAATGTGCCCGTGGTCTCTTCCGGCGCGGCGACATGGCGGAACTTGATGCCGGTGCGCTCGGTGATCCATTCGTCCGAAGTATCGACGGTTTCAGCCAGTTCGGCATTGGATACCCGCTTGGCTGGCAGTGCCGATCCCGTGCCGAGAATGACACTGCGCGTCGCCGGAGCCTGAAAAGTCATTTGAGAAATTCGCCCGATCCATTGGAAGCGGCGCCGTTGCTGGCGATCGCGCTGGTATCAAAATCCTTCAGCACATCGCCGATGCGCTGCGTGATATTGTCCTCGACCAGCCGCGCGGCCACCTCGACCGCGTTCGCCACACCCTTGATGCTGGCCGATCCGTGGCTTTTCACCACCACGCCATTGAGGCCCAGGAACACCGCGCCATTATGGTTGTTGGGGTCGAGATGGTGCTTGAGCAACTCGGTCGCCGGGCGCGAGATCAGGAAGCCGATCTTCGAGCGGAGCGAGGACTGGAAGCTGCGCTTGAGCAGATCGGTTACGAAGCGGGCGGTGCCTTCCAATGCCTTCAAGGCGATATTGCCCGAAAAGCCGTCGGTGACGACCACATCGACATCGCCGCGCGAGATCTTGTCGGCTTCGGTGAAACCCTGGAACTGCATCGGCAGGTGCGTCGCGGCGCGCAGCGCGGCAGCCGCATCGCGGATCGCCTCGGTGCCCTTCGATTCTTCTGTGCCGATGTTGAGCAGCCCGGTGCGGGGCTTTTCAAAGCCGAAGATGATCTGCGAATAGACCGCGCCCATGATCGCGAACTGCACGAGGTTGCGCGCGTCGCACTCGGTATTCGCGCCAAGGTCGAGCATGACCATGTCGGTCTCTTCGAGCGTCGGCAGCAATGCGGCGAGCGCGGGCCGATCGATCCCCGGCATGGTGCGCAGCGCCAGCTTGGCCATCGCCATCAGCGCGCCGGTATTGCCGGCGCTTACAGCAGCGCTGCAATCGCCGGACTTCACCGCCTGGATGGCGAGTCCCATCGAGCTGTTCTTGGATTTGCGCAGCGCCTGGCTGGGCTTGTCCTCGCCCTTCACCACCTCTTCGGTGTGAAGGATCTCGGACGCCGCGCGCAAATTGGGGTGATTGTCCAGGCCCTGCTTGATCTGCTTTTCGTCGCCGACCAGCAGAAAGGTGAAACGCTCGTGGCGGTGGCGCGCCTCGGCCGCCCCGCCCAGCATCACCCGCACGCCTTCATCACCGCCCATCGCATCAATCGCGATCCGCGGCTTCATCGGCACCGGTTAATCCCCCTGAAAAAGTGCAAAGACCGTCTGATAAGGATCAGGCGACTTCGAGCACCTCACGGCCGTTATAATGGCCGCATGCGCCGCAGACATGGTGCGGGCGCTTCAGTTCACCACAGTTGGAGCATTCGCTGAACGCGTCGATGGTCAGCGAATCGTGGCTGCGACGCATGCCACGCTTGGAGGGCGAAGTTTTTCTCTTAGGAACAGCCATGGCAGCCTGCTAACCTTAAATTGCTTGTCAATCAATGCGATATTGCCGGGACGCCCCAACAGGAAGCGCCTGGCGCGGCCTGCCGATACAGCGACACGGCCCATTCGCGTGCGAAGGCGGCGCTATAGCGAAAATCTCGTGCGTTGCAAGCTCTGTCGCGCTAGTCCGCTGCACAATTGGTCGCCATGACGCGGACGACCGCCAACGAGGGGACGATACGCATGAACCTGCCGCTGACACTGACCATGGCCGCTGCTGCCGGATTGATCAACCTGTGGCTCGCCATCCGCATCGGCCAGGTGCGCACCAGCCAGAAGGTCAGCGTGGGCGATGGCGGCAACGAATTCGTCATCCGCCGCATGCGCGCGCAGGCGAATTTCGTCGAATACACGCCCTTCGTGCTGGTGCTGATCGGTGCGCTCGAATGTTCGGGCTATGCTGCGACCTGGCTGTGGGTGGTCGGCATGGTCTACATGATCGGCCGGCTGGCGCACGGCCTGGGCATGGATGGCGGCGCGTTCGGCATCGGCCGGATGATCGGCACGCTGACTTCGATGCTGACGCTGCTCGGCCTGTCGGGCTATGCCATCTATGTCGCGAGCATAATGCCCGCAGCGTAACGCCGGTCCGGGACCTCACCCGCCCCGGAGCAGCTTCGCGCCGTAATCGCGCTCGAACAGATAGAGCGCGGTGCGCGCCGCCTGGCCGCGCTCGCTGTCGAGCCCGCCATCGCGGTCCATCAGCAGCCGGGCATCGTCCGATGCCGTGCCGATCAGGCGCTGCACCTGTTCGGGGCTGGCGATGCGGAATGCGCTGTCACCCGATTGCCGCGTGCCGAGCAGCTCGCCGCCGCCGCGCAGCCGCAGATCTTCTTCGGCAATATGAAACCCGTCCTGGCTCGAGCGCATCAGCGCGAGCCGCGCGCGCGCCGTCTCGCTGAGCGCGCTTCCGCGCAGCAGCACGCAGACCGATTTCTGGTCGCCCCGCCCGACGCGCCCGCGCAGCTGGTGGAGTTGCGCCAGGCCAAAGCGCTCCGCCGCCTCGATGATCATCAGCGTCGCATTGGGCACGTCCACACCAACCTCGATCACCGTGGTCGCGACCAGCAAAGCGGTCTTGCCGCTGGCGAAATCGGCCATCATTGCGTCCTTGCGCTCGACCGGCATCTGGCCGTGCACCAGCGAGACCTTGCCGGGAAAGCGCTCGGCAAGCTGCGCCGCACGCGTCTCGGCGGCGGCAAGATCGCTGGTCTCGCTGTCCATCACCAGCGGGCACACCCAATAGGCCTGACCACCGCGCTCGATATGCCGCGCAAGCCCATCGACGATCTCGGACAGCCGATCGTCGGCGATGACGCGCGTCTCGATCGGCTGGCGCCCTGGTGGCAGTTCGTCGAGCCGCGAGACGTCCATCTCGCCATAATGGCTGAGCGTCAGCGTGCGCGGGATCGGCGTTGCGGTCATCGCCAGCAGGTGCGGCGTCGCCCTGCCCTTTTCCTGCAGCATCAGCCGCTGCGACACGCCGAACTTGTGCTGCTCGTCGATCACCGCGAGCGCGAGATTGCGATAGCGCACCGCCTCCTGGAACAGCGCGTGCGTGCCGATGACGATCTGGATAGACCCATCCGCCAGCCCCATCAGCGTCGCCTCGCGAGCCTTGCCCTTGTCGCGCCCAGTGAGCACCGCGATGCTGACCGGCAGGCCCGAAAGCATGCGCGAGATCGTGTCGAAATGCTGGCGCGCCAGGATTTCGGTCGGCGCGAGCAAAGCCGCCTGCCCGCCGCATTCGACCGCGTTCAGCATCGCCATCACCGCGACCAGCGTCTTGCCCGCACCGACATCGCCCTGCAGCAGCCGCAGCATCGGCACCGGCTGCGCCATGTCGCCGTTGATCTCCGCGATCGTCCGCTGCTGCGCCCCGGTCATCGCGAAGGGCAGCTTGAGCGCATCGCGCAGATGCCCGTCGCCTTGCAGCGCGACGCCTTTGCGCTTGCGGTTCGACTGCCGGATCAGAGCGAAAGCGAGCTGGTTGGCGAATATCTCGTCATAGGCCAGCCGTTCGCGCGGCTTTTCGTCCATTCCCTGATGCGCGGCGGCAAGCGCCTCATGCCAGCCGGGCCATTGTTCGCGTGCTTTCAGCGTCGGTTCGATCCACTCGGGCAGCGGCGGCAATTGCGCCAGTGCCTGCGCCGCCAATGAGGCAACGCGCTTCTGCCCCAGCCCTTCGGCGAGCGGATAGACCGGCTCGGCCTCACCGATCTGGTCGGCATCCTCAGGCGCGACGACATGATCGGGATGGACGATCTGCCACGACTCGCCCCAGATCTCGAGCTTGCCCGCCGCCAGCTTCGTCTCGCCCAGCGGCCACAGCTTCTTGGCCCAGCCCGGATTGCCGCCGAAATAGACGAGGGCAATGTGGTTGCCGATCGAATCCTCGGCGATCACTCGCGTCGGCCCGCGCCCGGGGCTGGAGCGATAGCCTGTCGCGGTCAGCGCGATGATGATCTGCTCGCCCGTGCCTGCCTGATCGGCATTGTCCACCCGCCGACGGCGGATGAAGCCGGTGGGCAGATGATAGGCCATGTCCTTGACCCGCGAAATGCCCAGCCGCGCGAACGGCTTCTGCAAGCTCACGCCGACGCCCTTGAGGCTCTCGATCTCGGCGAATGCGGGGTTGAGTATATCGGGGCGCATGGCTATCGCAAAAAACGCAACGCACTGACATGTGCTGCTGGCTGGAATCCTGACCCGTCTTAGGCAGGCCCGGCCCACGCCGCAAGCAAAGGAACTTCTGGCATGGACCGCGAAACCCGATTGCGCCGCCTGGCCTTCCGCGCCTGGCACCGGGGCACGCGCGAGGCGGATTACATGATCGGCGGCTTTTTCGACCGCTATGGCAAGGACTGGTCGGACGCCGAGCTCGACTGGTTCGAGACGCTGATCGAGGAGCAGGACGTCGACATCATGGCCTGGGCCATCGGCAAGCAGCCGGTGCCGGAGCAGTTCGAAGGGCCGCAGATGGACGCGTTCCGCCAGCTCGATTTCATCAACATCCCGCGCTGACCTTACCGGCGCGCAAGGCAGAACTTTCGTGGACAGCATCAGCCGCATTCTTCAGGCGACCGTGCCGCTGACGCTCGCCGGGGTCGCACCCGGCGCGCTGCCGCTGCTGCTGGCCGACCTCGCCCGCGCCGCCGCAGCGCGCAAACAGGGCGGGCGCGTGGTGTTCATCGCGCCCGACGATGCGCTGATGCATGCGGTGGCGGAGACCGCGCCCTTCTATGCGCCGGACCTCGAAGCGATCGAATTTCCCGCCTGGGACTGCCTGCCCTATGACCGCGCTTCGCCCTCGCTCGGCATCACCGCGCGGCGGCTGAAAGCGCTTTGGATGCTGCAGCAGCCCGCCGGGGGCCCGCAGCTGCTGGTCACCACCGCCAATGCGGTCACCCAGCGCACGCTGACCCCGTTCCGCATTCGCCAGGTGGGCGCGGAGCTCAAGCCCGGCATGATGATCGCGCGCGAGGCGCTGATCGAGAAGCTGGTGCGCCAGGGCTATGCCCGCACCGACACCGTCGCCGATTCGGGCGAGTTCGCGGTGCGCGGCAACCTGATCGACATCTTCCCGGCGGGGATGGATTCAGGCCTCAGGCTCGATTTCTTCGGCGACGAGCTCGACACGATGCGCGCGTTCGATCCGGGCACGCAGCGCTCGACCGAGCGGGTCGAGCGGCACATATTGCTGCCCGCATCCGAAGTGCTGCTCGACGCCGACAGCATCAAACGCTTCCGCAGCGCCTATCGCGAGGCCTTCGGCGCCAATGCCACCACCGACCCGCTCTATCAGGCGATCAGCGATGGGCGCAGGCTGGCGGGCATGGAGCACTGGCTGCCGATGATCGAGGAGCGGCTGGTGCCGCTGTTCGAGCATCTCGACGATGCCGACATCGTACTGCGCGATTCGGGCGCGGATGCCGCCGCCGACCAGCGCTTCGAGAGCATCACCGACTATCATGCCAACCGCCAGCGCGGGAACGAGGACAAGGCGGGCAGCTATCGTCCGCTCAAGCCCTCCGCACTCTATCTGGTGCCCAAGGAATGGCGCGCCGCAGCAGACGAGACGCCGATCCACCTCGTCAGCGGGCATGACGAACCCGAATCGCAGCGCGTCCTGGGCCTGGGCTATCGCACCGCGCGCGATTTCGGCGCAGAGCGCGCACGCGGCGACAATGTCTATGCCGCCGCCGCCGCGCATATCGATGCGCTTCGCAAGGCGGACAAGGGCGCGATCATCGCGAGCTATTCGGAAGGTTCGCGCAGCCGCCTTCTCGGCCTGCTCAAGGACCATGGGCTTGCGCGCATGGCGCTCGCGGACAGCTGGCAGGAAGCCCTGGGCCAGGCGGCAACCGGCATGGCCTCCATGGTCGTGCTGCCGCAGGATCACGGCTTTGCCACCGAGCGCTACGAGCTGCTCTCCGAACAGGACCTGCTCGGCGACCGGCTGGTGCGGCGGCGCAAAAAGCGCAAGTCCGCCGATGCGTTTCTCGCCGAGCTGCAATCGCTCGCCGCGGGCGACCTCGTCGTGCATATCGACCATGGCATTGGGCGCTATGAGGGGTTGGTCTCGATCCCCGTCGGCAAGAGCCCGCACGATTGCGTCTGGCTCACCTATGCCGGCGGCGACAAGCTCTACGTTCCGGTCGAGAATATCGACGTCCTCACCCGCTATGGCTCGGAAAGCGAGGGCGTCGCGCTCGACAAGCTGGGCGGCGAGGCCTGGCAGCGGCGGCGCGCCAAGCTCAAGGAACGCATCCAGGCGATCGCGGGCGAGCTGATGAAGACCGCAGCGGAACGCGCGCTGCGCACCGCCGATGTCGCCGAGGTCGAGCCGGGCGTCTATGCGAGCTTCGTCGACCGCTTCCCGTACGAGGAAACCGAGGACCAGGAGCGCGTGATCGCCGAGGTGCTCGAGGATCTGGCTTCGGGCAAGCCGATGGACAGGCTGGTCTGCGGCGATGTCGGCTTCGGCAAGACCGAGGTGGCGATGCGCGCGGCGTTCGTCGCCGCCATGTCGGGCATGCAGGTCGCGATCGTCGCGCCGACGACGCTGCTCGCGCGCCAGCATTACACCAATTTCGTCGAGCGCTTTCAGGGCTTTCCGCTCAATATCGGCCGCCTGTCGCGCCTCGTCACCGCGAGCGAAGCCAAGACAACGCGCGAGGGCCTGGCCAATGGCACCACCGATATCGTCATCGGCACGCACGCGCTGCTCGCGAAGTCGGTCGAGTTCAAGCGGCTGGGCCTCGTCATCATCGACGAGGAACAGCGCTTCGGCGTGGTCCACAAGGAGCGATTGAAGGCGCTCAAGGCCGATGTCCATGTGCTGACGCTGACCGCAACGCCCATCCCGCGCACGCTGCAGATGGCGATGTCTGGCCTGCGCGAACTTTCAGTGATCCAGACGCCACCGGTCGATCGCCTCGCGGTGCGCACCTATGTGATGCCCTGGGACCCGGTGGTGCTGCGCGAGGCGTTGCTGCGCGAGCATTATCGCGGCGGCCAGTCCTATTTCGTCGCGCCGCGCATCAGCGATCTCGACAAGCTCAGCGAATTCATTCGCGACGAGGTACCCGAGATCCGCCACATCATGGCGCACGGCCAGATGGCCCCATCCGATGTCGAGGAACGGATGAGCGCCTTTTACGACCGCAAATATGACGTGCTGCTGTCGACCACCATCGTCGAATCGGGCATCGACATCCCCAGCGCCAACACGCTGATCATCCACCGCGCCGACACCTTCGGCCTGGCCCAGCTCTACCAGCTGCGCGGACGCGTCGGGCGGTCCAAGACGCGCGCCTATGCGTATATGACCACGCCCGAAAACCGCGTGCTGACCGAAACGGCAGAGAAAAGGCTCAAGGTGCTGGGCGATCTCGACACGCTGGGCGCGGGCTTCCAGCTCGCCAGCCACGATCTCGACATTCGCGGCGCGGGCAATCTGGTCGGCGACGAACAGTCGGGCCATATCCGCGAGGTCGGGTTCGAGCTTTACCAGTCGATGCTCGAGGAGGCGATTCTCGAGGCCAAGGCGGGCGGCCTGTCGCTCGATCTGCCGCGCCAGAAATTCTCGCCGCAGATCACGGTCGACGCGCCGATCCTGATTCCGGAGGATTATGTCCCCGATCTGGCGGTGCGCATGGCGCTCTATCGCCGGATGAACGACCTCACCAATCGCGCCGAGATCGAAGCGTTCGCGGCGGAAATGATCGACCGGTTCGGCCCGCTGCCCGATGCGACGAGCAACCTCATCAAGCTGATCGAGATCAAGCTCAACTGCATCACCGCGTGCGTCGCCAAGATCGATGTCGGCGCGCGGGGGGCTTTGGTCAGCTTCCATAACGACAGCTTCCCCGACGTCCCCGGTCTGCTCGCCTATGTCGAGCGGCTCAAGGGCACCGCCAAGCTGCGCCCTGACCAGAAGCTGCTGATCCAGCGCGTGTGGAGCGATCCGGCCTCGCGGATCAACGGGTTGATCCAGCTTTCCAAGGGCCTGGCGGGCATTGTGAAGAAGAGTGCGAAGGCAGGGTAAGGCGCGAGGAGCCCTCTCCCCTTCAGGGGGCAGACCGAGTCACGCGCCTCGGTCAGCGGTTGGGAGAGGGGCAAGTGCGCAGACGTTCTTGTTCCCAGATGCCCCTCTCTGCTGCGACTAGCGAGCAAGCTCGCAAGTCTCGCTATCTCTCCCCTGAAGGGGAGAGAGCAGGTTCAGTCACCCCAGTTCCTCCCGCGCAAACTCTGCGAAAACTTCCGCCTCCATCGCCCGACCGCGCAGGAAGCCCTGGAAATAGTCGCAGCCCTCGTCGCGCAGCGCGGCCAGCTGCGCGTCGCTCTCCACCCCCTCGGCGGTGACCTTGAGGTCGAGCGCCCTCGCCATCGCGATGACCGACCGCACGATGATCCTGTCCGCCTCGGCGCCGCCGATATCGCGCGTCATCGCATGGTCGAGCTTGAGATAGTCGAGCGGGAGGCGCTTGAGATACAGCAGGCTCGAATAGCCGGTGCCGAAATCATCGACCGCGATGCGCACCCCCGCCTCGCGCAGCGCAGCAAAGCGGGCTGCCGCGCGCTTGAGGTCTGGCACCAGCGCCTGCTCGGTCATTTCCAGCGTCAGACGGCGCGGGCTGAACCCGGCCTCGGCCAGCATCGCCAGTTCGCGCTTGGCAAAGCCCTTTTCGCCCAGATCCTCGGCGGTCACGTTCAGCGACAGCCTGAGCGGCGCGAGCGGTCCGGTCCAGCGCGCCGCGTGCTGCATCGCGCGCTGGCGGATATGCCGCGATAGCGCGCGCGTGAAATCGGCCTTGTCGGCGATGGCGAACAGCGTGCCCGCGCCGATCTCGCCATATTGCGGATGCTGCCAGCGGGCGAGCGCCTCGGCCCCGGTGATCTTTCCGGTCTCGACCGAGAATTGCGGCTGGAACAATACGGTGATCTCGTCGCGCTCGATCGCCTGGACGATGTCCTGTTCGAGCCGATAGCCGCTCTGCGGCGCATGGTCGGACTGGCGATCGGCCCAGCGCACCGGATCGGCGGCGTTTTCGCGCGCCTGGGCGAGCCCCGCCGACAGCCGGTCGAGCAGCGACACCGGCCCCTCGCCCTCACGCGCCACCGCGAGCGCCGCGCGCGCGGTCAGCCGCAGCCGGTGCCCGGCGACGTCGAGCGGTTCGGAAACGACGCGCAGCATCCGTTCGGCCATGACCTGCCAGCCCAGCCGCTCTTCGGCCATGGCATAGGCAATCAGGAAATCGCCGCCCGACAGGCGCAACGTCAGCGCGCTGCCGGAGGAAAGCCGTGCCGCCTGCCGTTCGAGTCGCTGCTCCATCGCCTCGAGCGCGGCATCGCCCACCGCAGTGCCATAGGTCGCGTTGACCGCAGGCATGCGGCGCAGCCCGATCAGCATCGCGTGCAAAGCCCCCTCGCCCGCCGCCGCAAAATCGGCGATTCGCTTGTGCAGATCGGGCACCAGTTCGTTCCGGCAGGCCAGCTGGCCATGGATCAGCCGCAGCTGCAATTGCAGCGCCTCATCCGCAAATGGCGCGACCAGCGCATGCGTGATCGCGGCGGGGAGAGGATGCGCAAGGCCGGGCCACGCGCTGTCGCAGATCAGCAGGCCGGGACCCGCATGACTGGCGATCTCGCGTGGCAGGTCATCGGTCTTGCCGCGCATGTCCGCAACCAGCAGATCGGCAGGGCCGTTCCCGGCAGGCGCAAAGCCGCACGCCGCCAGCGCCGCCGCGAGCGCCGTGTCCACCGCGCCAGCGCTGCTGCCGCGCCAGGTCGGCCTGTCCCGATATCCGCTGCTGTCCAGACCCCGCCCCCATTTGCAGGAACACTGCCGCGCGATGCCCTGTCATGGCACCATGCGCAACCGCCCAAGAAACATTGGCGCATTAGCACCGATCCGTTAAGACCCTGTCACCCATAAGATAAGGCGTGGAACATGCCCCCATCGGTTATTGACCGCAAAATTGCGCTGGCCGTCTCTCCCACCGAACGGGCGCGCAAGGCGGCGCGCGAGGTGCAGGCGGCGCATGAATGGGCCAGCCTGGACGAGGCCGATATCGTCGTCGTCATGGGCGGCGACGGTTTCATGCTGCAGACGCTGCACCAGATGCTCGAACGCGGGCGGATCGTACCCGTCTATGGCCTGAACCTAGGCACCGTCGGGTTCCTGATGAACCTGTGGCGCAGCGGCGACAGCATCGTGCACCGGCTGGACCGGGCGCAGAGCTTCGAGGTGCTGCCGCTGTCGATGACCGCGACGACGATGAGCGGCGAGCGCGTCACCTATCCTGCGATCAACGAAGTGTCGCTGCTGCGCGAAACGCGCCAGACCGCCAAGCTTGAGGTCAGCGTCAACAACGCGGTGCGAATCGGCGAGCTGGTCTGCGACGGCGTGCTGGTGGCGACGCCGGCGGGCTCGACCGCCTACAATCTCTCCGCCAACGGCCCGATCCTGCCGCTGGGCTGCGGCATGCTGGCGCTCACCCCGATCAGCCCGTTCCGCCCGCGCCGGTGGAAGGGCGCGCTGCTGCCCGATTCGTCGCAGATTACCTTTCGCGTGCTGGAACCCGGCAAACGCCCGGTCAGCGCGGTGGCCGACCAGCGCGAGGTGCGCGATATCCGCGATATCCAGATCGCCATCGACCCCAACCGCCGCCTGTCGCTGATGTTCGATCCGGGCCACAGCCTGGACGACCGCATTTCGGCCGAACAATTTATCGTCTGAACATGAAATCAGGTGCTTGCCAAACCAAAAAACCCGGTGCTATAGGCGCGCTTCTCCCGGGGAGCATCGCCTCCTCCGGAAGGCAAAAGAGCGTTCCCCGATAGCTCAGCGGTAGAGTAGGTGACTGTTAATCACTTGGCCGTAGGTTCGAATCCTACTCGGGGAGCCAGCCTTTTGTCAGATCGCTGACGCGATATCCGTTTTCGCAAAATCATTCCCGACATAGAGAAGTCCGCATTCTCGGTCCTTCGCCAGCTGATAGGCAAAGCAGTCTCCGAAATTGAGCGATGCGGGGTGGATGCCCTTGCCCCATCGTGAGTAGCTTGCGGCGACGCGCTTGGCGAAATCCTCTGTCACCGCGACAATCTCGATCCCCAGCCCCGACACCATCTGCGCCATTTCCGGTCCGAGATTTCGCCCTCCAGCGACGATCAGCGCTTCTGACAATGTCGCTGCAGACATGATCAGCGGCTGATCGGACGCGAGACATTCGGCACAGGCCGACGCTGAATCCTCGTCCAGCAAGATCGCCATCAGCGCCGAGGTGTCGACAGCGATCAACGCGGCAGGCCGTCATCGCCATAGAGATAGTCCTGGCTGCGCGCGGCTACGGCACCAGGGCAGGACTTGCCCGCAACAGCCCTGCGGACCGTTTCGAGCACCTTCTTTCGGGCTGCGGCAGTGGTTACCGGAGCTACTGGCACGATCCGTACAACGGCTTGTCCGTGCCGGGTCAGCACGACCTCTTCGCCCGCCTGAGCCCGCCTGACGAGATCGGTGAGCTGCGCTTTCGCGTCGGATACGGACACGTCCATGGAAAATCTCCCAGATCGACACCCGAATTTTAGACCAAAAGATGGTCCAAATCAATCCTAAACCCCGAACCGCTGCCAGAGCAGTTGCCCCGCGACGTAGAGGATCAGTACTGCCGTACCGATGCGGATCAGCTTTTGTGGGAGCAGCTTCACGCCGGCCAGGCTGCCGATCTGCCCGCCGATCAGCACGGATATGAATAGCGGCCAATAGGCCAGGATCGTAGCCGGGGTCGCGGCAGCATCCGCTTTCATCAACTGCCCGGCAAGGCCGGCGAGCGAGTTGACCAGGATGAACACGCTGGCGCTGGCCGCGATCTGGCGCGCGCTCGCCCAGCGCAACAGGTGCAGCACAGGTGCCAGGAATATCCCGCCGCCGATGCCGACAATGCCGCTGAAAAATCCGACGCCCATGCCGATCGGAACGCTGCCCCAGTTGAGCTGCGAGCGCGGCGCGGTGCCCTGCCCCGGCTCGCGCTGGAACAGCATCAGCAGCCCGGCGACCAGCAGCGCCGAGCCCAGCAGCGCGACGAACAGCGGCTTGTCCACCGGCAGCCGCCCGCCCGCCCAGGCACAGGGCGCCGACAGCAGCAGGATCGGCCAGAGCGGCTTCCACGGTACCTGCCCTGCCCGCGCAAAGCGAAAGGTACCGCCGGTCACCACGATCAGGTTGCACACCAGAGCGATCGCCGGGAGCAGCTTATAGTCTGTCCCGGCGAGCACCAGCAGCGCATTATAGGTCGATCCACCACCAAAGCCGACCGACGCATAGAGCAGAGCCGTCAGCGCGAAGCCGGCAGCCAGCCCCCACATGACGGCTCAGGCAGCCTTGCCGTGGCAGTGCTTGTACTTGCGGCCCGATCCGCACGGGCACGGGGCATTGCGGCTGATCTCGCTGCTGACCAGATCGACCGGGGCCTCAGGCAGCGGCGACTGGCGCGGCGGCAGCGTGGCGGTGACGGTACCCAAGGTGCCGCCGTCGATATCCGCGCTGTTATCCTCGCCAGTAAACGGATCGAAATGGGTGGTCAGGAAATCGGGCAGCTCGGGCAATGCGGGCACTTCCGGTTCGCGGATTTCCAAATTCATGATCGTGCCGGTCACGTCCTCGCGGATCACCTCGAGCATGCGCTCGAACAGGCCGAACGCTTCGCTCTTGTATTCGTTGATCGGCGTCTTCTGCGCATAGGCGCGCAGGAACACGACCTGGCGCAGCGCATCGAGCGTCGCCAGATGCTCCTTCCAGTGATGGTCGAGGCTCTGCAGCAGCACCGATTTCTCGATCGAGCGCCACATGCCGGTCTCGATCTCGCTCGCCTTGGCCTCCACCTTGGCCTCGGCCATCTCGCGGATGCGCTGCTCGAGCATTTCGGGATCGACCGCATCTTCCTGCAGCCAGGCGTCGATGTCGGGTTCCAGCCCGAACACCTCGGAGACGCGCGCCTTGAGCTGCGCGACATTCCACTGCTCGGGATAGCTGCCCGGCGGGCAGGCTTCGCCGACGATCGCGTTGACCGTGTCGGCGCGCATGTCGGCGACGACATCGTCGACCGCCTCGGCGTCCATGATCTCCGAACGCTGTTCGTAGATCACCTTGCGCTGGTCGTTCATCACGTCGTCATATTCGACGACCTGCTTGCGGATGTCGTAGTTGCGTGCCTCGACCTTTTTCTGCGCGGTCTCGATCGCCTTGGACAGCCATTTCGAACCGATCGCCTCGCCATCGGCCAGGTTGTTCTTCATCATCCGCGAGAACAGGGTATCTGGTCCGAAGATGCGCAGCAGGTCGTCTTCGAGGCAGAGATAGAAGCGCGAAAGGCCGGGGTCGCCCTGACGGCCCGAACGGCCGCGCAGCTGATTGTCGATGCGGCGGCTTTCGTGCCGCTCGGTGCCCAGCACGAACAGGCCGCCGGCATCGAGCACCTGCTGCTTTTCGGCGGCGACTTCCGCCTTGATCCGTTCGATCGCGGCATCGCGCTCCGGTCCCTCGGGCATGTCACGCAGTTCGTCGTCGATGCGGAATTCGACATTGCCGCCAAGCTGAATGTCTGTTCCGCGGCCCGCCATGTTGGTGGCGATGGTCACCGCGCCCAGACGGCCCGCCTGCGCCACGATATGCGCTTCCTGCTCGTGGAAGCGCGCGTTGAGTACGCTGTGCTTTACGCCTTCCTTGTTCAGGAATTCGGAGAGCATTTCCGACTTTTCGATCGACACCGTGCCGACCAGCACCGGCTGGCCGGTCTCGTATTTCTCGCGGATCGCCTTGGCGATCGCCTGGAACTTGTCGGTCGTGTTCTTGTAGAACTCGTCCTCCTCGTCGATGCGGCGGATCGGGTTGTTGGTCGGAATGGTGACCACGTTCATCTTGTAGATGTCGAAGAATTCCGCCGCTTCGGTCGCCGCCGTCCCGGTCATGCCCGACAGCTTGGGATACATGCGGAAATAGTTCTGGAAGGTGATCGAGGCGAGCGTCTGGTTCTCGGGCTTGATCTGCACGCCCTCCTTCGCCTCGACCGCCTGGTGCAGGCCGTTGGACCAGCGGCGCCCGTCCATCATGCGCCCGGTAAATTCGTCGATGATGACGATCTGGTCGTCCTTGACGATATAATCGATGTCGCGCTTGAACATCACATTGGCCTTGAGCGCCTGATCGAGGTGATGGACGATCTGCGTGTTCTCGACATCGTACAGGTTGCTGCCGGTGAGCAGGCCGGCTTCCTCGAGCAGCCGCTCGGCCTTCTCGGTGCCGTCCTCGGTCAGGATCACCGAACGCGACTTCTCGTCCTTCTCGTAATCCGCCTCGTCGAGCTTGAGCACGATCGCGTTGACCGCGATGTACATTTCGGACTTGTCGTCGGTCGGGCCGGAGATGATCAGCGGGGTGCGCGCCTCGTCGATCAGGATCGAGTCCACCTCGTCGACCACCGCGAAATTGTACGGGCGCTGCACCATCTGGCTGCGCTCGTGCTTCATGTTGTCGCGGAGGTAATCGAAGCCGAGCTCGTTGTTGGTCGCATAGGTGATGTCGGCGGCATAAGCCTCACGCCGCTGCGTCTCGTTGAGATTGGGCACGATCACCCCGGTTGTAAGCCCCAGGAAGCGATAGACCTGGCCCATCCATTCGGCGTCGCGCGCAGCGAGATAGTCGTTCACCGTGACGACGTGGACGCCCTTGCGCTCGATCGCATTGAGGTAACAGGCGAGCGTTGCCACCAGCGTCTTTCCCTCGCCGGTGCGCATTTCGGCAATCTCGCCGCGGTGGAGCACGATGCCGCCGACCATCTGGACGTCGAAATGGCGCATGCCAAGCGTACGGATCGAGGCTTCGCGGACGGTGGCAAAAGCCTCGGGCAGGATGTCGTCGAGCGTCTCGCCCGCTTCAAGGCGCGCGCGGAACTTGAGCGTCTGGTCGCGCAGTTCCTCGTCGGACATGGGGGAGATCTGCGGCTCGAAGGCGTTGATCTTGTCGACGATCTTGAGCAGGCCCTTGACGTAGCGGTCGTTGGCAGAGCCGAAAAGCGATTTGGCAATGGCGCCCAGCATGGCGATAATTCCTTGGAAAACTTGGGAGAAACGGTCGAATGCCAGGCACAGGCACACGTGTCTGGCCGGCCCCGGTCAGGACAGGGGCTGAAGACGCATCGAAAGACGCGCCGGATTGCAGCTTATTGGAGCAGCCGGTCCGAACGATGGACGGTAAGCGGCGCGACACGGATGGTGCGCGCAATCAGGCGGTGCTGGCTCGGCCGCAAGGCGATGATCAGCGGCAGGAGCGTCACGACGAGCAGCACTGCGGCACTGATCGCGACCTGGCAGTCCTCGGCCAGAATCTGCGAGTCGCGAACCACGCCATTGCCCTGCGCCAGGGCCGGATCGGCCAGGCGCACGCCATCGCTCACCGAAAATCCGGTCAACAGCGCAAGCAGGGCAAGAAGCAGTTTCACTGGGAGCACGTCATCCTGTTCAGGCGGTTACATAGGCAATGGCAGGCCATTCGTCCATGGTCTTGCACGGACGGTCATGCCTGTTCGGCCTGCGGATCGAGCGCCTGCGGGTCGAAGGCCTCCGAATCCACCGCGCCGAAGCTCAGGTGCATTCCCGCCCTCATACTGCCGGCCTCCATCTGGAGTTCCAGCCGTTCGCAGTCTCTCCGGCGGAATTCCTCGACCACGCGGTCGGCGACGATGGGGTCGATCCCTGTGCGCAGCAGCGCGGTATGCGCCAGCTTGACCGAGGATTCGAACAGCTCGCGCTGCGCCGCCGCGATCGGTGCGTGCTTTAATGCGAGCAGCTGGCGACGGTCGTTGGCGCGCACGAAAATCTTCGCGTCTGGAAAGGCATGCGCGATCGGTTCGATCTGATCAGGTCCGAAATTCTTGTCGTCCATGCAGAACAGCAGCGCGCCTGCGCCTTCCGCGCCTGCCCGGCGCAGCAGGTCGATGCGGGTGCCATCGCCATAGAAGACCTTGCGGCCGAATTCGCCGCTGAGGCGGATTTGATCAGGGTTGATGTCGATCAGCGTCACCGAGATGCTTGCTCCAGCGAAGATCTGGGCTACCGCCTGGCCGAACCGGCCATGGCCGATGACGATCGCGTTCGACTGGCGCGCCTGTTCGGGATCGACCATGTCCTCGGTGCCCGACCCGCGCACCCCGCCGAACAGCCGGGTGGTGAGCATCAGGAAGGGCGTGGTCGCCATCGACAAGGTGACGATCGCACCGAAACGGCTGGCGGCGGAAGGTTCGATCAGCAAGGCCGCCTGCGCCTCGGCAAACAGCACGAAGGCGAATTCGCCGCCCTGGCTGAGCAGCAGGCCGAGCACGAACGCGGCGCGATTTTCCATGCCGAACGCCTTGGCGATGCCGAAGATGATGGCGACCTTGATCGCCACCAGCGCCAGCGCCATCGCGACGACGAACAGCGGATCGGCCATGATCACGCCGATATCGAGCATCATGCCGACGCCGAGGAAGAACAGCCCGAGCAGAATCGAGCGGAACGGATCGATGTCCGCCTCAAGCTCGTGCCGGAAGGGCGAGTCCGCCAGCATCACCCCCGCGATGAACGCACCCAAAGCCGCCGAAATCCCGATGCTGTGCATCAGCGCGGCGCTGCCGAATACCGCGAGCAGCCCGGCGACGATGAACAGCTCGCGTTCGGCCACCTTGCCGATCAGCTTAAGCAAAGGCGCGAGGCCATAACGCCCGGCGAGGACCAGCCCGGCGATCGCCGCGACCGCATAGAGGGCGAGCAGCCAGCCCGGTGTCTGCGGTCCGGTCTGCGGCGCGCGCGACAGCGCGGCGATGATCGTCAGCAGCGGGACGATCGACAGGTCCTGGAACAGCAGGATCGAAAAGGCGCGCTCGCCGGTGGGCGTGTTCAACCGTCCCTGCGATTGCAGCAGCGGCAGCACCTGCGCGGTCGAGGACAAGGCAAGCGGTAGCCCGAGCCCCAATGCCGCGCCCCAGGTAGAACCGGTGACGAGGAAGACGAACCCGGCAAGCACCAGCCCGCAGACCACGACCTGCGACAAGCCCAGCCCGAATATGTCGCGCTTCAGCTGCCAGAGCCGCGCCGGGGCGAGTTCGAGCCCGACCAGGAAGAGCAGCAGCACGATGCCGATCTCGGCGAAACCGACGATCAGCTCGGGATCGGCGACCAGCCCGAGCACCTGCGGCCCGATGATGATGCCGCCGACCAGATAGCCCAGCACCGCCCCCAGCCCCAGCCTGCGGAACAGCAGCACGAAGGCGAGCGCAGCGGCGAGCAGCACCGTGCCCGAGAGGAAGATATCGCCGCCATGTTCCATGCGTTCAGGTGTCCGTTCGGGCCGAAAGGTCGAGCGCAGCGACCGTCGCGCGCCAGGGCAGCATAATCGAACCGTGCCGCGCCGGATAGGGCAAGGCGCTGACGAGATGCTCGATTCCCGGCCAGGTGCCGGGATCGTTCCGCTGTCCCGCCAGGAATGCCGCCAGATCGTCGCGCGCCGCCACCAGCGCGTCGCTGCCCTGCCCCGCGACATGCGCTGCGAGGATCGCGGTCGAGGCCTGGCCGAGTGCGCAGGCGGTCGCCTGCACGCCGAAGCGTTCGACCCGCCGGTCCCCATCAAGCGCCAGCCCCAATTTCACCACCGACCCGCAGCTCTGCGACCGCAGTTCGGCGCGGTGCGGCAGATCGTCGGTCAGCGGATGATCGGCGAGCGACACCGCGAGCGCGAGGATGGCAGGCGTATACAGCACCTCAGCCATGGCGGACCCGGCGGCGCGGCTCACTCATCGCCGAGCGTCTGCTGATAGTCGTAGAGATCGACCAGGGCGGTACCGCTGGCGTTGAGCAGCGGATAGGTGCGGCTGTCGGTGATCCATTCGGGTTGGCCCTCGTTCGGCCATACGATGCCGTGCAGCATGGTGACGAGCAGATAGGTCAAGGTCGCCAGGATCAGCCCCTTGACCGCGCCGAAACCGAAGCCCAGCACCCGGTCGATCGGCCCCAGCACCGATTTGCGCGTGCGGCTGCGCAGCGAGGTCGCGATCAGCTTGCCGATCAGATAGACGCTGAGGTAAATGCCGACCAACGCGAGCGCCGCCGCGCCCGCATCATTGCCCACCGGCTCCTTGAGCAGCGCGGTGACCGGCGCATGGAACAGCCGCAGCGCGAAGATGCCCGCCACCCAGGCGATGAGCGAGATCGCCGCATAGACGAAGCCGTTGAGGAAACCCAGAATCGCGCCGCCCGCAAGCAGCGTGAGGACAAGGACATCGAATGCGGTCATGAGGCGAACCGCTAGTTGCGGCCCAGCAGTTGGTCAACGAGATTTGCCAGCCGCGCATAGGAACTGAGCCGCATTCCGCCGGTATCGCCCGACGCCTTCGCCGTCACGCTGGCGGGCACCAGCGCCTTTTCGAAGCCGAGCTTCGCCGCTTCGCGCAGCCGCAGCCCGGAATGCGCGACGGGGCGCAGCTCGCCCGACAGCGCGAGTTCGCCGAACACGATCGTGCCCGAGCCCAATGGCCGTTCGGACAGTGCCGAGACCAGCGCCGCCGCCACCGCCATATCCGCCGCCGGATCGGACAGCCGATAGCCGCCCGCTACATTGAGATAAACTTCCGCGGTCGAGAAGCTCAGCCCGCAGCGCGCCTCGAGCACCGCCAGCACCATCGCCAGCCGTCCCGAATCCCAGCCGACCACCGCACGGCGCGGCGTCGCCCCACTCGACAGGCGTACGGTCAGCGCCTGGATCTCGACCAGCACCGGCCGCGTGCCCTCCAGCGCCGGAAAGACCGAGGTGCCCGGCATCTGCGCGTCGCGATCGCTCAGGAACAGGCTCGACGGGTTGCCGACCTCGGACAGCCCCGCCTCCTCCATCGCGAAGACGCCGATCTCGTCGGTCGCGCCGAAGCGGTTCTTGATCGATCGCAGGATGCGATACTGGTGGCTGCGCTCGCCTTCGAAGCTCATCACCGTATCGACCATATGCTCGAGCACGCGCGGCCCTGCGATATTTCCATCCTTGGTGACATGGCCGACCAGGATCACCGCGCAGCCGCTGTCCTTGGCATAGCGGATCAGCTCCTGCGCCGAGGCGCGCACCTGGCTGACCGTGCCCGGCGCGCCTTCGATCAGGTCGCTGTGCATCGTCTGGATCGAATCGATCACCAGCATCACTGGCGATTCCATGGCACGCAGCGTGGTCAGGATGTCGCGCACCGAGGTCGCCGAGGCGAGATCGATCGGCGCATCGGCAAGGCCCAGCCGCAGCGCGCGCAGCCGCACCTGGTCCGCCGCTTCCTCGCCGCTGATATAGACGATCGCATGGCCTGCCCGCGCCATATTGGCCGAGGCCTGGAGCAGCAAGGTCGACTTGCCGATGCCCGGATCGCCGCCCATCAGCGTTGCCGATCCCGCCACCAGCCCGCCGCCCAGCGCGCGATCGAACTCGGCAATGCCGGTCGAGATGCGCGGCGGCAGCTCGACCGCAGCGTCGAGCCGGGCGAGCTGGATGCGCTGCCCGCCGGTCTGCAGGTCGTGCCGCGCCGAAAAGGCCGTCGGCGCAGCCTGTTCAGTGAGCGTGTTCCACTCGCCGCAATCGGGGCACTGGCCCTGCCAGCGGTTGGAGACGCTGCCACAGGCCTGGCAGACATAGGTTTTGCGCGGCTTTGCCATGGCACGCGCATAGCCCGAACAAAACTGGAACGCAATTGGCGCTTTGCGCTTGCAGCGTAACATCGATAGCGTGCAGACGAAGTGACAAGAAGAGGCTGAACGAAAAGGTCCGCGCCGCCGCCATGCGCCAGAAGGAACTCCGCATCGCCCTGGTCTGCTATGGCGGCATCAGCCTCGCGGTCTATATGCACGGCATCACCAAGGAAATCTGGCGCGCAACCCGTGCCAGCCGCAATTTCCACGCGGGCGATCCCCCGGCGAGCGGCAGCCAGAGCGTGTATCGCGAACTGTTCGAGGCCTTTGCCGCGCAAAGCCAGGTCAAGCTGCGGCTGCTGCCCGACATCATTGCCGGGGCGAGCGCGGGCGGCATCAACGGCGTGTTCCTGGCCCAGGCGCTGACCAGCGGCCAGTCGCTCGAACCGCTGACCCGCATGTGGCTCGAATGCGCGGATATCGACCGGTTGCTCGATCCCGATGCGCGGCCGTTTTCGCGTTTCACCAAATTCTGGGCGCAGCCGCTCGTCTGGCTGCTGCTGCGGCGGCCCGGCGGCGCGCTCGACCGCAGCGTCGCGCCCGAAGCGCGCGCCGAGGTGCGCACCAAGCTCTCGCGCCTCGTTCGCGCGCGCTGGTTCGCCCCGCCGTTCAGCGGCACCGGATTTTCCGCGCTTTTGTATGAGGCGATGGAGGCGATGGCGGCGACGCCCGCAGGCCCGCGCCTGCTTCCGCTCGGCCAGCCGCTCGACCTGTTCGTCACCGTTACCGACTTTCGCGGGCATCTCGAGCGGCTGCGCCTCAACAGCCCGGCCGAGGTGGTCGAGACCGAGCACCGGCTTTCCATAGGCTTTCGCTATCTGCGCGGCCGCGACGATTCGCTCGCCGATCCAGCCGAGCTCGTGTTCGCCGCGCGCGCCACCGCGAGCTTTCCGGGTGCCTTCCCGCCTTTCAACGTCGCGGAGATGGACCGGATGCTGGCGCGACGAGAAAGGCACTGGCCCGGGCGCGAGGCGTTTCTGGCGCGCGTGTTCCCCCAGCAATATGCCGAAGGCGAGGCCGAAAGCGCGGTGCTGATCGATGGATCGGTGCTCGCCAACGCCCCCTTTGCCCAGGCGATCGACGCGCTGCGCGACCGGCCCGCGCATCGCGAGATCGACCGGCGCTTCGTCTATATCGACCCCAAGCCCGATATCGTCGGCGGCATGGACCAGTCGCGCGAACGCGATGCCATGGGCCAACGGCTGCCCGGCTTCTTCTCGACCATTTTCGGCGCGATCTCGGACATTCCGCGCGAACAGCCGATCCGCGACAATCTGGAAGGCATCGAGCGCCGCTCGTCGCGCGTGCGCCAGATGCGCGCCATCACCGATGCGCTGCGCGCCGAGGTCGAGGAAACGGTGAGCAAGCTGTTCGGCTACACCCTGTTCCTCGACAGCCCGACGCCGCAGCGGCTGACCAAATGGCGCAACAAGGCGCAGGACCGCGCCGCGCATATGGCGGGCTTTGCCTATGCCTCCTATGCGCAGCTCAAGCTCGCGACGATCGTCGAGGACATGGTCGACACGCTCCGCCGCGCGCATCGTGGCCCGCGCGCGCTCTACGCCGAGCGATTGCGCGAGGCCATTCGCGCGGAGCTGCACCGCAGCGGCATGGACCGGCTCTCGGGCAAGGGCGGCGGGGCCAGCGACGAGGCGATCCTGTTCTTCCGCACCCAGGACCTGGGCTTCCGCATCCGCCGCTTGCGCTTCCTGGCGCGGCGGCTGGGCGAGGATATCGCGCAATCGGGCCGCACACCGCCCGAAGCGGTGGTCGCGATGCACGAAACGCTCTACGCCTGCCTTTCGCACTATCTCGACCGTGAGACGACAGACCATCTCGGCCAGGGCTTTGCCGATATTGCCGCAGGTGCGATCGACGACCCGGCCATGGCGATTGCCGAACTCGCTGCCCGCCGCGACCTGCGCAGCGCGGATGGGATCGTCGACGAGCAGCTCGCAGGCGCGCTTGCGCTGCTGCCGCGCGAGAGCCGCCGTTCGCTGCTGCTCGCCTATCTCGGTTTTCCGTTCTACGACATCGCCACTTTGCCGCTGCTCCAGGGCGAAGGGCAGAACGAATATGACCCGATCAAGGTCGATCGCATCTCGCCCGACGATTGCCAGTCGCTGCGTCAGGGCGGCGCGGCGGCGATGCTCAAGGGCATCGAGTTCAACAGCTTCGGCGCATTCTTCAGCCGCGCGTATCGCGAGAACGACTATCTCTGGGGACGCCTGCACGGGGCCGAGCGGCTGATCGACATCATCGCCTCGTCCATGCCCGACGGCAGCCTGTTTCCGCCGCATCTGCTCGCCGATTTCAAGCGCCGCGCGTTCCTGGCGATCTGCGATGAGGAAGCGGCGGTGCTGACCACCGATCCCGATCTGGTCCCCGGCATCCGCCGCGAAATCGAGGCGGCGTTCGGCGGTTAGGCTTTGCTTTGCGCGCTTGCATCCCTAGCTTGGTGCCCATGAATTCCACGATCGCCCGCTGGCTGATGCTGCCGCTGCTCCTGATGATCCAGGCGTGCAGCGGCTTTCCGTTTCTCGACATGGGGATGGCCGCCTGGGACGGCCCGAAAAAGGGCACGCCTGCACTCTGGCATGTCCAGGGGCCGAATGGCGGCGAAGCCTGGCTGTTCGGCGGCATCCACGCGCTGCCCACTGACATCAGATGGATCAGCCCGAAGATGAAGCAGGCGATGGATCGGTCCGACCGGCTGGTGCTCGAAGTCGTGGGCCTCGAGAATTCTGCCGATATCACGAAAACCTTCCAGGAGCTTGGCAACAGCCCGGGCCAGCCGCCTCTCGCAGATCGCCTGCCGCCCGAGCTGCGCGACAAGGGCGAGGCGCTGCGCGCTGCCAGCCGCCTCGCGCCCGCGCGGTTCGAGACGCTCGAAAGCTGGGCCGCGGCGATCTCGCTCGCGGGCGCCGCCACCGCCAATCTGGCGATGGTGCGGGAAGAAGGTGTCGAGCGCGTGCTCGCCGCGCGCTACCGGCGGCGCGACAAGCCAGTGATCGGGCTCGAGACGCCTGCGCGCCAGTTCACCTATTTCGATCAGCTGGCCGAGGCCGATCAGCGCGCGATGCTCGAAAGCGTGATCGCCGATGCCGACAATGCCCCCAGGGCCTATCGCGACATGGTGACCTCGTGGCTCAAGGGCGAGCCCGAAAAGCTTGCCGAAGCCGCCAATCGCGGCCTTCTCGAACGTCCGCAGATTCGCGAACGCATCCTGGTGCGCCGCAACCGCGACTGGGCCGCGCAGATCGAGGACCTGCTGAGCCTCGGCGCCAGGCCCTTTGTCGCAGTCGGAGCAGCGCATCTGGCGGGCGATGACAGCGTCCAGGCGCTGCTCGAGGCGAAGGGCTATACGATCACCCGCCTCCAATAGGCCCGAAACGCTTGCTTTTTGCGAGAGTCGCGACTATGCGCACCGCTTCCCCGACGCCATGGTCATCCCTGGAGGCGTGGCCGGGGATATTTTGACCATCTGTAATCTGGAGACAGTTTATGAGCGATACGCTTACCCTGTCGGCCCAGCTGCGTGATCGGGCAGGCAAGGGAGCCTCCCGTGCACTCCGCCGCGAAGGCCGTGTACCCGCCGTCATTTACGGCGACAAGAAGGATCCGGAAACGATCCATGTCGAAGAGCGCGCGCTGAACAAGCTGCTCGGCACCGGCCATTTCATGAACTCGATCGTCGAGATCGAAGTCGATGGCAAGACGATCGTCACCCTGCCCAAGGACGTGGCGTTCCACCCGGTCAGCGACCGCGCGATCCATGTCGATTTCCTGCGTATCGCCAAGGGCGCGACCGTTGAAGTCGCCGTGCCCGTCGTGTTCGTCAACGAAGAAGCCTCGCCCGGCCTGAAGCGCGGTGGCGTGCTCAACGTCGTGCGTCACGAGCTGGAACTGGTCTGCGACGCGACCAACATCCCCGACGAGATCGAGATCGACGTCACCGGCACCGATGTCGGCGATTCGATCCACATCTCTGCGGTCAAGCTGCCCAAGGGCGCGACCTCGGCGATCACCGACCGCGATTTCACCATCGCCACCATCGTTGCTCCCTCGGCGCTGAAGTCGAGCGAAGGCGACAACGAAACGCCGGCTGGCGAGTAATCCATCTTTCTCGCCCTCTCCCCCTTGGGGGAGAGGGTTGGGAGAGGGGAATGTCGAGAGGCTGGCACGATGCCCCTCTCCCCGCCCCTCCCTGAACCAAAGGGAGTGGTTCCATGCAAATCTGGGTTGGCCTGGGCAATCCCGGCCCCGAATATGCCCTGCACCGGCACAATGTCGGGTTCATGGCGATCGACATCATCGCCGACATGCACGGTTTCGAGCCGCCCAAGCGCCGCTTTCAGGGCTGGGCGCAGGAAGGCCGTCTGGGCCACCAGAAGCTGCTGCTGCTCAAGCCAGCGACCTTCATGAACAAGTCCGGTCAGGCGATCGGCGAGGCGATGCGCTTCTTCAAGCTCGAACCGCAGGACGTCACCATATTTCACGACGAGCTCGACCTTGCCCCGTTCAAGGTCAAGGTGAAGCGCGGCGGCGGCACCGCCGGGCATAACGGCCTGCGCTCGGCCGACCAGCATATCGGCCCCGAATTCCGCCGCGTGCGGATCGGCATCGGCCATCCCGGCAACAAGGACCGGGTGACGGGCCATGTGCTCGGCAATTTCGCCAAGACCGAACTCGATGACCTCACCGACATGCTCGGCGCGATCGGCGCGGAAGCCGGCTGGCTGACGCAGGACGACGACGTGCGCTTCATGAACGATGTCGCGATGAGGCAGCAGGGATGAGCCTTGCCGCTCGCAGCGATACCCGGCTGCTCGCCCTTTTCGCCCTGCTGTCGCTGATCGCGACCGGCTGCGGCATCGCGGCGATGGTGCTGAGCGGAACGCCGCAGATGCGCTGGATCCCCAATGTCATCGCCTGGGTGCTTGGCGGCGGCGCGGCCTTCGCGATCGCGCGGACCGCGCCCTCGTCCAGGGCCTGGATCGGCATTGCGCTTGGCGCGCTGGCGCTGGTGGCGACGACGCTGGTCGGCCCGGATCAGCAGGGCGTGCATCGCTGGCTCGCCGCTGGGCCACTGTTCGTCAACATCGCCGCGCTCGTCCTGCCCGCCGCGATCGTCGCGATGGCGCGGCTCGGCGCGCGGCACCGGCTGGTGCCGATCATCGCGACGCTGCTCGCCGCGATCCTCGCGCTGCAGCCCGATGCGTCGCAGGCGTTCGCGCTCGCGCTTGCTGGTTTTGCCATCCTGGTCACCGACAAGCGCATCTCCGCTTTGGTCACGGCGCTCTGCCTGTTCGGAATCGCCGCGCTGTCGCTGCTGCGCGCCGATCCGCTTCAACCCGTGCCGGAGGTCGAGCAGATCATCCAGCTTGCGCATGCGTCCGCGCCTGCACTCGCCTGGGCCGCCGTAGCGAGCCTGGCGGCCATCCCCGCGATTCTTTTCGCGCTGCGGCTGGACGATGTCGCCGCGCGCGCGCTCGCGCTCTATATCGCAGTCGCCTGCGCCGCGCCGATCTTCGGCTGGTTCCCAGTTCCGCTGGTCGGCGCAGGCATGAGCTTCCCGCTCGGCCTGTGGCTCGGCATCGGTCTGCTCGCGGCGCGGCGCGGCTAGAAGCGGCGCTCGAGCCACTCGACCGCAAAGCGCGTCATCGCGGGCGCATCGACCAGCAGCGCATCGGCCGCGCCGACCTTGCCCTGCCGTCCGCCGCCCGCCGTGACGAAATCGCGTACCACTTCGTCGAAATAGTCGTCGTCCAGCCCATCAACCACCGGATTGCCGGTGTCGAACTCCTCGACCGTGCGCCACACCGTCCGCCCGTCCTCCAAGAACGGCACGTCCCAGCGCACCAAGCGCTTGCCCGGAATATCGGCGAGATGTTCGGCATGGTGGAGCAGCGTCATCGTCTCCCACGGCGCGCCGATCATCACGACCTTGCCGCCTGCCTCGACCAGCCGCGCCAGCGGGGTGCCGGGGCCATAGCCATAATCGAGCGGGTGCGGATCGATCAGCCATGCGGCCTTCGCCCCCAGCGCGACCATCGAAGGACCGGGGCTGACACTGCGCAGCGCACCGGGCGTGGTGCGCAGGAACTCGGGAAACGCGCCATTGTCGCGGATCGCGCGCGATGCGGCGGGATCGAACGGCCGCACATGATCGCGCCATTCGGGCAGTATGTGCCCTTCCTCGTCGCAAGCCGCTTCGGGGGCGCCCTGCCAGTCGGCATAGGCCATGATCGTGCCCTCGGCCCCCACCACCTGGCGCAGCGCCGCGATCAGCGTATCCGGCCCCGCGATCATCGGCCCGATGCTGCGCAGACCGGCATGACCCAGCACGATATCGCCCTGCCCCAGGCCCAGCGCCGCCAGATCGCGCGCGAGATCGTCAACAGTCCAAAAGGCTTTCATGCTCGCGCAGATGTGTGCGGACGGGTCCTGAGACAAGTCCTTGGGGGAGCGGCAAATTGCCCCCGAAACGATGTCTTGTTCGTGACGCACAGCTTTCTTCGACCTGTCATCGCGCCGCCATCACGATCGCGCGCAATTCGGGCAACACACGCGCACGCCGCATCAGCGCGGGGCTGAACGCGGCATCAACACCATGATTTTTCGGGGGAATCACCTTGTCTCACCTGACCGACGCGGCGCGCGCGCCCTATCGCATCGAAAATGCCGACCATGACGATCCCAACAGCCTGGAAGCGATCGTCGCGGCCAATCCGTCGCGCCGCAAGATCCTGGTGAACGGCCTGTTCGGCCTGGCGCTGGCGCCGATGGTCGCAAGCTGTGGCGGTGACGGCAATGGCGCGGGCAACAATGTCACGCTGCCCCCCAATACCGGAACCGCACCGACGCCGACACCGACCCCGGCCCCTGCCCCAAGCTTCTCGGTCACGTTCAACTCGGTCCCGGCCAACCAGAACGACCGCGTCACCGTGCCCACCGGATATGAGACCGCCGTGCTGCTCAAGGCGGGCGATCTGATCGAGCCCGGCGTTGCAGCCTTCAACGGCTCCTTCCCCACTCCCGGCCAGGCCGAGAAATGGGCCGGCGGCAACCATGACGGCATGGAGCTGTTCGCCATTCCCAACACCGATGCCAACACGTCAGGCGTGCTGGCGGTGAACTTCGAATATCCCGATTTCAACATCCTGATGAGCGATGCAGACGTGGCTGCGGTCACCAGCAACCCGGCATCGGCCACCGCCGCGCAGCGCCAGCTCGCGCTCTCGGCGGTCGGCGTCGGCGTGGTGGAAATCGCCAAGGGCGCGGACGGCAAATGGTCGGTCGTGCCCAATTCGCGCTACAACAAGCGCTATACCGGCAACTCGGCCTATCGCGTCGGCGGTCCGGCGGCGGGGCTGCTGAGCAACCCGATCAAGGGCACGCTCAACAACTGCGCCAGCGGCCGCACGCCGTGGAACACCTATCTCACCTGCGAGGAAACCACGGACAATTATTTCGACCCGAGCCAGCCTGCGACTGACTATGGCTGGGTGGTCGAGATCGATCCGTTCCAGGAGCTCGCCCAGCCGACCAAGCGCACCGCGATGGGCCGGTTCGACCATGAGAACACCGCGTTCATGGCCAATGCCGATCGCCGCGTCGCCTTCTACATGGGTGACGATGCGACCCCGGGCTGCATCTACAAGTTCGTCTGCGAACGCGCGTTCAGCGCCACGAACCGCGCGGCGAATATCGACATGCTCGATTTCGGTCAGCTGTTCGTTGCGCGCTTCAACGCGGACGGCACCGGCGAATGGCGTCTGCTGCAGCAGGGTCAGAACGGCCTGGTTGTGGGTGCACGCGATCCCGGCAATGTCAGCCAGTCGACCACGCCACCGACCCCGACCGTCGTCGATTTCCGCAACCAGGCCGATGTGCTGATCAACACCAAATCGGCCGCTCGCGTCGCCGGCGGCACCGTGATGGACCGCCCTGAATGGATCACCGTCGCGCCCGACAACACCGCGATCTTCGTCGCGCTGACCAACAATTCGGGTCGCCGCGTCACCGATGCCACCAACCCGCGCGTCACCAACCGCCACGGCCATATCCTCAAGATGCGCGAATCGGGCGATTCGCCGCTCGCCACCACCTTCACCTGGGAACTGTTCCTGCTGGCGGGCGATCCGGCGCTGCGTCCGGGCGGCGAGAACCTCGTCGGCAATATCAACGGCGACACCTTCTCCAGCCCCGACGGCATCCGCATCGATCCGCAGGGCCGCCTCTGGGTACAGACCGACCACTCGGTCCCCGGCACATCGGGCGTCAGCGGCGTGACCATCGACCAGGCGTTCGGGCACAATGCGATGTTCCATGTCGATCAGCGCACGAAGCAGTCCAAGCGCTTCCTGGTCGGTCCGCTCGGCTGCGAGATTACCGGCATCGCCTATACGCCCAGCCTCACCGACTTTTTCATCAACATCCAGCACCCGACAGGCAATTGGCCGATCGCCGGCGAAAAGCCGCGCTCGTCGACCATCGTGGTGACGCGCACCGACAAGCAGCCGGTGGGCAACTGATCGTTCCGCAATCTTGCGCTGCGGGCTGAGGGTTAACCGTAACAGGAACGCCCAAGTCCCTGAAACATTTGCGGCCGCCAGCAGGTTTTGCGATGCTGGCGGCCGCAGTCTTTCAGGAGTGACAGCCATGGCCGAATTTCCCCATCGCCGCGACGTGCTTGGCGGTAGCGCTCTTGCCGGAATGGCGGCGTTTGCGCCTCGTGTCGCCGCGCAGGCGACGGTAGCCCCCGATCTCAAGGGCAAGTCCATTCTCATCACCGGCGCCGCCACCGGCTTCGGCTTTCTCGGCGCACTGTATTATGCGCGCGCCGGTGCGAAGGTCTTCGCGACCATGCGCAACCTGCCCCGCCCCCAGGCCAGCGAACTGCTCAACGCGGCGGAGACCGAAAAGCTGGACATCACCGTGCTCGAACTCGATGTCCTTTCGGAGGCCATGGTCGCGAGGGCCGTGCTCGAAGCCGAGGCGCAAGCCGGTGGCGCGCTTGATGTCGTCATCAACAATGCCGGGATCGGCATTACCGGCCCGGTCGAATTGCAGGACATGGAGGCAACGAAGCTGATCTTCGACACCAACGTGTTCGGTGCCCAGCGCGTCGCCCGCGCGGCGCTGCCCGCGATGCGCAAGGCCAAGCGGGGCCTGATCGTCAACATCTCCTCGGAGCTCGGCCGGGTGATCGTCCCCAATGGCGGGCATTATTCCGCGACCAAGTTCGCGCTCGAAGCCTTGAGCGAGCAGATGGCCTATGAGCTGGTGCCGCATGGCATAGACGTGACGATCATCGAACCGGGCGGCTATCCCACCGATGTCTGGCGCAACCGCAACCGCTATACCGGCGCGCTCAAGGCGCGGCTCGATGCCGTGCGCGCGGCGGCCTATCCGGCGGTGGTGGCGCGCATGGGCACGGAGGATGGCAGCGGTCGCTCGGCCGATCCGATGGATGTGCCCCGCGCCATCGCCGAGATCATGGCGCTGCCCGCCGGCCAGCGTCCCCTGCGCCGCGCTGTGCATCCCGGTCCCAAGCCGCAAGAGGCGATCAACGAGGTTTCTGCGAAGGTGCAGGTCCAGATGCTGGGCGGCTCCCCCTATGGCCCCTGGGTCAAGGCAGTGCACGAAATCGGCTGAGCGGAGGCACTGGAATTGCCCCGGCAATGGCGCTAGGGCGCAGCCAGGATCGGCGCAGGCGCCGACAAACACTTTCAGGCTGGGAAAATCATGGGTTTCAAATGCGGTATTGTCGGGCTGCCGAATGTCGGCAAGTCCACGCTGTTCAACGCGCTGACCGAGACGCAGGCGGCGCAGGCGGCGAACTATCCGTTCTGCACGATCGAGCCCAATGTCGGCAATGTCGCGGTGCCCGATCCGCGTCTCGACAAGCTGGCCGCGATCGCGGGCAGCCAGAAGATCATTCCGACCCAGCTCGCCTTTGTCGATATCGCGGGCCTGGTGCGCGGCGCATCCAAGGGCGAGGGCCTGGGCAACCAGTTTCTCGGCAATATCCGCGAGGTCGATGCCATCGTCCACGTGCTGCGCTGCTTCGAGGATGACGACATCCAGCATGTCGAGAACAAGGTCGATCCGATCTCGGATGCCGAGACGGTCGAGACCGAGCTTCTGCTCGCCGATCTCGAGAGCCTGGAGAAGCGCGTCCCCGGTCTGGTCAAGCGCGGGCAGCAGGGCGACAAGGAATCGAAGATCGGCGCGTCGGTGCTCGGCAAGGCGCTCGAGCTGCTGCGCGAAGGCAAGCCCGCGCGGCTGACCGAGCCTGCCGATGACGAAGAAGCCCGCGTGCTCGCGCAGGCGCAGCTGCTCACCTCCAAGCCCGTGCTCTATGTCTGCAATGTCGACGAAGGCAGCGCGGCGACCGGCAACGCGTTCAGCGCGCGCGTGTTCGAAAAGGCGAAGGCCGAGGGCGCGGAAGCTGTCGTGGTCTCCGCCGCGATCGAATCCGAGCTGGTCGGCATGGACCATGACGGACGGATGGAATTCCTGTCGGACCTCGGCCTCGAGGAGACCGGCCTCGCCCGCGTCATCCGCGCCGGATACGATCTGCTCCACCTCATCACCTTCTTCACCGTCGGCCCCAAGGAAGCGCGCGCCTGGACGGTCGAGGTCGGCTCCAAGGCCCCGCAGGCCGCAGGCGAGATCCACAGCGATTTCGAACGCGGTTTCATCCGCGCCGAAACCATCGCCTATGACGATTATATCGCGCTGAACGGCGAGGCGGGCGCGCGCGATGCCGGCAAGCTGCGCCAGGAGGGCAAGGAATATGTCGTGCAGGACGGCGACGTGCTGCACTTCAAGTTCAACGTCTGATCCGTCACCGGCCTGTCAGATAATCCGGGCATGGCGGCGCAAGGCCGCCGCCCCTCGAAGGACCATGATCCATGCTCTCACGCCGCCTGTTCCTCGCCGCCGCGCCGCTCAGCCTGGCAGCGCCCGGCATCCTCAGGGCGCAGTCGGTGAGCGTGTTCCGCACCTTCCCCTTCGCGCTGGGCATCGCCTCGGGCGACCCCTCGCCCGACGGATTCGTGATCTGGACCCGGCTCGCGCCCGAACCGTTCGAGGCGCATGGCGGCATGGCGATGGCACCGATGCCGGTCGACTGGGAAGTGGCGAGCGACGACCGTTTCGCCACCATCGTCGCCAGGGGCCAGGTGATAGCCCGGCCCGAGACCGCGCACAGCGTGCATGTCGAGGTTTCGGGGCTGCAGCCGCAGCGCCCCTATTGGTACCGCTTCACCGCAGGCGGCGAGCGCAGCTTTGCCGGCCGCGCGCGCACCCTGCCGCTCGCCCAGGCGGCGGTCGATCGGCTGAAATTCGGTGTCGTGGGCTGCCAGAATTTCGAGGACGGCTATTACGGTGCGTACAATCACCTCGCGCGCGAGGAACTCGATTTCGTCTTCCATTATGGCGACTATATCTACGAATATCGCGGCAGTCCGACGCGCGCGAACTATTTCGGCGGCGGGCTGCAGGTGCCGGTGCGCCAGCATCTGGGCCAGGAGCTGTTCGATATCGGCGACTATCGCCTGCGCTATGCGCAGACCAAGACCGATACCGACCTGCAGCGCGCGCACGCGATGCACAGCTTCTTCCCGACGTTCGACGATCATGAGGTGGAGAATAACTGGGTCGCCGGGATCAGCGAGAATGCTGACGTTCCCGCCGATGCCTTCGAACTGCGCCGCGCCGCCGCGCTCCAGGCCTGGTACGAGCATATGCCGATCCGCCGCGCCAACATGCCGCGCTTCGGCAGCGGCACCTTCCACCGCACCGCGCGCTTCGGCAACCTGGCCGAGCTGCAGTTGCTCGATACGCGCTCCTATCGCAGCGACCAGGCGTGCGACGACGGCTTCAAGCCGATCTGCGAGGGCGTGGGCGACAAAACCGCGCAGGTGCTGGGCGCGGAGCAGGAGGAATGGCTCGCGCGCAACCTCAAGCGCAACACCGCGCGATGGAACTGCCTGGCGCAGCAGATCATGATGATGAGCCTCGACCGCCGCCGCGCGGCGAACGAGGATACCCGCATCGCCAATATGGACAGCTGGGCCGCCTATGAGGTGCCGCGCCAGCGGATGCTCGGCCGGATGGCGGGTCTCGGCAATGTGGTGGTGCTGACCGGCGACGAGCACCAGAATTTCGTCGGCGATCTGGTCCATCAGGACAAGGTCGTGGGCACCGAGATCGTCGCCACCTCGATCAGCAGCGGCGGCGACGGATCGGATCTGCGCTATGGCAGCGAGCAGATGATGAAGAACAATCCGGAGCTCAAGTTCCTCAACGACCAGCGCGGCTATGTGGTCTGCGAGGTGACACCCGATGCCTGGCTCGCCCATTTCCAGGTGGTCGACAAGGTGTCGGTGCGTCAGAACAGCATCAAGCGCCGCGCGACGGCAGAGATTGCGCACGGCACCCCCGGCGCGCGGATGATCGGGCTGTCGGCATGATCGCGCGGCTGGTCGCAGCGCTGCTCGCGCTGGCGCTCATCAGCCCCGCCGCCGCGCAGGAGCCCGACCCGCCGGTCACCATCCTGATCTCGATCGACGGGATGCGCCCCGACTATCTCGAGCGCGGCCTGACACCGAACCTCTCCGACTTTGCCAAACGTGGCGTCGCAGCCGCCATGCGGCCGAGCTTCCCCAGCAAGACCTTTCCCAACCATTATACCATCGTCACCGGCAAGCGCCACGACCGCAACGGCATTGTCGGCAACCTGATGATCGACCCCGTCCGCCCCGACCAGATGTTCAGCATGGGCGATGCGCGCCAGGCGCTCGACCCGTTCTGGTGGGCCGAGGCCGAGCCGGTCTGGATCACCGCCGAAAAGGCGGGCGTGCGCACCGCGACGATGTTCTGGCCCGGCAGCGAGGTCGCGCATAGCGACAGGCGTCCAAGCGACTGGCTGCGCTTCGACCAGGCGATTGGCAACGCGCAGCGCGTGAACACCGTGCTCGACTGGATACGCCGCCCCGCCGCCATCCGTCCGCGCCTCGTCACCATGTATTTCGATACGGTAGATACCGCCGGACACCGGTTCGGCCCGGGCCGCTCGCCCGAGCTCGACGCCGCGATTGCCGAGGTCGATGCGCGCATCGGCGATCTGGTGCGCGGGGTCGAGGCTCTGGGCGTGCGCGCCAATGTCGTCATCACCGCCGACCATGGCATGGCCGAGACCGCCGAAACCCGCGTGATCCAGCTCGATGACCTGATCGACCGCGCCAGCTATATCGCGGTCGAAGCCGGGCCCTATGCCGCGATCGAACCGGCGGCAGGCACTGACGACCGCGTCTATCAGGCACTGCTGAAGCCGCACGACCATATGGCCTGCCATCGCAAGGAGCAGCTCCCTCAGCATCTGCATTATGGCAAGAACCCGCGCGTCGCCGCGATCATCTGCGTTGCCGAGATCGGCTGGACCATCCTGTCCGGCCCGCCATCCTGGCCGGTCAAGGGCGGCGCACATGGCTATGATCCGGCCAATGCGGACATGCATGCACTGTTCATGGCTTTCGGCCCCTCGATCCGCCCGACGGCGAACCTCCCTGTGTTCGACAATGTCGATGTCTATCCGCTGCTCGCGGCACTGACCGGGATCGCTCCCCTGCCCTCGGACGGCAATGCAGCGACGCTCGCCCCGCTGCTCGCCCGCTGATTTTGCTTGCAAATACAAGGTTGCGCATCAAAACTCATGTCCATGATCCATTATGAAGACCTGGAAGTCGGCTCGACTTCGAAATTCGGCCATTATGACGTCACCCGCGAGGAGGTGATCGAGTTCGCGCGCAAATACGATCCGCAGCCCTTCCATCTCGACGACGAGGCGGCGGCACAGACGCATTTCGGGCGGCTCTCGGCGAGCGGCTGGCATACCTGCGCAATGATGATGGCGATGCTGGTCGAGAACATGAAGACCACCCGCCAGGCGGGTCTGGGATCGCCCGGCATGGACAATCTGCGCTGGGTCAAGCCCGTCTATCCGGGCGACACCCTGCGCATCGAGACCACGATCATCGAGAAGCGCCGGTCAAAGAACCGTCCGGACATGGGGCTGTTCAAGTCCGATCTCGTCATCTTCAACCAGAATGACGAGCCGGTGATGACGCTGCGCAGCAACGGCCTGATCAAGGTCCGCAACCCCGAAGCACCGATCGAGGACTGAGCGCGCCCGCGCTCAGTTGCAGGCCCAGTACCCGTCCTTGTAAGCAAAGGCCGGTCCGTCGCTGTCACTGACCTGCATGCTCGCCGCGCTGCCCGCTGCCTCCTTGCCCGCGGCCGAGACCATCAGCGTCACGCCCTCGCCCGCAAAGCTGCCCCCGGTATGCTGAACCGGGCCGGACGGCGCGAGCTGCACCGTCCTGCCACCGACCGAGACCATCGCCTTGCCGCCGGTCTTGCTGGCAACCAGCACCGGCAGCGCGCCCTGGGCCGGGCTGAACCGGCACGCTCCGGTCTCCAGCCCTGCCTCACCGATCGCGCTGGAGAGCAGCGGTTCAAGCTTCGATCCCTCGGCGTCGACCGCCTGCACGCCGGTCGCCGGAGCAGGCGTCGTGCCACCTGCAGAGGCCGACACCGTGCCTTGCACGGCGGTTGCCCCACCGTCGAGCGTCACCAGCTCATCCTGCTTGGCAGGCTCGCTGCTGCACGCGGCCAGCAGCGCCAGCGGGAGAACCACGGTCAACCTTTTCATCAAGAAATGCTCCCTCAACCGGGCAGGATGCCCACCGCCAGTTCAGCCCAGACGAGCAGCAAGGCAAGTGCAATTGCCGCAAGCAGCATCGCCCGGTGTACCGGCTTGCGACCAAATCGCATGGCCAGCTCAACCGCGAGACCGCCAACCCCAATCAAAAGCGCCAACGCGGCAAAATCCTCGGCGCCCCAGTTCACCTCACGCGTGAACAGCATCGCGATGGCAGGCGCCACGAGCAACGCGGCCGCGAGGGACCACGCCATCTGGCGCGGCGTGAATCGGGCATTGTGCGCAGTCGTGGTGTTCATCGTTCGATCTCCTGCCCCCGCGGGTCCAGATTATACTGGCAGTTCAGCGGCTTGCACAGCCCCTGCTGATGACCGGGCTACCACCGGGAAAAACAGGCCGTGAGCCCTCCCCGCCTCTCCCTCGATGGGAGAGGCAGTGAGACTTGGCCACGAAGGAGCCAAGTTGCAGCGGTGCAGGTGTGGGTGCGGCGGAGCGCAACGGCGCGGCCATGACAGCGGGGTACAATCCGGCGCGATCACCCCCACCCAACCCTCCCCCATCGAGGGGGAGGGCTGACGTAGCGATGCTGCAATCCGGGCGAGTTTACCCGTTCAAGACGTCTGAGATCTGACCGGCGACGGCATCCATGCTCGCCATGCCGTCGACGCGGCTGACGATGCTGCGCGCTTCGTAGATCGGCAGGATCGGTGCGGTCTTGGCGCGATATTCAGCCATGCGCGTGCGCACGGTTTCCTCGTTATCGTCGGGACGGCGCTTGAACTCGGTCGAGCCACACTTGTCGCACACGCCCTCTTTCGCGGGCAGCTTGTAGCGGTCGTGATAACCCTCGCCGCAATTGGCGCAGGTGAAGCGGCCGGTGATGCGATCGACCAGCGCGTCCTCGTTCACCTCGAGCTCGATCACATGGTGCAGGGTGCGGCCACGCGCTTCCAGTATCTCGTCGAGCGATTCGGCCTGGGCCGCGGTGCGCGGATAGCCGTCGAAGATAATGCCGGTCTCGGGCGACAGCTCGTCGAGCGCATCGCCGATTATGCCGGAGACGATCTCGTCGGAAACGAGCTCGCCTGCCTCCATCACCGCCTTGGCCTTGAGCCCGATCGGCGTGCCCGCCTTGACCGCCGCGCGCAGCATGTCGCCGGTCGACAGCTGCTTCATGCCGCGTTCGTCGACCAGACGCTGGGCCTGGGTGCCCTTACCCGCGCCCGGAGGGCCCAAAAGAATGATATTCATGGGTAATCCATCCCCCAACGGGCCGGTTGTGCCCGGCCCCGACTATCCTCAAACACCGCGCTTAGCGCAAGCGTCCCTTCAGCTTCGCCTTCTTGATCAGGTCGGCATATTGATGCGCCAGCAGATGGCTCTGGATCTGGGTGATCGTATCGACGGTCACGTTGACGACGATCAGCAGGCTGGTACCGCCCAGGAAGAACAGCGGAATGCCGGTCTGCGCGATCACATATTCGGGCAGCACGCAGACAAAGGTCAGATAAGCCGCGCCGACCACCGTGATGCGGGTGAGCACATAATCCAGATAGGTCGCGGTGTTCTTGCCGGGACGGATGCCGGGGATGAATCCGCCATTCTTCTTGAGATTCTCCGACGTCTCTTCCGGGTTGAACACCACGGCAGTGTAGAAGAAGCAGAAGAAGATGATGCCGAGCGCATAGAGCGTCATGTACAGCGGCTGGCCGTGCGCCAGATACTGGTTGAGCGTCTGGAGCACGCCACCGGCGGTCGAATTGGGATCGACCGAATTGCCCGCGAACTGCGTGATCGTCAGCGGCATCAGCAGCAGGGACGAGGCGAAGATCGGCGGGATCACACCGGCGGTATTGATCTTGAGCGGCAGGTGGCTGCGATCGGCCTGCATCACGCCGCGCTGCGTCGCGCGCTTGGGATACTGGATCAGCACACGGCGCTGCGCGCGCTCCATGAAGCTGATCAGCAGCACCAGGCCGACGATCATCGCGATCATGGTGACGATGGCAAAGGGCGAGATCGAACCGGTGCGGCCGCCTTCGAACAGCTGTGCGCCGAACACGGGCATCTGCGCGACGATGCCCGCCATGATGATCAGCGAAATGCCGTTGCCGATGCCGCGCGCGGTAATCTGTTCGCCCAGCCACATCAGGAACATGGTGCCGCCGACAAGGCTGATCACCGCGCCGACGCGGAACATGATGCCCGGATCGATCACCGCCTGGATGCCGCTGGCACCGGCATAGGATTCGAGGCCCACGGCGATGAAATAGCCCTGCATGGCGGTGAGGAACACGGTGCCGTAGCGCGTGTACTGATTGAGCTTCTTGCGGCCCGACTCGCCTTCCTTCTTGATCGCGGCGAGCTGCGGCGAGAGCGAGGCGGCGAGCTGCACGACGATCGAGGCAGTGATGTACGGCATCACGCCGAGCGCGATCAGGCTCATGCGCTCTAGCGAACCACCCGAGAACGTGTTGAAGATGTCGAGAACGCCGCCCTTGGTCTGCTGATACAGCGCGGCAAGCGCGGTGGGATCGACGCCGGGGAGCGGAACATAGCTCAGCAGGCGAAAGATGATGAGAGCACCGATGGTGAACCAGATGCGGTTCTTCAGATCGGTCGCCTGGCTGAATTTCGCCAGGCTGAAATTGCTAGCCAGATTGTCGGCCCGTGATGCCATGAAACCTGTATCCCAAAAAGCGGCCCATTGAGCGCCCATGCTGGCGCGTGGCCGAAAATTCTGTCCGAAGCGCCTAAGCCCCCGCGCCTGTCCGCCCCAGCGACAACAGAGCGCAGCGATACCGCCTTGGGGCGCTTCAAGCAAGACGCCCCGCGCTCACCATATCGGGAGGCGGGGCGTGCTTGACAAGCCGACCTTCGAGGTCAGGCTTTCTTTTCGCGTTCCGGCTTGCGATAGGGCTCGCGCGGAGCGATGATTTCGACCTTGCCGCCGGCCTTTTCGATGGCTTCGACCGCCGATTTCGACGCGCCGGCCACCGCGAAGGTCACCTTGGCGGTCAGTTCGCCCTTGGCGAGCAGACGCACGCCATCCTTGCCGCCGCGCGACAGACCGGCAGCGCGCAGCGCAGCCTGATCGACAGTGCCATCGGTGGCGAGCTTGCCGGCATCGATGAACTTCTGGATCATGCCCAGGTTGACGATGTCAAAGTCCTTGCCGAACGGATTGTTGAAGCCGCGCTTCGGAATGCGCATGTGGAGCGGCATCTGGCCGCCTTCAAATCCGGCGATCGACACGCCCGAGCGGCTGGTCTGGCCCTTCTGGCCGCGACCGCTGGTCTTGCCCTTGCCCGAACCGATGCCGCGTCCAACGCGCATACGGCCCTTGCGGGCGCCCTTGTTGTCGTTGATTTCGTTCAGTTTCATGGTTGCACTCGCTTTCGCTTTGTTCGCGCCAAATAAAAACTCTCTCCCCTTCAGGGGAGAGATACGCAGCCTTGCCAGCGTGCTGGCTAGGCGCAGTAGAGAGGGGCAGACGTCAACGCAAGTCCCCTCTCCCAACCCTCTCCCCTTCAGGGGAGAGGGCTAGTGAGATCAGTCGACGATGGTCACCATGTGACGGACCTTCTGGATCATGCCGCGAATTTCGGGCGTGTCCGTGTGTTCCACCACGCGGTTCATCTTGCCGAGGCCCAGGCCAGCCAGCACCTTGCGCTGCGATTCCGGGCGACGGATCGGCGATCCGGTCTGCTTTACCTTGATGGTTGCCATGTCGATTACTCCGTGATCGCGGCGGCTTCGACCTCGGCGACAGCAGCCGATGCTCCGCCACGGCCCAGCAGGTCGGCAACCTTCTTGCCACGACGCGCTGCCACCGACTTGGGGCTGGTCTGTTCGCCGAGCGCCTCGAAGGTCGCGCGGATCATGTTATAGGGGTTCGAGGTGCCGTTGGACTTGGTCACAACGTCGGCCACGCCCAGGCTTTCGAACACGGCGCGCATCGGACCACCGGCGATGATGCCGGTACCCTGGGGCGCGCTGCGCAGCGTCACCTTGCCGGCACCGAAATGGCCCTTGCCATCATGGTGCAGCGTGCGGCCTTCCTTGAGCGGGACGCGGATCATCTTCTTCTTGGCAGCGGCGGTCGCCTTGCTGATGGCTTCAGGCACTTCGCGTGCCTTGCCATGGCCGAAGCCCGCACGACCCTGACCGTCGCCGACCACGACCAGCGCCGCGAAACCGAAGCGCTTGCCGCCCTTGACGGTCTTCGACACGCGGTTGATGTGGACGAGCTTCTCGATCAGCTCTTCGCCCTGCTCTTCATCGCGCTTGTTGCGATCGTCGCGACGGCCACGGCCACCGCGCTCGCCGCCACGATCGTTGCCGCCACGGCCGCGACCGCGACCACCACGGCCCTGACGCTGCTCACCCTGGGGGAAGCCGTCGGTGCCGCCTTCTGCGTTGTTCAGTTCATCTGCCATCGCTTAAAACTCCAGACCGCCTTCGCGAGCGGCATCGGCCAGGGCCTTGACCCGGCCATGAAAAATGAAACCGCCACGGTCGAAGACAACGGTGGTGACACCGGCCTGCTTGCCGGCCTCCGCGATCTTCTTGCCAACGGCAATCGCATCGGCGACGGTCGCGCCGGTGCCCTTGCTGCCCTTGGTCAGCGTCGATGCCGAAGCCAGCGTCTTGCCGGCGGCGTCATCGATGATCTGCGCGTAGATGTGCTTGCCGGTGCGATGCACCGAAAGACGGGGACGTCCACCTGCCCGGGCCCGCAGCGAAGTGCGGACGCGCTGACGGCGACGATCGAACAAAGAGAGCTTCGCCATGGCTTACTTCTTCTTCCCTTCCTTGCGGAAGATAAACTCGCCCGCATATTTGATACCCTTGCCCTTGTAGGGCTCCGGCTTGCGCCAGCGACGGATCTCGGCAGCCACCTGGCCCACCTTCTGGCGATCGCTGCCCGAGATGTGGATGGTGGTCTGGTCCGGGGTCTTGATGTCGATGCCATCGGGGATGGCGAAATCGACGTCATGGCTGTAGCCGAGCTGCAGCTTGAGGTTGCTGCCCTGCACGTTGGCACGATAGCCGACGCCGGTGATGTTCAGCGTCTTGGTGAAACCTTCGGTCACGCCGACCACCAGGTTCTGCACCAGCGTGCGCTGCATGCCCCAGAACGCGCGAGCGCGACGGGTGCCGTTGGCCGGCTTCACCGACAGCTCACCATCGGTGAGGTCATAGGTGATGTCGGGAACGGTCGGCATCGACAGTTCGCCCTTGGGGCCCTTCATGGTGATGACACCATCGCCCATGGTGGCGGTGACGCCTGCGGGAATTGCCACAGGCTTTTTACCAATGCGGCTCATATCAGAATACCTCCGCCAGCACCTCGCCGCCGACATTCTGTTCGCGCGCTTCAGCGTCGGACAGAACACCGCGGGGGGTGGATACGATGGTGATGCCAAGGCCGTTGCGCACGATCGGCAGTTCCTTGGAACCCGAATAGACGCGGCGGCCAGGCTTGGACACGCGCGCGACATGCTTGATCGCGGGCTGGCCCTCGAAATACTTCAGCTCGATGCGCAGGCCCTTGTGGCGGCCCAGCAGCTCCTCGCTATATCCGCGGATATAGCCTTCGCGCTGCAGCACGTCGAGAACGCGGGCGCGCAGGTTCGACGCCGGCGACATCACGCTGTCCTTCCTGGCCTGCTGGCCATTGCGGATGCGGGTGAGCATATCGCCCAGAGGATCGGTCATTGCCATATCATCAAATCCTTACCAGCTGGACTTCGTAACGCCCGGGATCAGGCCCTTGTTGGCCAGATCACGCAGCTCGATACGGCAGAGCCCGAACTTGCGGTAATAAGCGCGCGGACGACCGGTGGTGTTGCAACGGTTGCGCACGCGCGTGGGGTTCGCGTTGCGGGGCAGCTCGGCCATCTTCAGCCGGGCGATCAGACGCTCGGTCTCATCCAGGCTGGTGTCTTCTGCCTTCGCACGGAGACGCGCATAACGGCCAGCATATTGCTTGACCATCTTCTTGCGACGCTCGTTCTTGTTGATGGAACTCAGTTTCGCCATGACTTAAGTTCTCGCCTTTCTAAAATGCGAGACGGTAGGCAATCAAGCCGCCGCCTTTTCCTGGGTTTCCTCAACCGGGAACGGGAAGCCGAAGAGGCGCAGCAGTTCGCGCGCTTCATCGTCCGTCTTGGCGGTCGTGGTCACGATGATGTCCATTCCACGCACAGCGTCGATCTGATCGTAGCTGATTTCGGGGAAAATGATCTGCTCCTTCAGGCCCATGGCATAGTTGCCACGACCGTCGAAGCTCTTGGGGTTCAGGCCGCGGAAGTCGCGGATGCGCGGCATCGCGATCGTCACCAGACGATCGAGAAACTCGTACATGCGCTCCTTGCGCAGGGTCACCTTGCAGCCGATCGGCATGCCTTCGCGCAGCTTGAACTGGGCGATCGACTTGCGCGCCTTGGTGATCACGGGCTTCTGGCCAGCGATCAGCTCCATTTCAGCAGCGGCGGTGGTCACCTTCTTCTTGTCCTGGCTGCCTTCGCCGACACCCATGTTGATGGTGATCTTTTCCAGCTTGGGAACCTGCATCGGGTTCTTGTAGCCGAACTTTTCCTGCATCGCCTTGGCGATGACGTCGTCATAGCGCTGACGCAGACGGGGCACGTACTTATCAGCCATCGATCTTCTCCCCGGACTTCACGGCCACGCGGACCTTCTTGCCGTCGACGGTCTCGAAGCGGACGCGCGTGGGCGCACCGGTCTTCGGATCGGCCACGGCGACCTTGGAAATGTGCAGCGGAGCCTCGACGCGGTCCAGGCCACCCTGGGGGTTCGCCTGGCTCGGCTTGCGATGGCGGACCATCACGTTCAGGCCCGAAACGACGACCTTGTCGTCCTTCGGCATCACCTTGGTGACGGTACCGTTGCGGCCCTTGTCCTTGCCGGACAGGACGACGACCTTGTCACCCTTTTTGATCTTAGCGCTCGCCATGATTACAGCACCTCCGGAGCCAGCGAGATGATCTTCATGTGCTTGCGCGCGCGCAGCTCACGGACCACCGGGCCAAAAATACGGGTGCCGATGGGCTCATCGTTCTTGTTGATGAGCACGGCAGCGTTGCTGTCGAAGCGGATGACGCTGCCGTCGGCGCGGCGCACGTCCTTGGCGGTGCGCACGATGACGGCGCGGTGCACGTCACCCTTTTTCACGCGGCCGCGCGGAGCGGCTTCCTTGACGGAGACGACGATGATGTCGCCTACGCCGGCGAAGCGACGCTTCGATCCGCCGAGAACCTTGATGCACTGGACGCGCTTCGCGCCACTGTTGTCAGCGACATCAAGATTGGATTGCATCTGGATCATGGATCCGTTTCCTTCTTGTCTGGCTTGCCGGAACCGGTCCGGCAGTTCCTAATGGCTTACGCTTCGCTCGAAGCTTCGGGCGCCTTGTGGGTGTTCACCCGATCCAGCACCTTCCAGGTCTTCAGCTTGGAAATCGGAGCCGTCTCCTCGATGCGGACGGTTTCGCCTTCCTTGAAGCTGTTGTTCTCGTCATGCGCGTGATACTTTTTCGAACGACGGATGATCTTCCCGTACAGCGGGTGCTTCACCTTGCGCTCGACATTCACCACCACGGTCTTGTCGCCCTTGTCGGAGACCACCGTTCCGGTCAGAACTCGTTTCGGCATATCGGCCTCCTTACTTGGCTGCAGTGCGAGCGCGCTCGCTCTGCAGGGTCTTGATGCGGGCAATCGTGCGACGCACTTCGCGGACGCGTGCGGGACGCTCCAGCTGGTTGGTCGCGGCCTGGAAGCGCAGGTTGAACGCTTCCTTCTTCAGCGCGCCCAGTTCAGCGGTCAGCTGATCGTCGGTCTTCTGCTGAAGGTCTTCAAATATCTTGCTCATCACTCACCTCCCAGGTGCGACGTATCGCCCAGGCGCGCCACGACCCTGGTCTTGATCGGCAGCTTCATCGCTGCACGCTCGAACGCCACGGCGGCGATCGGACCGGGGACGCCATCCAGTTCGAACAGGATGCGGCCGGGCTTCACGCGGGCTGCCCAATATTCGACCGAACCCTTGCCCTTGCCCTGACGGACTTCGGCGGGCTTCTTGGTCACCGGCACGTCGGGGAACACGCGGATCCACAAACGTCCCTGACGCTTGATGTGACGCGTGATCGCACGACGGGCGGCTTCGATCTGGCGCGCGGTAATCCGCTCGGGCTCCAGCGCCTTCAGGCCGTACGACCCGAAATTGAGGCTGGTTCCGCCCGGCGCATTGCCGCTGATCCGGCCCTTGAAAGCCTTGCGGAACTTCATTTTCTTCGGTTGCAGCATGATGCTCTACCTTGTCTGTCTGTTCTGGGCTCAGCGGGCCGGGCGGACGCCGGAAGTCTGCGCTTCCATCATCAGCCGGTCCTGCGCCATCGGATCGTGACCAAGGATTTCCCCCTTGAAGATCCAGCACTTGATGCCGATGATGCCGTACGCGGTCAGCGCCTCGGCTTCGGCATAGTCGACATTGGCACGCAGCGTGTGCAGCGGAACGCGGCCTTCGCGATACTGCTCGGTGCGGGCGATTTCGGCGCCGCCGAGACGGCCGCCGCACATCACCTTGATGCCTTCTGCGCCCAGACGCATCGCCGACTGCATCGCGCGCTTCATCGCACGACGGAAGGCAACGCGGCGGATCAGCTGGTCGGCAATGCCCTGCGCGACGAGCTTGGCGTCGATTTCGGGCTTGCGGATCTCGACGATGTTGAGCTTGACCTCACCACCTTCGATCAGACCTTCCAGCGTCTTGCGCAGCTTCTCGATGTCCGCGCCCTTCTTGCCGATGATGACACCGGGACGAGCAGCGTAGATCGAGACGCGGCACAGCTTGGCCGGGCGCTCGATGACCACCTTGGAGATCGCGGCCTGGGGCAGCGTCTTCATGATGTACTTGCGCAGCTCGATATCTTCCTTGAGCAGACGCGCATAATCGCGACCTTCGGCGAACCAGCGGCTGTCCCAGGTGCGGTTGATCTGCAGACGCAGGCCAATCGGATTGCTCTTGTGACCCATGGCTTACGCTTCCTCTTGTTCGCGCACGACGATGCGCAGGCGGCTGAACGGCTTCACGATGCGGCTGGAACGGCCACGTGCACGGGTCATGAACCGCTTCATCGTGATCGCCTTGCCAACGCTCGCTTCAGCGACGACCAGCGCGTCGACATCGAGGTTGTGGTTGTTTTCCGCGTTGGCAATAGCCGACGCGAGGACCTTCTTGGCGTCGACAGCCATGGCCTTCTTCGAGAAGGACAGGATGTTCATCGCCTCTTCGGCCTTCTTGCCACGGATCAGGGCAGCCACGAGGTTGAGCTTCTGCGCCGAACCACGGATGGTGGTGCCGACGGCCAACGCCTCATTTTCGCCCACGCGGCGCGGAGATTTTGCCTTGCCCATTAGCGCTTGCCCTTCTTGTCAGCAGCGTGGCCAGGGAAGGTGCGGGTCGGAGCGAATTCGCCCAGCTTGTGACCCACCATGTCTTCGTTGACCGCCACGGGAATGAATTTGTGGCCGTTGTACACGTTGAACGTCAGGCCGACGAACTGCGGCAGGATCGTCGAACGACGCGACCAGGTCTTGATCGGAGCACGGCCGCCAGCGTCCTGCGCCGCTTCTGCCTTCTTCAGCAGATACAGGTCGAAGAACGGCCCTTTTTTGATGGAGCGAGCCATGACTTACCTCTTCTTCTTCGCGTGACGCGACCGGATGATCATCTTGTCGGTCGACTTGTTCTTACGAGTGCGCATGCCCTTGGTCGGCTTGCCCCACGGCGTGACCGGATGACGGCCACCCGAGGTGCGGCCTTCACCACCACCATGCGGGTGATCGACCGGGTTCTTGGCAACACCGCGGGTCAGCGGGCGCTTGCCCATCCAGCGCTTGCGACCAGCCTTGGCGAAGTTCTGGTTGCTGTTGTCGGGGTTGGAAACCGCGCCCACGGTGCCCATGCAGGCGCCGGGGATGTAACGCTGTTCGCCCGAGTTCAGACGGACCATCACCATGCCGCGGTCACGACCGACGACCTGTGCATAGGTGCCTGCCGAACGTGCGATCTGACCGCCCTTGCCCGGCTTCATCTCCACATTGTGGATGATGGTGCCGACCGGCATCTGTGCCAGCTTCATGGCGTTGCCCGGCTTCACGTCGGTCTTTTCGCCGGCGATCACGGTGTCGCCCACGGCCAGACGCTGCGGCGCCAGGATGTAAGCCAGTTCGCCATCTTCGTACTTGATCAGCGCGATGAAGGCGGTGCGGTTGGGATCATATTCGATCCGCTCCACGGTGCCGGGAACATCGAGCTTGCGACGCTTGAAGTCGACAATGCGGTAACGCTGCTTGTGGCCGCCGGCGATGCCGCGCGAGGTCACGTGACCCTTGTTGTTGCGGCCACCGGTCTTGCGCTTGCCTTCGGTCAGCGCCTTGACCGGGCCACCCTTGTACAGGTCGCTGCGGTCGACAAGGATCAGGCCGCGACGGCCCGGGCTTGTCGGATTATAGGATTTGAGTGCCATATCTGTATCCTGTCAGCTTGCCGACCGCGCTCAGACGCCGGTGGTGACGTCGATCGACTGGCCTTCGGCCAGGCGAACAACGGCTTTCTTGATGTCGGTGCGGGTATAGGGACGACCCTTCCAGCGCTTGGTCTTGCCCTTCTGGACGAGGGTGTTGACACCCACGACCTTGACATCGAACAGCGCTTCGACCGCAGCCTTGATCTGCGGCTTGGTGGCGTCCTGGCTGACCTTGAAGACCACCGAGTTGCTTTCGCTGAGCAGCGTCGACTTTTCGGTGATGTGCGGGGCCACGATCACGTCATAATGACGGGTATCGATGGTGTCGGATTTCTTAGCCATTGAACCGGGCCTCCAGCTTTTCAACAGCGGCGCGGGTCAGCACCAGCGTATCGTGTTTCAGGATGTCATAGACATTGGCACCGACGGCGGGCAGCACGTTCAGACCGATCAGGTTGGCCGAAGCCTTCTTGAAATTGTCGTTCACGGCATCGCCATCGATGAACAGCGCCTTCTTGCCCAGGCCGAGCTTGCCGAGCTGAGCAGCCAGCGCCTTGGTCTTGGCTTCGCCGAGATCGAGCGATTCCACGACGATCAGGCTTTCGCTGGCGACCTTCGAGGAAAGCGCCATCTTCAGGCCGAGCGCGCGGACCTTCTTGTTGAGCGCGGGGTTGAAGTCACGGACGCGGGGACCGTGAGCCTTACCACCGCCGACGAAGATCGGGGCACGACGATCGCCGTGACGCGCGGTACCGCCGCCCTTCTGACGACCGAACTTCTTGCCGGTGCGCGCAACATCGCTGCGCTCGCGGGCCGCACGGGCGGTGCCGCGGCGGTTTTCGAGCTGCCAGGTGATCACACGGTGCAGAATGTCTGCACGCGGGGTCACGCCGAACACGTCATCGGCGAGTTCGATGTCGCCCTTGGCAGTGGCGTCGAGGGTTTGAACCTTGAGCTTCATGACCGATTAACCCTCCTGGCCGTCGGTTGCTTCCACGGCAGCCACGTCTTCAGCAGGCGTGTCGGCGGGAGCATTGTCGTTATTGCCCGCAGCAGAGCGGATCGCCGCGGGGTACGGAGCGTCGGCGTGGCGCGGAACCTTGACGGCATCGCGAACCATCAGCCAACCACCCTTCGAACCGGGGACCGAGCCCTTGACGAAGATCAGGCCGCGCGCCTCGTCGGTGCGGACGACTTCCAGGTTCTGCTGGGTGCGCTGACGGTCACCCATGTGACCGGCCATCTTCTTGTTCTTGAAGACCTTGCCCGGATCCTGGCGCTGACCGGTCGAACCGTGTGCACGGTGCGAGATCGAGACACCATGCGATGCGCGCATGCCCCCGAAGCCCCAGCGTTTCATGGCGCCGGCAAAGCCCTTGCCCTGGGTGTGGCCGGTAATGTCGACCAGCTGACCGGGGATGAAGTGGTTGGCGGAAATGGTGGCGCCCACGTCCAGGATCGCATCGTCGGCGACGCGGAACTCGGCCATCAGCATCTTGGGAGCGACTTCTGCCTTGGCAAAATGCTCGCGCTGCGGCTTGTTGACGTTCTTGGGCTTGGCAGCTCCGGCACCCAGCTGGACAGCGACGTAACCGTCACGGTCCTGGTTCTTCACCGAAACCACCTGGCAATCTTCTAGCGACAGGACGGTGACGGGCACGTGCCGGCCATCTTCCTGAAACAGGCGGGTCATCCCGACTTTTTTCGCGATCACGCCAGTGCGCATGATCATTCTCCCAATAGAGGCCCGTCTGCGTGATTGCTCGCGGGCGTATCCAACGAAAAACCCCCAAGGCGTGAACCTTGAGGGCCAACCCGAATTTTGATGATCACCCCGTCCGGGTTGGCTTTTTCCATATGCCCGAAGGCAGACCGGAAAAGACGGGGGACCAGAGCCGCAGCAATGGCTGCGCGGTATCCCTTAGGCCCCTGCCCTGTCGGGCAGAGATGCCCGGACCTGGGCCCGGGCGTTACTGGCCTCAGGCCAGCTTGATCTCGACGTTGACGCCAGCGGCCAGCTCGAGCTTCATCAGAGCATCGACAGTGGCCGGGGTCGGCTGAACGATATCCAGCAGACGCTTGTAGGTGCGCACCTCGAACTGCTCGCGCGACTTCTTGTCGACATGCGGGCCGCGGTTCACGGTGAACTTCTCGATGCGCGTCGGCAGCGGAATGGGACCACGAATGAGAGCGCCGGTGCGGCGGGCGGTGTCGGCGATGTCGCCGGTCGCCTGATCGAGCACGCGATGATCAAATGCCTTGAGGCGAATACGGATATTCTGCGTTTCCATTACCACTTTACCGATGCGAAAGAGCGAAAAACAAACCGCCCCAGAAACCCGTTGATCCCTGGTGGGACCGAACGCCGGGGCGGCCTATAAAAATTCCATCTCCCGGACGAATCAGTTCCGTCCGGGAGATGGCCCTATATTACTTGGTGATCGTGCTGACAACCCCCGAACCGACGGTACGGCCACCTTCGCGAATTGCGAAGCGCAGACCCGGATCCATCGCGATGGGAGCAATCAGCTTCACGCCGATCGTCACGTTGTCGCCCGGCATCACCATTTCGGTGCCCTCGGGCAGGATCACTTCACCGGTCACGTCGGTCGTGCGGAAGTAGAACTGCGGACGATAGTTGGCGAAGAACGGCGTGTGACGGCCACCTTCGTCCTTCGACAGCACGTAGACTTCTGCGTTGAACTCGGTGTGCGGCGTAACCGAACCGGGCTTGCAGAGAACCTGACCACGCTCGACTTCTTCACGGGCAACGCCGCGAACCAGTGCGCCGATGTTGTCGCCAGCTTCACCCTGGTCGAGCAGCTTGCGGAACATTTCGACGCCGGTCACGACGGTCTTGCGGGTGTCCTTCAGACCGACGATTTCGACTTCTTCGCCAACCTTGACGATGCCGGTTTCGACGCGGCCGGTCACAACGGTACCACGACCCGAGATCGAGAACACGTCTTCCACGGGCATCAGGAACGGCTTGTCGACGGGGCGAGCCGGCTGCGGGATGTACGAGTCAACAGCCGCCATCAGCGCGTTGATCGAGTCCTTGCCGATATTGTCGTCGCGACCTTCGAGAGCGGCCAGAGCCGAACCCTTGACGATCGGAATATCGTCGCCGGGGAAGTCGTACGAGCTGAGCAGTTCACGAACTTCGAGTTCGACGAGCTCGAGGATTTCCTCGTCATCGACCTGGTCGACCTTGTTCATGTACACGACCAGCGCGGGCACGCCGACCTGACGGGCGAGCAGGATGTGCTCGCGGGTCTGCGGCATCGGGCCGTCAGCAGCGTTCACCACCAGGATCGCGCCGTCCATCTGGGCGGCACCGGTGATCATGTTCTTCACATAGTCAGCGTGACCCGGGCAGTCGACGTGCGCATAGTGACGGGCTTCGGTTTCATATTCGACGTGTGCGGTCGAAATGGTGATGCCGCGCTCGCGCTCTTCGGGAGCCTTGTCGATGTTCGCATAATCGGTGAAGGTCGCGCCGCCGGTTTCAGCGAGCACCTTGGTGATGGCTGCGGTCAGCGTGGTCTTGCCATGGTCGACGTGACCGATGGTACCGATATTGCAGTGCGGCTTGGTCCGCTCAAATTTAGCCTTGGCCATTTTTTCCTACCTTCGTTCTTTACTATCTGTGGGATAGTCCGGGCCGCGCTCTGGCCGGACTGCCCAAAACTGTCAACACCCTAATGAAAGCCCGACGCGCGTATCAGCGCGATTCGGCGGGCTAAGGTCGAGCGCCTATAGCGATTATGCCCGGCTTATGCCAGCTTCTCCTTGACCTCGGCCGCGACATTCGCCGGGACCTCGTCATAGTGAGAGAACTGCATCGTGTACTGCGCACGTCCCTGGGTGAAGGAACGCAGCTGGTTCACGTATCCGAACATGTTTGCGAGCGGCACGATCGCTTCCACCGCCTGCGCGTTGCCGCGCGTGTCGGTGCCCTGGATCTGGCCACGACGGCTGTTCAAGTCGCCGATGACATCGCCCAGATAATCTTCCGGGGTGACCACCTCGACCTTCATGATCGGCTCGAGCAGCTTGATGCCGGCCTTCTGCGCGGCTTCGCGCATACCTGCACGGCCCGCGATTTCGAACGCCAACGCCGACGAGTCGACGTCATGGTACGCACCGTCATACAGCTCGATCTCGAAGTCGATGATCGGGAAGCCGACCAGCGAGCCCGAAGCCGCCGTCTCGCGCATGCCCTTTTCGACAGCCGGGATATATTCCTTCGGAATGTTACCGCCCTTGACCGAGTCGACAAAGGTGATGCCCGCTCCGCGCTCGCCCGGCGTCAGCTTGAACTTGATGCGACCGAACTGACCCGAACCACCCGACTGCTTCTTGTGGGTGTAGTCGATGTCCACCGGCTTGGCGAGATATTCACGATACGCCACCTGCGGCGCACCCACGTTCGCTTCCACCTTGAACTCGCGCTTCATGCGGTCGACCAGGATTTCCAGGTGAAGTTCACCCATGCCCTTGATGATCGTCTGGCCGCTTTCGACATCCGACGACACGCGGAACGACGGGTCTTCGCGGGCAAGGCGGTTGAGCGCCACGCCCATCTTTTCCTGGTCGGCCTTGGTCTTGGGCTCGACCGACAGCTCGATCACCGGCTCGGGGAATTCCATCCGCTCGAGGATGATCGGCGCGTTCGAAGCGCAGAGCGTGTCCCCGGTGGTGGTTTCCTTCAGACCCGCCAGAGCAACGATGTCCCCGGCATAGGCTTCCGAAATGTCTTCGCGGCTGTTGGCATGCATCAGCAGCATGCGGCCAACTTTTTCCTTCTTGTCCTTGACCGAGTTGGTCACCGAGGTGCCGGCTTCCAGCTTGCCCGAATAGATGCGGGCGAAGGTCAGCGTTCCGACGAACGGGTCGTTCATGATCTTGAACGCCAGCGCGCTGAACGGCGCATCGTCGGCGGGCGGACGGGTGTCCTTGGTCTCGCCGTCGAGCTTGACGCCTTCCACATCGGGAATGTCGAGCGGCGAAGGCAGATAGTCGACGACCGCGTCGAGCAGCGGCTGCACGCCCTTGTTCTTGAACGCCGAGCCGCACAGCACGGGGACGAACGAGAAGTTCAGCGTGCCCTTGCGGATCAGCTTCTTGATGGTGTCGGCGTCGGGCTCGTTGCCTTCCAGATACTGTTCCATCACCGCATCGTCCTGTTCGACGACGGTTTCGATCAGCTCGGCGCGCGCGGCTTCGGCGGCATCCTTCAGATCATCGGGGATGTCGGTATAGTCGAACTTCGCGCCCAGCGCTTCGTTCTGCCAGACGATGGCGCGGTTGTGCACCAGGTCGACCAGGCCGATGAACGAGCTTTCGATGCCGATCGGGAGATACAGCACCAGCGGACGCGCACCGAGACGGTCGCGGATCATCTCGACGCAGCGCTCGAAGCTCGCACCGGTACGGTCCAGCTTGTTGACGAAGCACATGCGGGGAACGCGATACTTCTCGGCCTGGCGCCACACGGTTTCCGACTGCGGCTCAACGCCGGCCACACCATCGAAACAGGCGACCGCGCCATCGAGCACGCGGAGCGAACGCTCGACTTCGATGGTGAAGTCCACGTGGCCCGGGGTGTCGATGATGTTGATGCGGTGATCGTTCCAGAAACAGGTCGTCGCAGCCGACGTGATCGTGATGCCGCGCTCCTGCTCCTGCTCCATCCAGTCCATGGTCGCAGCGCCGTCGTGCACTTCGCCGATCTTGTACGACTTGCCGGTATAATAGAGAATCCGCTCGGTCGTGGTGGTCTTGCCCGCATCGATATGGGCCATGATGCCGATATTGCGGTACTTCTCCAGGGGATGGCTGCGTGCCATGATCTCAAACTCCAAGATTTGGGGGCGTAATTTGCCGCGCCCTATAATGAAGCCCCGGCGCTTTGACCAGCGCGAATTGGCTCATGACGGGATGCAGCTCACTCCCCTCTCCACCAACGGAAGAGGGCATCTCGAACAGGCCCGGACACGAACCTGCTCCTTAGTCAAAAGGGGGTGACGACACCGATATGGTGCGCCCTCCCCTTTTCGGCAACACACGGTTGCTGCGTCCTCTCCCCATCAAAGGAGAGGACACATATTACCAGCGATAGTGCGAGAAGGCACGGTTCGCTTCGGCCATGCGGTGCGTGTCTTCACGCTTCTTGACCGCATTGCCGCGGTTGTTGGCGGCATCGAGCAGCTCGCCCGACAGACGCGCGGCCATCGTGGTTTCGCTGCGGTTGCGCGCAGCCGAGATCAGCCAGCGGATGGCGAGAGCCTGGGCGCGCTCGGGACGCACCTCGACGGGGACCTGATAGGTCGCACCACCGACGCGGCGGCTGCGCACTTCGATGCCGGGCTTCACGTTGTTCAGCGCATCGTGGAACATCGGCAGCGGGTCGGCCTTGGCCTTGGTCTGCATGGTTTCCAGCGCACCATAGACGATGCGTTCAGCGACGGACTTCTTGCCGTCCAGCATCAGGTTGTTCATGAACTTCGAGAGCGTCAGATCCCCGAACTTGGGATCGGGAAGGATGACGCGCTTTTCCGGGCGACGACGACGAGACATAGGTAACTCCTGAAAAAGTTGGACCACTCAACAGGGGCAGATGGATCCCGGATAAGATCGCTTCTGGCGATCTTTCCGGGATGATCCGTCCCCCGGACGGATCACTTCGGACGCTTGGCGCCGTACTTCGAACGGCTCTGCTTGCGGTCCTTGACACCCTGGGTATCGAGGACGCCGCGCAGCACGTGATAGCGCACACCGGGAAGGTCGCGCACGCGGCCGCCGCGGATGAGCACCACCGAGTGCTCCTGCAGGTTGTGGCCTTCACCCGGAATGTAGGTGATGACTTCGCGGCTGTTGGTCAGACGGACCTTGGCCACCTTGCGCAGCGCCGAGTTCGGCTTTTTCGGGGTCGTCGTGTAGACGCGGGTGCAAACGCCACGCTTCTGCGGGTTTGCATCCATTGCGGGCACCTTGGACTTCGCCTTCTGGGGTACCCGGCCCTTGCGGACCAGCTGGTTGATCGTTGGCATGTTTCTCTTCACCTGGTTGGTAGAGTATGAGGTTACTCTGCCGCCCGATACGTGACCTGCATGCGATGGTGTCGCACGCCGATATGGTGGAGGCTCCGCCTGTTGCCCACCCGCACCTTGCGCCAGTGTTCTGCTTGGTTTCGGTCGATACGGCCCTGAAGGCCCCGGCGATCGAAGCGCGGCCCTTAGCGGTGTTTGGCCGCGCGGTCAAGCCGCTGCGGACAGGCCCTGCGCCTTGGCGAGCACCGAGGACCGCAAGGCGGCCCAGTCCTCGAAATGCCAGAAATCGGGACGTTCGATCCCCAGAATCTGCGGTCCCTGGTCGGGCCGGACGATCAGCTCCTGCGGCTTGATCTGCTGTAGCCGCGACGTGCAATAGAAGGGAAGCACCCGGATGGCCAACAATTCTTCCGGGCAATTGTCGACGATCAGCGCCAGCCGGTGATCATTGAGCCGCACCAGCCCGCCTGCGGGATAGAGCCCCAGCGAGTTGATGAACACGCCCATCAGCCGCTCGTCGAAATGGCCCTGCCACTGGCCCATGCGGCCCAGTGCCATGGCCGGGGTCCACGGGTCCTTGTACGGACGGTTGGACGTGACCGCGTCATAGACATCGCAGATCGCGCCCATGCGCGCTGCCATGCTGATCTCGTCGCCCGCCAGGCCGAACGGATAACCGGTGCCGTCGATCTTCTCGTGATGGTGCAGGCACACGTCGCGCGCCATATCGGGCACGTCGGGATTGTCGCCGATCAGCGCATGGCCGCGCTCGGGATGCGTACGGATGGTCGAGAATTCCTCGTCGGTCAGCCGGCCCGTCTTGTCGAGGATCATCTGCGGCACCGCCATTTTGCCGAGATCGTGGAGCAGCCCGGACATGCCCATATGGCGGATCGTGGTCTCATCGAGGTCCAGCTTGCGTGCCATGTTGATCATCAGCGCGCACACCGCGACCGAGTGCATATAGGTATATTCGTCCTTGCTCTTCAGCCGGACGAGATTGGTCAGCGCCTTGTTGTTGCGCTCCACCGACTCGCGAATCTCGTCGATCAGCGGGGCGACATCCTTGATCTTGATCGCCTGCCCCATGCGCGCGGCCTCGAACATCGCGCCGACCTGCTTCTTCGATTTCTCGACGATCCTGGCGGCGCGCTTGGCCTCCTGCTTGAAGCCGGTGTTCTTGGCCGCGACCGAGGGCGGCGTATAGCGCGTCGCCATGGGATTGGGCTGGGTCGCGAGACGACGGACCGGCTCGGGTACCACCGGTGTCAGGCTGGGGCGATCAATCCGCGGGGCCAGGCCGCGCTCGTCATCGACGATGACCGCCTCGACCTTGCTTTCGCGGATTTTCACGAGGTCGTCCTCGTCCTCGATGACGAACTTCTTGCGCCAGAACGGGTGATCGAACCACGAGCCGACAAAGCCGTGGACGAACATCCCCAATTCTACCCGATCTGGCTTGATATGCTGAAGCATCCGCCCATCCGCCCCTGTGACAGCCCCCCTTGCAACAGGCCGGGCAAGCCGAGTTGCAAAGATTTCATCAGGTGTCTTGGCGGAAAAACATTAACCGAGAGTAATAAGCGGACGACTCGGCACGATTTTACACTCCCCATTTGGGGGGGGTGTTTCATTATGGAGCGGTGACGCGGCGGGCGCTGAAGATGCGCACCGGACTGCCGGGCATTTCGCCGGCGAACACGCCGCCGACCGTCTTGGCAGGATCGATCGGCGTGTCGAGAATGCGCGTCAGCACCTCGCGCCCCTTCACCACCTTGGCAAAGGCCGCATAGCCGAGATTGTCGCCCGGGGCGGACGGATTGGCATCCAGTCCGGTCTGAGCGCCCAGCATGATCGTGAACTCGCCGCGCGCCGATCCCGGCTCGAACCGCGCGACCGACAGCACGCCATCGGTATGGCTGAGCCCGGTCTGGGTGGTCGGCTCGTGCGCGATCGGCGGCAGCATGCGCTTGGGATCGCCAAGCCCGCCGAACTGCACGAAGCCGAAATTGTCAGCCGCCTTGACCACGCGATAGAAGACCACGCCGTCGAGCATCTTCTTGTCGACATAGGCGAGGAAGTTCTTGCCCGTGATCGGCGCGTGGCGCGTGTCCACCTCGACCGTCAGGTTGCCGACATCGGTGGCGATCTCGACCAGCGGCAGCGGCGGTGCGGGATCGGCGGCAGGCGCATCCTGCGCGAACGCGGGCGCAAGCAGCGCCAGCGTCGCTGCGATCAGCGCCAGCCAGCGCGTCATGCGGATAGCGCCTTTTTCAGCTGCTCGTTGACCAGCTGCGGATTGCCCTTGCCCTGCATCGCTTTCATCGTCTGGCCGACGAAGAAGCCGAACAAAGCTTCCTTGCCGCCCTTGTACTGCTCGACCTTGTCGGCATTGTCGGCCAGCACCTTGGCAATCGCGGCATCGATCGCGCCGGTGTCCGAGGTCTGCTTGAGGCCGCGCTCCTCGACGATCTTGCCCGCCGCATCGCCGGTCTCGAGCATGATCTCGAACACCTGCTTGGCGATGGTGCCCGAAATCGTGCCGCTGGCGACCAGCGCGAGCAACTCGGCCCCGGCGGCCTGGCTAACCGGGCTGTCCTCGATCGTCTTGCCCAGCCGGTTGAGCGCGCCGTAGAGCTCGGACAGCAGCCAGTTGGCCGCGGCCTTGGCCACCTCGGCCTCCGGCTTGCCCTGCGCCTTGGCGCATTCGGCGAGCAGCCCCTCGAACCAGCGCGCGGTCTCCGCCTCGGCGGTCAGCACCGCTGCATTATAGGCCGAAAGCCCCAGTTCGCTCTCATAGCGCTTGCGCTTGGCATCGGGCAGTTCGGGCAGCGAGGCCTTGCACTCGTCGAGAAACGCATCGTCGAGCTCGAGCGGCAGCAGGTCGGGATCGGGGAAATAGCGATAGTCGTGCGCATCTTCCTTCGAGCGCATTGAGCGGGTCTCGTTCTTGTCCGGATCGTAGAGCCGCGTTTCCTGGACGATCGTCCCGCCGCTTTCGAGCACGTCGACCTGGCGGTTCGCCTCATGCTCGATCGCCGCCATCACATAGCGCACCGAGTTGACGTTCTTCGTCTCGGTCCGCGTGCCGAATTCGTCGCCGGGCTTGCGCACCGAGACGTTGACGTCGGCGCGCATCGAGCCTTCTTCCATATTGCCGTCGCACGAACCGACATAGCGCAGGATCGTGCGCAGCTTCTTCAGATACGCCCCCGCCTCTGCCGGAGAGCGCATGTCGGGGCGCGAGACGATTTCCATCAGCGCGACGCCCGAACGGTTGAGGTCGACATAGCTCATCGTCGGGTGCTGATCGTGCATCAGCTTGCCGGCATCCTGTTCGACATGGATGCGCTCGATGCCGATCGTCTTGGTCGCGGCATCGGGGTTCTTCTCGTCAAGGCTGATCTCGACCGCGCCCTCGCCCACCAGCGGGTGGTAGAGCTGGCTGATCTGATAGCCCTGCGGCAGATCGGCATAGAAATAGTTCTTGCGGTCGAAACGCGACCAGCGGTTGATCTGCGCGCCGATCGCCATGCCGGTGCGTACAGCCTGGCGGATGCATTCCTTGTTCGGCACGGGCAGCATGCCGGGCATTGCGGCATCGACAAGGCTGACCTGCGCATTGGGCTCGGCGCCGAATGCGGTCGCTGCGCCAGAAAAGAGCTTGGCTTTGCTGGTGACCTGCGCGTGCACCTCAAGGCCGATCACGACCTCCCATTCACCGGTGGCACCCTGGATACGATAGGTTGATTCAGTCATTCTGTGTCCGTTTCAGGCGTAATGAGAGGAACTTGCGGGAAATAGCTGCGATAGAAGCGTGGATCGCGGGTCAGGATGGTCGCGCCGATGGCTTGCGCATGGCCACCGATGAGGAAATCCGGCAGAATATTGGACACGATGTCCTTATTCGCGCGGCGGCGCTCACGATAGACCGCAAATGCTTCCCCTGCCGAGAAAGCCGCTTCCGGAGTGAGTTCGGTCAAGCGCGCGCCGATCGTCTCGATATTGTCCATGAACTTCGCCAGCGAACCAAGCCGGGGCGCCACCTCCGCCACGGCAACCACGTTCACCAAGAGCTCATCGGTTTCGCTGGCATGCTCGGCGGCTTGCGACGACCAGGCGTACCAGCCCTGCTCCGGCCCGAACAGATCGATCAGCACATTGGAATCGACCAGGATCACGGTTCCCAATCGCCCCGGAGCTCGCGCATATATTCGTCGGTCGTCAGGCCCTGCAGATCGATGGTTCCGCGAACCTTTTCCAAAGCCTGACGAAAACGCGTCCTGCGTTGCTCCGGCGTGTCTCCATTGCCATGCTCAGGAGGCAGGATCACCGTCTCACCGCGGTCGTTGATGCCGACGCGGACCGGTCCATTGGGGATCAGGCCGTTGAGATCGCGAACGACCTTGGGGATAAGGACCTGCCCCTTGCTCGTCATGTTGACGAGCGTTTCATGTTCGATCTTGCTATGGGCGTTCATGGCAGTTCTCCGGTGTTACCGAAAGTAACACCTCGCTGTGGCCAGCGCAATCGCCGGGCATGGGATCACCACCAGCGCTCGGGCCGCGCCGTGAATCCGGCGCGTTCCTCGATCGCCAGACCTGCATTGAGCACGCCCTGCTCGTCGAGCGGCTTGCCGATAATCTGCAGGCCGAGCGGCAGCCCCATGCTGTCGAGCCCACCGGGCACCGACATCGCAGGCAGACCCGCGAGCGAGGCGGGCACCGCGAACACGTCGTTCAGATACATCGCGATCGGATCGTCGCTATTCTCTCCCAGCCCGAACGCCGCGCTCGGCGCAGTGGGTGCAAGCAGCACGTCGCAATGCTCCCAGACCTGCGCGAAATCGCGGGCGATCAGCGCGCGGACCTTCTGCGCCTGGGTATAATAGGCGTCGTAGAAACCGGCGGACAGCACATAGGTGCCGATCATGATGCGGCGCTTGACCTCGGGGCCGAAACCGGCGGCGCGCGTCGCGGCATACATGTCCTGCAGGCCTGCACCATCGGGCAGGTTGCGCTGGCCATAGCGCACGCCGTCATAGCGCGCGAGGTTGGACGAGGCCTCAGCGGGCGCGATGATATAATAAGCGGGCAGCGCATAGCGGGTGTGCGGCAGCGACACCTCCACGATTTCGGCACCGGCGTCACGCAGCCATTCGGCACCCTTGTCCCAGATCGCGGCAATCTCGGCATTCATGCCGTCCATGCGATATTCCTTGGGAATACCCACGCGCTTGCCTTTGAGATTGCTCGACAATCCGGCTTCCCACTGCGGCACCGGCAGGTCGAGCGAGGTCGAATCCTTGGGGTCGAAACCGCTCATCGCCTCGAGCATGATCGCGCAGTCGCGCACGTCGCGCGCCATGGGGCCTGCCTGATCGAGCGACGAGGCAAAGGCGATCACGCCCCAGCGCGAGCAGCGGCCATAGGTCGGTTTGATGCCGCTGATGCCGGTGAACGCGGCGGGCTGGCGGATCGACCCGCCGGTATCGGTGCCGGTCGCAGCCGGGCACAACCGTGCGGAAATCGCGGCCGAGCTGCCGCCGGATGAACCACCGGGAGCCAGCGGTGCATTGCCGCCATCGTTGCGCCGCCAGGGCGAGATGACATTGCCGAACGCACTGGTCTCGTTCGACGATCCCATCGCGAACTGGTCCATGTTGAGCTTGCCCAGCATGCCTGCGCCCGCGTCCCACAGCTTCTGGCTGACGGTCGATTCATAGGTGGGCTTGAAGCCGTTGAGGATCTCGCTCGCTGCGCGCGCCTCTACGCCGACGGTGCAGAACAGGTCCTTCATGCCGATCGGCACCCCGGCCATGATCGGCAGTTCCTCGCCCGCCGCGCGCTTCGCGTCGATTGCGTCGGCGGCCGCCAGCGCGTGTTCGGGCGTGTCGATCAGAAAGGCGTTGAGCGCCTTGGCCTCGGCCACATTGGCATTGAATGCGGTCGCGACTTCGCGCGCGCTGAAGGTACCGGCGCGCACGCCGTTGCGGATGTCGGCAACGCCGAGATCGGTAAGGTCGGTCATGGTTATTCGATCACCTTCGGAACGCCGAAAAAGCCGTGTTCGGCTGCGGGCGCATTGACCAGCACCTTGTCGCGGATATTGCCGTCGGTGACGACATCCTCGCGCAGACGCAGGGTGTTGGGAATGACGGCGGTCATCGGCTCGACGCCGGTGACATCGACCTCGCCCAATTGCTCTACCCAGCCCAATATGCCGTTGAATTCCGGCACCATGGCTTCGACCTCGGCGTCGGTCATCGCGATCCGCGCCAGGCTGGCGATCTTCTTGACGGTTTTGCTATCTACAGACATGCCCCAGCGGCTAGCACCGGCCCGCGCAGCCATCAAGCGGGCAAATGCTGCATTTGCGCAATCCGCGCGCGGGCAACACTTTACTGGCAGTAACCGTAATCGGTTTCTATATGCGCCCCGAAGGCCCGCGTGTGCCCGCGCGCCTGCCCCGCCCCGGAGACTGTCTTGGCCCGCAAGTTCCTGTACCTGATCGCGACGATCATCTTCCTGATTGTCGCAGCTTTCGCTGCCTACCGCCTGTTTCCGCAGCAGATTTTTGCCGCCGCCTTTGTGCCCTCGGCCGAGTTCGTGAAGCCCGAGGCGGTCGAGACCAGTGCCTATGCCGATCCGAAGATGTGGTTCTCGCGCCCTGGCATCACCGGCGATGCCAATCCGGCGCTCTGGACCCCGGAAGGCGTCGAGGTGACCAGGACGCCCAAGGTCGCGATCTTCTACATCCACCCGACCTCTTACATGAAGCGCGCGCTGTGGAACGCACCGCTGAACGACAAGGAATCGCAGGATCGCGCGCGCATCTTCCTGCGCAGCCAGGCGAGCGTGTTCAACGGCGTGGGCGAAATCTGGGCGCCGCGCTATCGCCAGGCCGCAATCGGCGCGTTCCTGACCACCCGGCCCGAGGCGCAGATGGCATTCGACGCCGCCTATTCGGACATTCTCGCCGCGTTCGACGAGTTCGTCGCCGAAATTCCCAAGGACATGCCGATCATCATCGCCGGGCACAGCCAGGGCGGCCTGCACCTGACCACGCTGATGCGCCAGCGCGTCGTCACCCGCCCGCTCGCCGACCGGATCGTTGCGGCCTATGTCATCGGCTGGCCGGTATCGCTGACCACGGATCTGCTCGCCCTCGGCCTGCCGCCCTGCACCGACCCCGACCAGGCGAACTGCATGATCGGCTTCCAGAGCTTCGGCGAACCCGCCGAGCCGCAACTTCTGCTCGACGCCTATGCCGCAAGCGTCGGCTTCGATGGCGAGCTGCGCGGCCAGAGCCCGATGCTGTGCGTCAATCCGATCACCGGGGTGCTCGGCGACGAGGCCCCGGCAGACGCGAACCTCGGCACTTTGGTGCCCAACGAGGAACTGACCGACGGCGTCATCACCCCGGCACTGGTGGGTGCGAAATGCGACGATCGCGGGCTGCTGCTGCTCGGCGGCGAGCCGCAGCTCGGCCCCTATGTGCTGCCGGGCAACAATTATCACGTCTATGACTATCCGCTGTTCTGGGCGAACCTGCGCGCCGACGCGGAACGGAGGGTAGCCGCATTTCTGGGCAAGTGATCACCACGCACGCAGCGGAATACCGTGCAGCGTTGCCCGCGGGCGGACGGCTGATCGGGCTCGATGTCGGCACCAAGACGATCGGCACCGCGTTCTGCGATGCCGGATGGAGCTTTGCGACCGCCGCCAAGACGATCAAGCGCACCAAGTTCGGTGCGGACAAGGCGGCGATCGAGCAGCTGGTGCGCGATCAGGAGATTCGTGGAATCGTCATCGGACTGCCGCTCAACATGGACGGCAGCGACAGCCCGCGCACGCAAAGCACCCGCGCCTTTGCCCGCAACATCGCGGTGCTGGGCCTGCCGGTGTTATTGTGGGACGAACGCTGGTCGACCCAGGCCGTCGAACGCGCGATGATCGATGCCGATATCAGCCGCGCCAAGCGCGCCGAACGCGTCGACAGCGCGGCTGCGGCTTTCATCCTGCAGGGCGCGATCGACGCGATGGCCGGCTGAGCCGCCAGCGCCGATCAACCAAGATCAGCGAAAATTATCGGCATAGGCCTGGATCTTCAGGCGGCGCGGCGGCGTCGGCTCGATCCGCGCGGTGATGCCGTATTTCTCGGCATAGGCTTTCGCCGCCTCCAGATCGGGAAATTTCAGTACGACCTGCTGCTGCGTATCACCCGAGCCCGCCCATCCGGTCAGCGGATCGGGCTTCTTGGCTTCGGCGGGCTCGAACTCGAGCACCCAAAGATCGGTCAGCGCGCGGCCCGACTGCATGGCGTTCTTGGGGCGCTGATAGATTCGTGCGGCCATTTTCTTGCTTCCGTCCCGGGAAAAAGGTGATGTCCGCGCCTTTGCTACACCGGGGCGGTGCGGGTCAAGCGCGGCGTGTCGCCGGTAGCCCGATCAATCGCCGCGCTGCGCCCGCACCATTAGCCCACCACGCTTGCGGATCGATCCCGGCATCCATTTTGCTGCAAAGGCCAGACGCTTGGCGGTCGGGCCGACATAGCTGTGCACGTGCTTGGGATCGTGCACTGCATTCCACGCCGCTTCGGCAACCAGCGAAACCGGCGCGATTTCCAGCCCTGCCGCGGTCACGCTGGCCCCGATCGACTGGTTGCTGTTGGCGGGCGTGCCCTGAAGCAGCGGCGTATCGATGAAGCTCGGCAGCAGCGCGCGAACGCGGATGTCGTCCGGTCCCCATTCGATATCGAGCGCCTCGGTCAGGCCGCGCACCGCGAACTTGGTCGCCGAATAGACCGACAGCCCGGCCGAGCCATAGATTCCGCTCGCCGAAGATGTGTTGAGCAGGCACGATCCGGGCGTGGTTTTCAGATATTTGTGCCCGATATGCGCGCCATAGACGACGCCCTTGAAGTTGATGTCGACCAGTTTCTCGATATCGTCCTCGCTGTGGTTTTCCAGCGGCCCGCCGATGCCCACACCGGCATTGTTGAACAATACGTGCAGCTTGCCGCCGCTCTTCTCGGTGAATGCCTCGAGCGCCTGGGTCCATTGCTCGCGGCTGCGCACGTCGAGCCGGTGGATCGACGCCATGCCCTGAGGCAGCATCGCCGCAGTCTCTTCCATGCCCTTCTGGTTGACGTCGGCCAGCCCGACGAACCAGCCGCGCTGCGCGAAATACCGCGCCACCTCGCGCCCGATGCCCGAGGCTCCGCCGGTGATGAAAATGTACTTGGTGTCGGTCATGTCGTCCCTCCTCAGGCGAGGCCCAACCCCATCCGCTCAGCCTGAGCTTGTCGAAGGCCCCGCGCCCACGCTGACCATATAGCGGGGCCTTCGACAGGCTCAGGCCGAGCGGGAATGGCTGGATCAGGCGCTTCTCGCTCTCGTTTGCGCCGGACGCTAAGCGCGCGACCCACCCCGCGCAAGTGGCTAGCCAGCCGCGCCGCCACCCGCCTATAAGCGTGCCCGCATGGCGACCTCCCCCATCCCCACCCGACCGCACGGCGCGCGCGGCCCTGCCGTAGCGTTCGAGGGCGTGGGCAAGCGCTATGGCGGCACGATCGCGATCGATCGGGTGCGCGCAGATATCCTGCCCGGCACGTTCGTCGCGATCGTCGGAAGCTCGGGATCGGGCAAGTCGACGCTGCTGAAAACGGTCAACCGGCTGATCGAACCCGATTCGGGCAGGGTGTGTATCGATGGCCTGGACGTCGGGACGCGCGAACCGCACCAGCTGCGCCGCTCGATCGGCTATGTCTTCCAGAATATCGGCCTGTTCCCGCACATGACCGTGGCGCAGAATATCGGGATCGGATCGCGGCTGGCGACGCGCAAGCAACTGGCTGCCGAGCGCGTGACGGAACTGCTCGATCTGGTCGATCTGCCCCGCGATTTTGCCACGCGCCTGCCCGAGCAGCTCTCCGGCGGGCAGAAGCAGCGCGTCGGCGTCGCACGCGCGCTGGCGGGCGAACCGGGGCTGATGCTGATGGACGAACCCTTCGGCGCGCTCGATCCGGTAACGCGCGAGGCGCTGGGCGAACAATATCGCGCGCTGCACGAACGGCTCGGCCTCACCACGATCATGGTCACGCACGACATGGCCGAGGCGCTGCTGTTTGCCGACCGCATCTGGGTGATGGCGGGCGGGCGGATCGTGGCGGACGCGACCCCTACCCAACTGATCGCCGGCGGCTGCGGGCCGGAAGCCGAGGCGCTGGTGGCGGTGCCACGGCTTCAGGCGGAGCGGATCACCGCGATGCGGGGCGGGCTTTGAGCGTGGTGCTGAGGTTTGCGCGCAGGTCCCTCGACTTCGCTCGGGACAAACGGAAGGGGGTTATTGTGGAACTCTCTTTCGCTGCTTGCCCTCCCATCCCCGTTTGTCCCGAGCGAAGTCGAGGGACGTATGCGCTGTGTTTTCAGGATCGAACGAAAGCCAGACCAGGGGCCTTGGCGCCTCACGGTAGCGAAATGACCCCATGCCCATAGACTGGCCCCGCCTGATCGATCTCCTCGCGCAGCATGTGCAGCTGAGCTTTGCGGCGCTGGGGCTCGCACTGCTGATCGCGCTGCCCCTCGCCATCTGGTCGGTGCGCAACCGCACCGTGGCCGGCATCACCCTGGGTTTTGCCAGCCTGGTCCAGACCATCCCCGCGCTCGCCCTGCTCGCGTTGTTCTTCCCGCTGCTGCTCGCGCTGTCGGCCGTGTTCGGCGATGCGATCTCGCCGCTCGGCTTCCTGCCCTCGCTGCTCGCGCTGACGCTCTACGCGCTGCTGCCGATCCTGCGCAATACGGTCACCGGGCTGCGCTCGGTCGAACCCGCCATGATCGAGACCGCCGATGGCGTCGGCATGACCTCCTTGCAGAAACTCTGGCTGGTCGAAGCGCCGCTCGCCTCGACCACGATCATGGCGGGGGTGCGCACCGCCGCCGTCTGGACCATCGGCGCGGCGACGCTCTCGACCACCGTCGGCCAGCCGAGCCTGGGCGACCTGATCTTTGCCGGGCTGCAGACGCAGAACTGGTCGCTGGCGCTTGAAGGGTGCCTTGCCGCTGCGGGCCTTGCGATCACCGTCGATCTTCTGCTCGGCCTGATCGAGAGCGGTATCGCGTATCGCCGCCATGCGCGCATCTGGGGGGCCGGGATCGCGCTCGCGCTCGGCCTGGCGCTCGCGCTCTGGCCCGCGCCGCAGAGCGACAAGCCGTTGGTAACCATCGGCGCCAAGCGCTTCTCGGAGCAGTATATTCTCGCGCGGCTGATCGGGCGACGGCTCGAGGCCGCAGGCTATGACGTGCGCTATCGCGAGGGGCTGGGCAGCGCCGTGGTCTATCGCGCATTGGCGAGCGACGAGGTGCAGGTCTATGTCGATTATGCCGGCACGATCTGGACCAACGAGATGCAGCGCCAGGACCCCGAACCGCGCGCGGCGATGATCGCCGAGATCGCGCGCTGGGCCAGGGCGCAGCACGGCGTCGAGCTGGTCGGTCCGCTGGGCTTCGAGAACACCTATGCCTTTGCGGTGCGCCCCGAGGATGCGAAGCGCCTGAACCTGCAAAGCCTTGACGATATCGTCCGCGTCGCGCCCGATTTCGTCTTCGGCACCGATGTCGAGTTTCTCGAACGCCCCGAATGGCAGATGGTGCAAAGGGCCTATCCCCTGCGTTTCAAGGGCCGCCGCGCGTTCGAGCCGACCTTCATGTACCGCGCGCTCTCGCTCGGCGAGGCGGACATTATCTCGGCGTTCAGTTCGGACGGGCGCATCGCCGCGAACGGTTTCGTGATTCTGCAAGATCCGAAGGGCGCGGTGCCCAGCTATGACGCGATCCTGCTCGCCAGCCGTTCCGCCGTCGCCGATGCGCGCCTCATCGCGGCGCTCCGGCCTCTGGTCGGCGCAATCCCGGTGGAAAAAATGCGTGAGGCCAATTATCGCGTCGACAGGGACAAGAACAAGCAAAGCCCGGCCGATTCGGCAGCCTGGCTCGACCGGGCCATTTCCGCCAAAAGCGAGGACCAAAATCCATGATGATCAAGCGCCTGCTGCTGACTCTTTTCATCGCGCCGATGCTGATGTGCGCGAATGCGGCGCATGCTGCGGTGACCATCACCTTCTACAGCCACGAACTGGGCAGCCAGTTCCCGCACGCCTTTGCGACGCTCAAGGGCAAAGTCGATTCGACCGGCGAGGTCGTCGACACCAATGTCGGCTTTACCGCGATCAGCACCGGCCCCAGCATCCTGTTCGGCTGGGTCGATGGCCGGGTAAGCGTCGTGAAGCCCAAATATATCGCCAGCAGCGCGCCGCATTTCAGCTATGAGCTGACCGATGCCGAATATCGCGCGGTGATGGCGGTCGCCGACAAATGGCGCAACAAGCCGCAGAAAAACTATAATCTCAACAAGGCCAATTGCGTGCACTTCATCAGCGAGATCGCGACAGCTGCTGGCCTGAAGATCAACCCCAAGAGCAAATTCTTCAAGAAGCCAACCAGCTTTCTGAAAGAGGTCACGACGCTCAGCCGTGGCCGCCTGGCGAGCGGGCGCATCCTCTACAAGGGATAAGCCTTACAGCGCCGCGTTGTTGTAGCAATGCCAGGTCAGGATCGCGACCGCGCCGCGATGCGGTGACCAGGGGTGGGCGAGCAGGCGCGTTTCCTTTTCGGACGGGCGCGTCTCCAGCCCCAGGATGCGGCCTATGCCAGCCTGGACCGCCAGATCGCCCGCAGGCCAGATATCGGGGCGGCCTTCGGCGAACAGCAGATAGATTTCCGCCGACCAGCGGCCGATGCCCTTGATCTTCACCAGCTCGGCAATCGCGGCCTCATCGTCCTCGGGCAGGTTTTCCAGATCGAGCCCACCGCTCACCACCAGCTCGGCGAGCGAGCGGGCATAGCCCTGTTTCTGTCGCGAAAGACCGCAGGCGCGTAAGGACTCGAAATCCGCCGCGATCAGCGCATCGGGCGCACAGCCGGTACCCAGCGCGGCTTCGAGCTTGTTCCAGACCGATGCCGCCGCAGCGACGCTGACCTGCTGGCCGACGATGGTGCGCAGCAGCGTCGCATAGCCACGGTCGCGGATCCGGGTTTCGGGATAGCCGGCGATTCCGATCGCGCGGGCGATCGCTGGTTCGGTCGCGGCCACCGTGTCCAAGCCGGTCGTCAACTGCTCTGCGGTCAATCCCATAACTGCATCCTCATCCATTCTGCCGCTTGCAATCGCGCTTGGCGTTGATCATAGCAACCGCGTTCGGGGGGCCAATGCCCGTTTCCACTCAATGGGGAGTTTCCATGCCAAAGCTGACCGTCATCAATCGCGCGGGCGAAGAAAGCACCATCGAAGCCGATACCGGCCTGTCGGTGATGGAAGCGATCCGCGACAACGGCTTTGATGAACTTCTGGCGCTGTGCGGCGGCTGCTGCTCGTGCGCGACCTGCCATGTCCATGTCGATGCCGCCTGGGTCGACAAGCTGCCCGCGATCAGTGCCGACGAGGACGACCTGCTCGACAGCTCGGATCACCGTAACGAAACCTCGCGCCTGTCGTGCCAGATCCAGCTGACCGACGCGCTCGACGGCCTGAAGGTCGCGATCGCTCCGGAAGATTGATCCAGACGAATTGATCAGATGCCGCCGGGCGTGACCTCGCGCCCGGCCGCTTCCAGCGATGCGGTCAGCGCTGCCGCGCAGGCATCGAGCGCCGCCTGGTCGACCGAGCGGATCACGAAATTCGCGCCGACCCGGCCTTCGCGGAAAAAGGGATAGCTGCCGATCTGGCACTGTTCGTGCGCGCGCTCGGTTGCGCCCAGCATATCCGCGATCTCGCTTTCCGCGACCCAGCAGCCCAAGGTCGCCGACAGCACCGGCAGCCCGCCTTCGAGCGTTCCGGTCAGCGCATCGAGCATCCCTGCGGTGATATGCGGTACGCCCGCCATCAGGAACACATTGCCGATGCGGATGCCCGGCGCGCCGGACATGCGGTTCTCGATCAGTTCGGCGCCTTCCGGGACCCGGGCCATGCGCAGCCGTCCTTCGGTGAGCCCGCCGCGCGTCGCGTAATAGCGCTCCAGCACCGCACGCGCGACCGGATGGATCACCACCTCCACGCCCAAAGCCTGCGCGATGGCATCGACGGTGATGTCGTCATGCGTCGGACCGATGCCGCCAGTGGTGAACAGATAGTCGTTGCGCGCGCGCAGTAAGTTCACCGCCTCGACGATCGCCTCCATGTCGTCGGCGACCACGCGCACCTCCTTCAGCCTTATGCCCTGCACGTTGAGCCAGGTTGCGACCTGCGCGACATTCTTGTCCTGGGTGCGGCCGGAGAGGATTTCGTCGCCGATCACGATCAGCGCGGCGGTCCAGATGCGGGGGGTGGAAGCGGTGGCGTCTGCGGTCATGCGCCGGTGTTTAGCGCGTGCGCAAACCGGCGCAAGCGGTTCGTGAAAGGCCCCGTCATTCGATCCAGAAGGTTCGGCAGCCAAGCGCCGCCAGCGCCGGATCGCGGGTGATGACGGTGAGGTCGTCGTGGATCGCCTGCGCCGCGATCATCCGGTCGAAGGGATCGCGATGCTCGCCGGGCAGGGAGCCTGCGAGCAGGCCAGTGGACACGCTGACGCCAAGTTCGAAAAAGCCGTCTGCTCGCGCCAGATGCTCGAACTTCTCGTATACCGGAATGGTAGCTTCCCATTTGCCGATGCGACATTTGGTTGCGACTTCCCAGGCAGACACGGCGCTCACGAATATGGTGTTGCGCTCGTCGCCAATTTCCTCCGCCACCGCGCGCGGCAAGGCCGGGTCCCCCAACCACCACCATACGAGTGCATGCGTATCGAACAGATAATCGGTCATTCCCAGGCGCGAAGCTCTTCTTCGGGCAGCGGATCGAAGAAAAAGCTGTCGGGAATGCGATTGGCAAGCTTCAGCCGACCCGGTCGACGCTCCACTTTGGGCCGCTCCAAAGGCACCAGCCGAGCATAGGGCTTGCCCGCCTTGGCCAGGATGATCTCCTCGCCGGCATGCGCGCGGTCGAGCAGCTTGGAAAAGTGCGTTTTCGCGTCATGGACGTTGACGATGCTGGTCATGGGCTTGAGGTTAGTCCATTGACCGGACTAAGTCAATGGACTAAGCCCGCCCCCAACCCGCCCCGAGCGCGCAAGGGGTCGCCAAATCGCCGCCCCTTCCCTATATGGAATCACCATGAACCAATATGTCCACGTCACCAATGCCGACACGCCGATGCGCGATGGCACCATCAAGCTGCACGGCCCCGAGGGCTTCGAAGGGATGCGCAAGGCGGGCCAGCTCGCCGCGCATGTGCTCGACGAGCTGACCAGCTTCGTCACCGAAGGCGTGACCACGGCGGAGATCGACGACAAGGCGCGCGAGCTGATGCTGGCGGGCGGCGGCATCCCTGCGACGCTCGGCTATCGCGGTTTCACGCACAGCTGCTGCACCTCGATCAACCACGTCGTGTGTCACGGCATCCCCGGCGACCGCAAGCTCAAGGACGGCGATATCGTCAATATCGACGTGACCCCGATCGTCGACGGCTGGCACGGCGATACCAGCCGCATGTTTCTGATCGGCGATGTCGGCGTGAAGGCACGGCGGCTGGTCGACGTGACCTATGAATGCCTGATGCTCGGCATCGAGCAGGCCAGGCCCGGCAACACGATGGGGGATGTCGCGCACGCGATTCAGTCCTATGCCGAAAAGCACCGCTATGGCGTGGTCCGCGATTTCTGCGGCCATGGCCTGGGCAAACTGTTCCACGACGCGCCCGAAGTGGTGCATGTGGGGCGCCCAGGCACCGGGCCCGAGCTCAAGCCCGGCATGTTCTTCACCATCGAGCCGATGATCAATATCGGCAAGCATGCGGTGAAGATGCTCGAGGACGGCTGGACCGCCGTGACCCGCGACCGCTCGCTCTCGGCGCAGTTCGAACATTCGATCGGCATCACCGAGACTGGCTGCGAGATCTTCACGAAGAGCGCGAAGGGGCTGGACCGGCCGCCTTATTGATCAGTGGACCTGTGGGCCGCTCCAAAAATCTTGGTCTGATCCCGGGCACCATGGATGACCCGCACGATTTCGAGGACCTCGTGTCGAGCCCGATAAAAGATAATGTAGCTTCCGAAAGCGCGTCCACGCAAACCGGCCATCAGATCATCCCGCGGCGAGCCGATTCCGGGCCCATCGCAAAGCCGGTCGAACATGCCGGTCAGCTTTTCGATGAACTGTTCCGCTGCCGCGAGATCGTCGCGCGCGATATACTCTGCAATCGCGTCAAGGTCAGCCTGCGCTTCGATCGAGACTGATAGTCGGATCATTTGGCATATTTGGCACGAAGGCGCTGCTTCATGGCCTCAGGGTCCCACTCGACGACCCGCCCTGCCTCAATATCGTCGATACCCTTCTGGATTTCACGGCGCAGATGCTCCAGCTCGGCCTGCTGCATCTGGCGTTCGAGTTCCCAACGGCGCAAGGCATCGCGGATCGCTTCGCTGATACTCGCGTATTCGCCTGCTTCGACGGCTGCATGCAGCAGCTTGTGATGCGCGTCGGTCAGGGTGATGCTGGCCTTTTCCATCGTCGTTCCTTTGCTGTGGTGCGATTATATCCCACCTGCCCCAGCGTGACAATTCCGCACTTTGCAATGGCTGCCTGCCCAAAAAACAGGCACCGCCCTGCAAGCTTGCCCGCAAATCGATCACGCCCCGCAATAATATTGCACCGCACACAAGCTTTTGTGGCGGAATGCGTCTTGGCACGTTAATTGTTTGGTAGCAGTCAATGGGGGACTCGGGGGACCGCGCCGCGTGCAGGTTGTCAAAGCCTCATACAGCCATATCATGACGCAGCGGTTCGCCGCTGTGTTGCTTCCCACAACCGCCCTGCCCTTGCGGGTCAGGCGGAAGACGACAGGATGATCAGGGACTTATGAAGAAGATCGAGGCGATCATCAAACCGTTCAAGCTCGATGAGGTGAAGGAGGCGCTGCACGAAGTCGGCGTCTCGGGCATCACCGTGACCGAGGCCAAGGGCTTCGGCCGCCAGAAGGGCCATACCGAGCTGTACCGGGGCGCCGAATATATCGTCGATTTCCTCCCCAAGGTGAAGCTTGAGGTCGTGGTCGACGACGCGCTGGCCGAGCGCGTGGTCGAGGCGATCGCCGCCGCCGCGCAGACCGGCCGCATCGGCGATGGCAAGATTTTCGTGATCCCTGTGGAAACCGCACTCCGCATCCGCACGGGTGAACGGGATAACGACGCGGTCTGATCAACAGGACGCGCGCAAAACCCAGGAGAGGCCTGCCCCGGCAAGGCCGCAACAATCAGATCAGTTCCACCCGAGGGGGGTCGCAAGGCCCGGATCGCAGATAGACGAAGAGGGAAAGCAACAATGGCAAAAACCGCCGCAGATATTCTGGCAATGATCAAGGAAAACGAGATCGAGTGGGTCGATGTCCGCTTCACTGATCCCAAGGGCAAGTGGCAGCACCTGACGATGTGCGCCGGCGTCATCGGTGAGGACGAGCTGGAAGACGGCCTGATGTTCGACGGCTCGTCGATCGAAGGCTGGAAGGCGATCAACGAATCCGACATGATCCTGCGTCCCGATCTGGACGCCGCCTATATTGATCCGTTCTCGGCCGATCCGATGCTGATCCTGTTCTGCGACATCGTGGAACCGGGCACCGGCGAGCTTTACGCGCGCGACCCGCGCAGCACCGCCAAGCGCGCCGAGGCCTATCTCAAGTCCACCGGCATCGGCGACACCGTTTATGTCGGCCCCGAAGCCGAATTCTTCATGTTCGACGATGTGCGCTTCTCGGACGGCTATAACGGTTCGATGTTCGCGATCGACGATATCGAACTGCCGACCAATACCGGCCGCAGCTATGACAGCGGCAATCTGGGCCACCGTCCGCGCGCCAAGGGCGGCTATTTCCCGGTCGCGCCGGTCGACAGCATGACCGACGTGCGCGCCGAGATGGTCAGCACCATGCTCGAAATGGGCCTGCCCTGCGACAAGCACCACCATGAGGTGGCCGCCGCCCAGCACGAACTGGGCCTTACCTTCGGCACGCTGACCCAGACCGCCGACCGCATGCAGATCTACAAATATGTCGTGCACATGGTCGCCCAGGCCTATGGCAAGACCGCGACCTTCATGCCAAAGCCGATCAAGAACGACAACGGATCGGGCATGCACACGCACATCTCGATCTGGAAGGAAGGCAAGCCGCTGTTCGCCGGTAACGGCTATGCGGGTCTTTCGGAAATGTGCCTGTACTTTATCGGCGGCGTCATCAAGCACGCCAAGGCACTGAACGCCTTCACCAACCCGACCACCAACAGCTACAAGCGTCTGGTGCCGGGCTTCGAGGCACCGGTGCTGCTCGCCTATTCGAGCCGCAACCGTTCGGCCTCGTGCCGCATCCCCTATGGCACCGGCGAAAAGGCCAAGCGCGTGGAGTTCCGTTTCCCCGACGCGATGGCGAACCCCTATCTGTGCTATTCGGCGCTGCTGATGGCCGGTCTAGACGGCATCCAGAACAAGATCCATCCTGGCGAAGCCATGGACAAGAACCTGTACGACCTGCCGCCCGAAGAGCTGAAGGAAGTGCCGACCGTGTGCGGCAGCTTGCGCGAAGCACTCGACGCGCTGGCCGCCGATCACGACTTCCTGCTCAAGGGCGACGTGTTCCTCAAGGACCAGATCGAAGCCTATATCGAGCTGAAATGGGACGATGTGATCCGCTGGGAAACGACCCCCAGCCCGGTCGAATTCGACATGTATTACAGCTACTAAGTTCGCGTAGCTGCCAGAGACACGAAAGGCGCTCCGGGATCACCCGGGGCGCCTTTTGCTTTACTGCGATCAGCGGCAGCGTGCGCCGTTGCGGTCGATGGCCTGGCCAGCGGCAGCACCGCCCGCCGCGCCGAGGATCGTTCCCAGCGTACGCGAATCGCCCGGCGCGATGATGTTGCCGAGAATGCCGCCCGCGAGGCCGCCGACGATCAGCCCGGTCGTCCCGTCCGGTCGGCGACAATAATAGCGCCCGTCCTGCCCGCGATAGATCCGGTCGTTGCGCCCGAGGCGGCGTTCGCGATAGCGGCGGTCGTCGCGGTAGTAGCGTCCCGCGTCATAGCCACCATAGCTCGGATCGGGCCGGTTCCAATCGTACTGACGATAGGATCCGAAGCCGCGATCGTTATAGCCGGTTCCGGCACAGCCGCTCACCACGGTCGCCGCGATCAGCGCGGCGCCCAGCGACAGGCTCTTCCTGTTCAGCATGGTCATGATTTCCCTTGTGATGTGAATGCACAGGGGACGCGTCAGGGCGGCGATCCGTTCCCGCCCATGCGGCGAGCCGAGCGGACGCAAGAGCATGATCCGGTGCATTCGCGCTTCCCCCTGGCGCGCTAAGACGGCAAACAGGCGGGAATGCGCGTGCTCCTCATCCTGCTGCTGTCTGCCCTGCTCGCGGCCTGTTCGGGTGCGAAGGCTCCGCAGGCCGCAACGCCCGGCCCCGACCGGCTGGTGCGGCTGGCCGATGCCGAGATTCGCGGGCTCGACCCGCAGGTCTATTCGGACCTCGCCTCGCTGCGCGTTGCGGCGGACCAGTTCGAGGGGCTGACCCGCTTCAATGTGTTCGGCATGGCGGTGACGGGGCTGGCGCGCGACTGGAAGGTATCCCCCGACGGGCTGACCTGGCGGTTCATCCTGCGTCCCGGCCTGCGCTTCTCCGATGGCACGCCGATCACCGCGGCGGTGTTCGCGCGCGGCTGGCAGCGGCTGAACGACAAGGCGACCGGGTCGCCGCACACCGCGCTGTTCGCCGCGATCCGGTCGGTGGAGGCCGATGGCGATGCAGCGGTTGTGGTGAGGCTCGCTGCCCCCTTCCCGCAGCTACCCGCTCTGCTCGCGCACCCGGCGATGGCGGCGCTGCCGCTGCATCGCGCGGGACAAGGCGCGGCGGACTGGACCGCCGAGCGCCCGCTGGTCACCTCCGGCCCCTATCGCACCCGCGACTGGCGGTTGAACGACCGGCTGGTGCTCGAGCGCAATCCGAACTGGCATCGCGGCCGCGCCCCGATCGGCACGGTGATCTGGAAGCCGGTCGACGATCCGCTCGCGGGAATGCGGCTGTTCCTGGCGGGCGAAGCCGATATTTCCGGGGACTATCCGCAAAGCCGCCATGATTGGCTCAAGCAGCAGCGCCCCAGCGCGGTGCGCACCGGCGATTATCTGGGCAGCTATTATTTCACGATGAACACGCGCAAGCCGCCCTTCGATGACGTTCGCGTGCGCCGTGCGCTCGGCATGGCGGCGGACCGCGAATGGCTGGCGCGCGCGCTGCTGCCGATGGGCAATGCGCCGGCTTATGGTCTGGTGCCACCCGCGCTCTATGTCGGCTTGCCCGTACGCCCCGATTGGGCAAGCCTCTCGCTCAAGCGCCGCCAGGCCGAGGCGAAACGCCTGCTCGCTGCCGCCGGATACGGCCCCGCGCGCCCGCTGCGCTTCGAAATCCGCATCAACTCGTCTGCCGAACATCGCCGCATGGCGGTCGCGCTGGCGGCGATGTGGAAGCCGCTCGGCGTCGAGGCGAGTGTGCTCAACAGCGAGCCAGCGCTGCATTTCGCGGCGATGCGGCGCGGCGATTTCCAGATGGCGCGCTCTGGCTGGATCGCCGATCTGCCCGCGCCCGAGAATTTCCTCGCGGTGCACCGGTCGGATGCAGGCGAGGTCAACTATTCGGGCTTTGCCGATCCAAGCTATGACGCGCTGCTCGACCGGGCGATGGCCGAACCCGACCCCGCGCGCCGGATGACCGCGATGCGCGCCGCCGAGGCGCGATTGCTCGATGCGATGCCGGTCATCCCCCTTTGGTTCTATCGCAGCGGCGCGCTCGTCGCCCCGCGCGTGCGCGGCTGGATCGACAATCCCGGCAACATCCATCCGAGCGCGGCGTTGTCCCTCGCTCCAGCCCCTGCTATCGCGGCCAGGGGCAAGTGAGCGACGCGAGGCGAGGCATGACCGGCGCATGGAAAAAGGCCATTTCGGGCCTGATGGCTGCGGCGACGCTGGCGCTTGCGGCCTGCAGCAGCTCGGACAGCTCGCCGCTCGGCATCTCGATCATCGATTCCTCCAGCCGCAACAATCTCGATGCTGCCGTGCTGGAGCCCGGCTCGGCCTATCTGCGCGCGGCGACCTCGCAGGGGCTCGTGCGGCTCGATGCGCTGGGCAACATCGTGCCGGGGCTCGCCGAGCGCTGGATCGTCACCGATGACGGTCTCAGCTATATCTTCCGGCTGCGCAACGCCCGCTGGGAGAATGGCGATCCCGTAACCTCCGAGCATGTCGCCGCAGCGCTCAAGCGCCGCTTGCAGATCGAGGCGAAGAGCGCGCTCGGGGCCGACACGGCGGAGGTTCGCGACATCCGCTCGATGACCGGACGCGTCATCGAGATCCGACTGCTCGCGCCCCAGCCCGAATTGCTGCGCATCCTGGCGCAACCCGAGCTGGGCATCCGCCGCAACGGCAGCGGCACCGGGCCGCTGGCCGCGGATCGCCAGACCTATTGGACACTGCTGACCGAGCGTGTCGACGATTCCATGGGGCCGGATCCACGGCGCATGGTTCGCCCGCTCGAGGTCCGCACCGAACGCGCGGCGAGGGCGATCGCGCGATTTTCGATGGGCGAAACCGCGATGGTGCTCGGCGGGCGGTTCGAGCATCTGCCCTATCTGAGCGCGGCGGGCATTTCCGACAATGACGTGCGCGCCGATCCGGTCATCGGGTTGTTCGGGCTGCTGGTGGTCAACGGAAAGGGCTTTCTCAGCGACCCCGCCAATCGCGAGGCGATCGCGCTGGCGATCGATCGCGAGGCGCTGATGACCCCGCTGGGCATCGGCCAGTGGCAGGTGACCGCGCGCATCGTGCCCTTGGGTCTGCCGCGCTACCAGCCGCTGATCGGCGACCGCTGGACCGACCTGACCATCGAGGCGCGGCGCGATCTGGCGCGCGGGCGCATCGTGCGCTGGCGGCAGGCCAATGCAACGCTACCCATGCTGCGTATCGCCATGCCGCGCGGCCCGGGGTCGCGGCTGGTGTTCGGCCGCATCCGGCGCGATCTGCAGACGATCGGGCTCGATGCCCGGATGGTGGCGCCTGACGCGGCAGCCGATCTGCGGCTGATCGACGAGGTTGCGCATTATCGCCAGCCCGGCTGGTTCCTCAACCAGCTCGCTTGCGCGGTGCGCCCGCTGTGCAACGAGGAAGGCGATGTGCTGCTGGCCCAGGCCCGGCGGGCGGTCGATCCGGCGGTGCGCATGGCCAAGATGGCCGAGGCCGAGGTCGCGATCACCTCGGCCAATATCTTCATCCCGCTGGGCACGCCGATCCGCTATTCGCTGGTGCGTGGGAACGTGCCCGGCTTTGCCATCACCGCCGATGGCTGGCACGCCTTGCCGGACATGGTCGTCATCCCCAGATAGGGCGCGCAAGGGGTTGCGGAGGTAACCTATGAAGACGATCCGGCCTGAACAGATGGAGCAGCTGCGCGCAGCCATGCCCGCGCTGTCGAACGATCCGCAGGCGATCCGCCAGCGTGTCGAGATGCTGGAAATGATGCTCGAGCGCAGCTTCACCCTGCCCGGCGTCAATCGCAAGGTGGGGCTCGATTTCGTGCTCGGTCTCGTCCCCGTGCTGGGCGACGTCATCACTGGCGCGATGGGCCTGTACATCGTCTGGGAGGCGCGCAACCTGGGCATGTCCAAATTCCAGCTCGCGCGGATGGCGGCCAATGTCGGTTTCGACAGCCTGATCGGCGCGGTACCGCTGGTGGGTGATGCGTTTGACTTCTTCTGGCGTTCGAACACGCGCAACCTGAAGATCATCCGCAAACATCTCGACAAGTACCATCCGGCGACGCGCACCATCACCTTGTGATTCGCGAATCGCGATTAGGATACTTTCGCTGTCGCTTGCCGGTCACCGCTTATGACACCGCTTACCTCGCACGACTGCAATCCTTTGCGGCGCCATCTCTTCGCAACTGCAAAAAAACCCCCGGAAATCAAAGGATTTGCCAAGCCCGATCGGCTGGGTTAGAGGCTGCGGCCACAGGCCATCCAGACATAAAAAAAGGGCCAGCCCGAAGGCTGACCCGATAAAGTTTTTAGGAGAGGATGCCTGAAAGGCATGATCAATATGGGTCAGGAGCCCTTATTGTGCAAGTGCGAAAAGATTGATTTGAGTTGCAAAGGATGCAACTGAGGTCGCGTAAAACCGCAGTCCGTCCATATTTGCAATTGCACATTTCCGCTGCACTGCAATAATGCGCGACACATGGCCATGCGACGTCTCCCTCCCCTGCGTTCCCTCGAAGCATTTCTGCGCGTCGCGCGGCTTGGCTCGGCCAAGGCTGCGGCGAGCGAGCTCGCGCTCTCGCCTTCCGCGCTCAGCCGCCGCATCGGTGGGCTGGAGGATTTCGTCGGCAAGAAGCTGTTCAAGCGCCATAACCAGCAGCTCAAGCTCAACGAGGCAGGCGAAGCGCTCTACGCCAGCGTCGCGCCCGCGATCGACGCGCTCGCGGACGCCGTCGCCGCGCATATGGACGACAGTCGTGTGCTGAGGCTGCGCCTGGGCATGCTGCCGCTGTTCGGAAGCCAGCGGCTGGTTCCGCGGCTGGGCGAACTCAGGCGGCTCTATCCGATGCTGCATATCGACGTGGACACATCGGGCCATGCCGAAGCGCGGCTGGGCGACACGCTCGACGCGGCGATCATCCTGGCCGAACACCCCGATCCGGCGCTGCATTCGGTCCGGCTCGACCGCAACTATGTCTATGCCATTGCCTCGCGGGAGCTGGTCGAGAGCATCGGCCCGCGCCCCGATCTTGCAACGCTCAACCGCCAGACCATCCTCGTGCACAACGAGATGGCGCATTCGTTCGATGCGTGGAAACAGGCGCTGGGCCTCACGGACCTGCACCCGCAATCGATCGATCATATCGACAGCGGCCCGCTGATGCTCGAAGCGGCGGCCCAGGGCCTGGGCATCGCGATCATGCACGACGACCATCTCACCCGATCGGGCGATGCGCGGCTCGCCAAGCTGTTCGACGTGCGGGTCGAGAGCCCGTACAGCTACTGGTTCGTCTGCAAGCCGCGCGCGCTCGAGACGCGCGCGGTGCGGCTGTTCCACGACTGGCTGGTCGAAGCGAATATCTGATTGTCGCGTGATGCAGCAACCTATGCCCCTCCCTGGCCAGGGAGGGGTTAGGGGTGGGTCGTCCGCGCCAGAGCTAGCCCGCAAACGCCTACCCACCCTCAGCCCCTCCCTCAAAGGGAGGGGAGTTTTACGTCATCAACCTCTCAGGCCACCGTTGCCGAGGCGATCACGCCGGGCTTGGCGGGCGGTTCGCCCTTGGGCAGCGCGTGGACATGCTCCATGCCTTCGATCACCTGACCCCAGACGGTGTACTGGCGATCGAGGAAGCGCGCATCGTCGAGGCAGATGAAGAACTGGCTGTTGGCGCTGTTCGGATCCATCGTGCGCGCCATCGAGCACACGCCCTCGACATGCGGCTCGTCGTTGAATTCCTGTTTCAGGTCGGGCTTTTTCGAACCGCCGGTGCCAGTGCCGTTGGGGCAGCCGCCCTGTGCCATGAAGCCGGCGATCACGCGGTGGAACTTCACGCCGTCGTAAAAGCCTTCCTGCGCCAGCTCGACGATGCGCGCGACATGGTTGGGCGCGAGGTCGGGGCGCAGCTTGATGACGATGTCGCCGCCATCCTGGATGTGAAAGGTAAGCGTTTCGGCGGTCATGATAGGTCCTTTGCGGCCGGAGAAATGGATGCCGCCGATATAGCGGCGCGGGTGCGAATGTCACCCCTTGGCCGACGCGCCCGATCGGGATTGCTTTTGCAGGTGCGAAGCGCCAAACACGCGAAACGTTGCGGCACGCCCGCGCGTTCCCCATCCACCCCGCAGACAGGAGCAGGCCATGACCGACCCGACCGACGCGCCGCTCCGTGAGCCCGACCTCGCCGAGCTGGCCGACGCCAGCACCAGCCTGGACGAGGACAACCGCCTGCTGCCCGGCTTTGTCGATCAGGTCTGCGAGGCGCTCGACGCGGGCGATGACGAAGCGGCCTATGACCTGGTCGAGCCGCTTCACCCTGCCGATATTGCCGACCTTTTCGAGCTGGTCGAGCGCGACTATCGGGGTCCGCTGGCGCGTGCGATCACCGACCTGCTCGGCGCGGACGTGCTCACCGAGCTCAACGATTATGTCCGCGATGACGTGATCGACGCCCTGCCCGCCGCGCAGGTGGCGGAGCTCGCCGGGCAGCTCGAGACCGACGATGCCGTCGCGATCATCGAGGAGATGGAGGAGGAGGACCAGCGCGCGGTTCTCGCCGAGCTGGAACCGGCCGATCGCGCCGCGATCGTCGATGCGCTTTCCTTCCCCGAAGAATCCGCCGGCCGCCTGATGCAGCGCGATCTGGTCGCGGTGCCGGAGCACATGAATGTCGGCCAGCTGATCGATTATCTGCGCGAGCATAGCGACCTCACCACCGAATTCTGGGAAATCTTCATCGTCGATCCGCAGCATCGCCCGGTCGGCACCTGCCAGCTGAGCTGGATCCTGCGCACCCCGCGCCATATCGCGCTCGCCGATGTGATGAAGCGCGAACAGACGCTCATCCCCACCGATATGGACCAGGAAGAGGTCGCGCTGCGCTTCCAGAAATATGCGCTGATCTCCGCCGCCGTGGTCGATGGTGCCGGGCGGCTGGTCGGCCAGATCACGGTCGATGACATCATCCATATCGTCCAGGAAGAGGCGGGCGAGGACATTTTCCGCCTGTCGGGCGCGGGCGATGGCGACATTAACGAGCCGGTGCGCGAGACCTACAAGACCCGCGTGCGCTGGCTGATCGCGAACCTCGGCACCGCGCTCGTCGCCTCCAGCGTCATCGGCTTTTTCGGCGGCGCCATCGAGCAGATGGTGGCATTGGCGGTGCTGATGCCGATCGTGGCGGGCGTCGGCGGCAATGCGGGGACGCAGACGCTGGCGGTGACGGTGCGCGCGCTCGCCACCAACCAGCTCACCGAATCGAACACCCGCCGCGCGATCCTGCGCGAGATGCGCATCGCGCTGATGAACGGCGCGACCATCGCGCTGATCGCGGGCACGGCGACGGCGCTGTGGTTCCATGACGTGCATCTGGGCCTCGTCATCGCCGCCGCGATGCAGACGAACATATTGCTGGCGGGGCTCGCCGGGGTGGTCATCCCGGTGGTGCTGGAAAAGCTCGATCAGGACCCGGCCGTGGCGAGCTCGATCTTCGTCACCATGACGACCGATTCGATGGGCTTTCTTGCCTTTCTGGGCCTCGCGGTCGCGAGTGGCCTTGTGAGCCTGTAATGCCGCTGTCGATGACCAAGATCGCGTTCGGCGCGACCAGCGTGGGTTCGCTGCGCCAGTGGATCGAAAGCCACGCGCCGCTCGGCGAAGCGCGGCTGACGACGCGCTATCTGCCCAAGCGCCACGAGGAAATGGTCGGGGGCTCGCTCTACTGGATCCACAACCGCGCGATCGTCGGCCGCAGCCCGCTGATCGGCTTCATGGACAATGGTCAGGGCCGCATCTGGATCCGCATCGAACCCCGGCTGATCGCCGTCCAATCCATCCCCCGCCGCGCCCATCAGGGCTGGCGCTATCTCGAAGCCGCCGATGCGCCCGCAGACCTTGGCGACGGCATGAGCGAGGCCGAGGCGATGCCTGCGGAAATGCTCGGCGAACTGGCGCGGCTGGGGCTGGTTTAACGAACCTCACTCTCCGGCCCTTGTCACCCACCCCCGCTCAGCCTGAGCCTGTCGAAGGCCCCGCGCCGGGGGTCCGGACCATAGCAACCCCACCCCCACCTCTGCTCACCCTGAGCTTGTCGAAGGCCCGCGCTGAGCTAAGCATTGCAATTATCGTCACCCTGAACTGGTTTCAGGGTCCATTTCGCCCCACGCGGCTTCGGCTTATTGGTGCACGATGGATCCTGAAACAAGTTCAGGATGACGTCGCTATATCCGGAGACCAAATCGCGGACCTTCGACAGGCTCACGCTGAGCGGGTGGCAGTGACAGGGCTGCGCCCCCTCACGCCAGCGCCTTTTCCCGCACCTTTCGGATCACGTTGACGAAGGTCTCGGCCTCCTGCGCGCCGGGAACCAAATACTTGCCGTCGAAGATGATCGCGGGAACGCCGCTGATGCCCTGTTCGATCCAGTGGTCGAGATGCGCGCGGACCTCGGCCTCGTTGTCGGGATCGTTGAGCACCGCGCGGCCCTCGTCCGCATCGAGCCCGGCTTCGGCGACGATCGCGAGCAGCACCTCCTCGTCGCTGACATCGCGGTTCGCCTGGAAATAGGCCGAAAACAGCGCCAGCTTCAGCCGGGTCTGCGCCGCGCTGCCAAAGCTGTCGCCCGCCCAGGTCAGCAGCTGGTGCGCCTTGAATGTGTTGTAGATGCGCATGTCGGGGCCATAATGAAAGCCGAAGCCCAGCCGGTCACCCAGATCGGTCAGCCGCTGGCGGTTGCTCGCGCTCTGCTGCGGCGTTGCGCCGTACTTGCGCGCGACATGCTCGGAAATCGCCTCGCCCTCGGGCACCATTCCGGGATTGAGCTCGAACGGGTGCCAGGTGATCTCCGCCTCGACCTCGTCGCCCACCGCTTCCAGCGCCTTTTCGAGCTGCTTGTAGCCGATGATGCACCAGGGACAGACCACGTCCGACACGATATCGATCTTGAGCTTGTGGGCGGTCATCAAAGGTCTCCGGGTTCTTGCAGCTGGCCTCCAGCCCCAATGTATCGCAAAGCGGCAGGGCTGTCAGCAAATGTTGACAGTCAGCGTGTCGGAACCGGGGTTTCGCCCGAATAGTCGTAGAAGCCGCGCTTGGTCTTGCGACCCAGCCAGCCAGCCTCGACATATTTGACCAGCAGCGGCGCGGGGCGGAACTTGGGGTCGCCGGTGGTGCTGTGCAGCACCTGGGTGATGCTGAGACAGGTGTCGAGCCCGATGAAATCGGCGAGCGTCAGCGGCCCCATCGGGTGGTTGAGCCCCAGCTGCACCGCCGCGTCGATATCCGGTATCGTCGCCACGCCCTCGCCGAGCGCAAAGCACGCCTCGTTGAGCATCGGCAGCAGGATGCGGTTGACGATGAATCCCGGCGCATCATTGGCCTGGACCACGCGCTTGCCGATACGCTCGGCATAGCCGCGCACCGCGTCGACCGTCGCGTCCGAGGTGGCGAGCCCGCGGATCAGCTCGATCAGCCCCATGACCGGCACGGGGTTGAAGAAATGCACGCCGACGAAGCGCGCCGCATCGGGGCTGGCGGCAGCCATGCGGGTGATCGGGATCGACGAGGTGTTGCTCGCCAGGATCGCTTGCGGGCCAAGCACCTTGCCGACAGCCTCGAAGATCGCGCGCTTGATGTCCTCGCGCTCGGTCGCCGCCTCGATAATCAGGCCTGCATCGGCCATCGGGCCATAATCGCCGACGGGCTGGATGCGGCCCAGCACCGCGTCGGCCTCGCTCGCCTCCATCTTGCCCTTTTCGACCGCGCGCGCCAGCTGCTTGCCGATGCCTGCCTTGCCCTTTTCCGCCAGATCGACCGACACATCGGAGAGAAACACATGGTAGCCCGCCTGCGCGCTAACCTGCGCAATCCCTGCGCCCATCTGGCCTGCGCCGATGACTGCCACTTTATCCATGTTGCGCCTCTTTCTGCTGTTGCCGGAATCGGATAGGCGGGGCGCATAACCGAAGACCGCGAGTCTTGCTAGGAGCGATAATCCCAAGATGTTGAGCCCGTTTCTGCTGCTTGCCGCCGCCGCCGCCTCCCCCACTGGTCCCGTTCCCGGCGAGGTGAAGATCTTCAAGGACTGGTATGTCGCCTGCGACAATATCTGGTCGTGCGAGGCGGGAACGCTGTCCGACGATGCGTCCGAACTGTTCACGGCGCAGGTCGTGCGCATCCGCCGCGAGGGCGGCCCCGATGCACCGTTCCGCATCGAGCTCACCCCGCAGGAGGAGCAGGCCAAGGGGCCGGCGCGGCTGGTGATCGATGGCGGCAAGCCGCACTCGGGCACGCCCGACAGCGAAGGCGACACCTGGCTCGACGAGGCGCAGTCGATGGCGATTGCGCGCGGCCTGGCGAATGGCCAGTCGGCAAAGGTCCTGCTGTCCGATGGCAAGGCGATCCCGATCTCGCTCGCCGGATCGTCGGCGGCGCTGCGCTATATCGATGCGATCCAGCAGCGCGCGGGGACCAGCGGCGCCATCGTCGCGACCGGCGCGAAGCCCGATACCGCGCAGCCGCCCGAAACGCCGCAATTGACCGCGCGCGCCGCGACCAGCCTGATCGAGCTGCCCGATCTCAAGGCCTATCCCAAGGTCATCGCCGATAGCGGCTGCGAATTCCGCATGGAAGGCGCCGAGGACAGCGTCGAGCCGCTCGGCCAGCATAACGGCAAAGACATGGCGCTGGTGCTGATCGCCTGCGATTCGGGCGCATACAATTTCGGATCAGCGGTGATGATCGCCGAACGCCCTATGGAAGACCCCAATGCCCGCTGGACCTTCCGCAATGCGAAATTCGACGGTGAAACCGGCTGGGGCGACGAGGAACAGGTCGCGCAAGTTGTGAATGCCAGTTTCGATCCCGCAACCGGCACCCTTTCGGAATTTGCCAAGGGGCGCGGGCTTGGCGATTGCGGCACGGCGAACAGCTATGCCTGGGACGGCGAGCAGTTCCGGCTATCCGAGCGCCATGAAATGGACGATTGCCGCGGCGCGTGGGACTGGCCGCGCGTCTGGGTGGCCGAGGTGTCGGTCGTCAAGTGAGCGTCACAGCGTGCGCGTCATGCACATGCTGAACGGGTCCTCGGTATAATCGCCAAAGGGCGGGCATTCGGCAAAGCCGTGCTTGCGATACAGCGCGTGCGCTGCATGGAAGGGCTCCGGCTTGCCGGTTTCGAGCGAGAGGCGCGTATAGCCCCTCGCCCGCGCCTCGGTTATCAGATGCAGCAACATCGCCTCGCCCAGCCCGCGCCGAAGGAAATTGGGTTCGGTGCGCATCGATTTCAGCTCGCCATGGTCCGCGTCGATCTGCTTGAGCGCGCCGCATGCGGCGAGCTGCCCGTCGATGCGCAGCGCATAGAAGGTGACATCGGGTTGCCGCAGCCGCTCGACCGGAAAGGCATGGACCGAACAGATCGGCGAATGCTGGACCATCTGACCCAGATGATAGCGCAGCAAGGCCACGATATCCTCGCCGGTCAGGTCGTCTTCCTCGATGGTGATCGTCTGCTGCATGTCCAAGCCCCCCGGAACCTTTCTTCACGTCCGGACATTGCGATGGAAACCGCGCGCAATCCACACAAAGTTGCGCGGCTCGCCAAAGCCGCCTAATCGCGGCAGCTCAATTCCCGCCTGATCCGGAGCCTGTCCCCATGTCGCATCCCTCGACTGAAACCACCGGCCACAGCGGCTGGTCGCTCGTCATCCATGGCGGATCGGGCCAGTTCGAGCGCGGCCGCCTGAGCGCAGAGGCCGATGCCGGTGCACGCGCCGGGCTCGACCGCGCGCTCGTGGCCGGGTCTCAGGTGCTTGCCGCAGGCGGCAGCGCGCTCGACGCAGTGCAGGCGGCGATCATCGTGCTCGAGGACGACCCGCATTTCAACGCCGGCCACGGGTCGGTCTATACCTATGAGGGAAAGATCGAGCTCGACGCCGCGGTGATGGACGGCGCCGACCGCGCCGCTGGTGCCATCGCCCGCGCGCACCACACGAAGAACCCGATCCTGCTCGCGCGCAAGGTGCTCGAGGACAGCCCGCACGTGATGCTCTCGGGCGAGGGCGCGGACCGGTTCTCGGCGGAATCGGGCTTGTCCCAAGTCGACAACGCCTATTTCGGCACGCCCGAGCGCAAGCGCCAGCTCGAGGAGATGAAGGCCAAGACCAGCGGCTGGTTCGACATCGACATGAAATACGGCACCGTCGGCGCGGTCGCGCGCGACAGCCATGGCCATGTCGCGGCGGGCACCTCGACCGGCGGACTCACCGGCAAGCGCTATGGCCGGATCGGCGATTCGCCGCTGATCGGCGCGGGCACCTATGCCGACGACCGTTCGTGCGCCGTCTCCGCCACCGGCGCGGGCGAGTTTTTCATCCGCGTCGGCGTGGCGCACGAAATCTGCACCCGCATCCGCCTGAAGGCCGAAGCCCGCGCCGAGTTCCTCGCGCACGAGGCCGAGCGCGGCGGCACGATCCTCGACGAAGCGGCGCGCGCCAGGCTGCTCGCCACCGCGCTGACGGCGGACGAGGTGCAGGAGATCGTCGATGCGGTGATGGCCGAGATGGTGGGCCTGGGCGGCACCGGCGGGCTGATCTATCTCACCCCCTGGGGCCATCAGGGCTATGCTTTCCGCACGCCCGGCATGTATCGTGGGATGGCCAGCAGCGACGGCGCGCGCAGCGTCGCGGTCTATGGCGACGAATAAGCAACGATAACAGCAAGGCGAGGAACTTCATGACCGGCATTTCCCCCCGCACCGGCGGGCGCATTCTTGTCGACCAGCTGGTGGCGCAGGGCTGCGACCGCATCTTCACCGTGCCGGGCGAGAGCTTTCTCGCGGTGCTCGATGCGCTGCACGACGTGCCCGAAATCGACACCGTGGTCTGCCGTCAGGAAGGCGGCGTGACCTTCATGGCCTGTGCCGATGGCGCGATGACCGGACGGCCCGGCGTCGCCTTCGTGACGCGCGGCCCGGGCGCGACCAATGCCAGTATCGGCGTGCATGTAGCCATGCAGGACAGCAAGCCGATGGTGCTGTTCATCGGCGATGTCGACCGGGGGATGAGGGACCGCGAGGGCTTTCAGGAGGTCGATTTCCAGGCGATGTTCGCGCCGCTCGCCAAATGGGCGGCACGGATCGACGATGCGGCGCGCATCCCCGAATATGTCGCGCGCGCCTTTTCGGTGGCGATCTCCGGACGCCCCGGCCCGGTGGTGCTGGCGCTGCCCGAGGACATGCTCAAGGACGTGGTCGAGACCGCCGACCGTCCGCGCGTCACCCGCCCCGCCCAGCCGGTCTGCCCCAACGGCTTTGCGGTGCTGATGGAGATGCTCGGGGACGCCAAGTCCCCGATCGCGATCATCGGCGGCGCGGACTGGAGCCCCTCGGCGCGCGCCAATTTCCAGATCTTCGCCGAGCGCATCGGCCTTCCCGTCGCCTGCGCCTTTCGCCAGCAGGACGCTTTCGACAACGCCTCACCGGTCTGGGCGGGCAATCTCGGCTATGGCCCCAACCCGAAGCTGGTCGCGCGGGTAAAGGCCGCGGACCTGATTCTCGCGGTCGGCGCGCGGCTGGGCGAAGCGACCACCGATGGCTACACGTTGATCACCACCGAGCATCCCGGCCAGACGCTGGCGCATGTCCATCCCGACCCGAACGAGCTCGGCCGAGTCTATCGCACCGACCTGCCGCTGTGCGCCGACATGGAAGAGTTTGCCGAAGCTGCCGCGCTGTGGGACGAGGACGACGTGCATTTCGACAGCGGCGCCGAGGCGCATGCCGAATGGCTCGCCTTTTCCGACCCGCAGCCGACTGGGGCTGCGCTCGATCTCGGCCAGTGCGTCAAGGCGATGCGTGCGGCGATGCCCGCCGATACCGTCATCTGCAACGGCGCGGGAAATTTCTCGGGCTGGTGGCACCGCTACTGGCATTATGGTGAAAAGCCGAGCCAGCTCGCCCCGACCGCTGGTGCGATGGGCTATGGCGTGCCCGCCGCCGTCGCTGCCGCGCTGCGCCTCAAGCACCGCAAGGTCGTTGCGCTGGCGGGAGATGGCGATTTCCTGATGAACGGCCAGGAACTGGCAACCGCCGTGCAATATGGCGCGGACCTGCTGGTGCTGGTGATCGACAACGGCGCGTACGGTACCATCCGCATGCACCAGGAGCGCGAATATCCGACTCGGCTCTCCGCCACGACGCTCCACAATCCCGATTTCGCACTGCTTGCGCGCGCTTATGGCGGCTGGGCGGCAACGGTCGAACGCACCGAGCAATTCGCCCCCGCACTCGCAGAGGCGCTGGCGCAGCCGGGGCTCAAGCTGCTGCATCTCAAGACCGATATCGAGAATATTGCAGCGAGCGGGGCTACGGTGACGGGTCTACGGGGGCGCTGAGCGAACAAACCTTCTCCCTTGAAGGGAGAAGGATACGAAGCCTTGCTGGGCGCAGCGCGGTTAGGCGGAGTTGGATGAGGGTGATGTGCGTGAACGCCTGCGCATTTTCACCCTCACCCAGCTTCGACTAATTCGCTTCGCTCATAAGTCTTCGCAGCCCTCTCCCTTCTAGGGAGAGGGCTTCGGAAGCGCAAAAAACCGGCCCTCTTGCTAGCGGAAGAGAGCCGGTCCTTTTGAATTCAGCGAAGCTGGATCAGAAGATCACACCTTGTCGCCGAATGCGCCCTTGACGTCGCCGGCAAGCTTCTGGGTCTTGCCCTTAAGCTGCTGCGCCTCGCCTTCGGCTTCGAGTTCGGGGTTGTTGGTGGCAGCACCAATGCCTTCCTTGACCTTGCCGGCCAGATCATTTGCGGTGCCTGCGGCCTTGTCCTTGAGTTCGCCCATGATATTGCTCCTTCACTTGGCAAGACGGGGAGGCTTGCCTTCGGAGTACTTACGCAGGTTAGAAAGACGCGTTCCCCGCGAGGCGCATGATTTCCCCCCATTCGTCGCATGTTACGCCAGCGACCGACAGGCGCGACTGGCGCAGGATCGCCATGTTGGCCAGCTTCGGATTCGCCTTGATCGCCTTGAGCGTCACCGCGCGCCTCAGCGGCTCGACCGGCTGCACCTTCACCGCGACCCAGCGTCCGCTCTCATCCTTGGGATCGAGAAAGGCGGGTTCGCTCACCCGCATGATCCCTACGACCTCCAGCCCCGTGCGCGAATGGTAGAACAGCGCCAGATCGCCCTCGCGCATCGCCTTCAGGTTGTTCGAAGCCTGCGCGTTGCGCACCCCGTCCCAGGTCCCCTCGCCGTCGCGGACCAGGTCGTGCCAGCCATATTCTTCGGGTTCGGACTTCATCAGCCAATATTGGGTCATGATTTTTCCCGTCTGAGCGCCTAGACCTCGGTCGCTTTTGATGGAGTCAAAAGCGCGGTCTAGGTTTCTGTTATGCCGTGATTTCCGAGCCGTGAAATGTTCCATTTCACTCGAAATCACTCTAGATGAGCGCATCGCTCGAACTTCGAGACTCAGCTATTGCGGACCGCATCATGATACAACTGCCCATTCTCTCGCTCACCGACGAACCTGCCGCGCTCGCGCAGAAGCTCGGCGACAGTTTCTCCACCTATGGCTTTGCAATGATCAAGGATCACGGCCTCGACCCCGCTTTGGTGCGCCAGGGCTGGGACAAGACGGCCGAGTTCTTCGCCCTGCCCACCGAGGAGAAGCGCCGCTATTACGATAGCGAGGCTGGTGGCCAGCGCGGCTATACGCCGTTCGGCACCGAGATCGCCAAGGATGCCAAGGCGCATGACCTGAAGGAATTCTGGCATGTCGGGCGCGAGATTGACCCGGCGAGCCCGATCGCGCACACCATGCCCAAGAACGTCTGGCCCGAGCGCCCCGAGCATTTCCGCGAAACCTTCGAGCCGCTTTTTGCCGAGTTCGACCGGGTGGGCAACATCATCCTGTCGCGCATCGCGGTCTATCTCGGGCTCGATGCGAACTGGTTCGAACCGGCGGTGCATGAGGGCAATTCGATCCTGCGCCTGCTCCACTATCCGCCCATGGGCGTCGGCACCGGCGAGGAAGGCGCGATCCGCGCGGGCGCGCATGAGGATATCAACCTCATCACGCTGCTGCTGGGGGCCGAGGAAGGCGGGCTCGAGATTCTCGCCAAGGATGGCAGCTGGATCGACATGCGCCCACCCGAAGGCGCGCTGGTCGTCAATGTCGGCGACATGCTGCAGCGGCTGACCAACCATGTCCTGCCCTCGACCACGCACCGCGTGCGCAACCCGGCAGGCGACCGGGCGCGCTACAGCCGCTATTCGATGCCCTTCTTTTTGCACCTCAGATCGGACTTCCCGATCCGCACGCTCGAAGGCTGCATCACCGCCGAACGGCCCAATCGCTATCCCGATGCGATCCTGGCCGACGATTATCTGCACGAGCGGCTGGTCGAGATCGGCCTGGTGAAGGCCTGAGCCTTTTTGACACTGCGCGCGGCGGGGAGTCAGTCTCCGCCGCCGCATCCTCCGCAGCCGCTGCTGCAACCGCTGTCGCCGCCCGAGTCGTTGCCGGAATCGCTGTCCCAGCTGGCTTCGGCCCCACCGCCGCCGAAATCGCCGCCGCCCGCCGCAAAGGCCGCGCCGCCCGCTGCGGCCGCGCCACCGCCGCTCGACCAGCCGTCGAACGAACTGATCGAGCTGTCACCCGTGCTGTCATCGGTGCGCTTGCGACGATTGGCAGAGGCCCTGGGCACCATCAATCGTCGCGCCAGCCTCCATGACCAGCGCAGCAGCGATACGACCACCAATGCCGCGACCAGCAGGATGACGATCCCTATCAAGGCATCGAACGACTGGCTCGAACCGCTGGTGCGGGTGACGTCGCTGACCTTGCTGGCAGCGAGCGCCGTGCACGCCGCGAGCAGCGCCGCTCCCCCCGCCATGCCCGCGATCGACACCGCCTTGCGCGGCAGCAGATAATGGCGGGTGCGGTCGACCCATTGATAGCGCGTGCCGAAGCGGATGTCCGACGGTGGCCAGATGTCGCGCGGCGGCTCTTGCCCGAATGTATCACGATAGCGCTGCAGCGTTTCGGCATAGAGCGCGCGATACTTGCGCCCCTCTGACGCGCCGCCTGCGGTCGGGCCGTGGTGCAGCGGCCGTCCGATGATCCGCGCGCACAGCTCCTCCCAGTAATGCCGGGTATAGGCGAGATGCAGGTGCCATGCCTGGTCGACCTGATCCGACGGGGTGACTTCGCCGGTGCCGGTTGCGGCGAGATAGAGGAACCGGCGATATTCGGTCATCACCGCTTCGGCATGGGCACGCGTCCATCCGTTCTCGCGCGCCAGCCGCCGGGTGAAGCTCAGCGCTGCGCCCGGAGGCTCGATACGCATCTGGGCAAGCGCCTGCCATATCGGATCGTCGACCATCACCGCCCCTCCCGCCGTTTTGGTGAGGCGAGGCTATCGAGTCCGGATCGCTGCGGCAATCATCAAATGTAAAACAAAAAGGAGGGCATCGCGCAGGCGATGCCCTCCAGGGTGGAGAGAGATGTAAACGGACGATCAGCGGCGGACGCGCGCGCGCGTTTCGAGCTCGCCGAGCCGGCGATCGAGATAGGCACGGTCGTCGGCGCTGGCATTGAGCCGCGCATAGGCCGCTTCCAGACGCGTCAGGTCCTCATGCTCGACGCGAAGCTGCGCCTGAGCGCTCGCGGACAGGCCGCTCGAAGGCAACGCGCGGGCGATCGCATCGAGGCGCGCGCGCGGGGTCTGCACCACCGTGCTGCCGCCGCCGGTCGAGGCCATGTCGCCAACGCGGGCATCGAGCGCTTCGAGCCGGGTGTAAAGATCGTCGCGCTCCTGATCAGTGATCCGGCCATCGCGCAGATAGCTCGCCTCGGTGCGCACCAGCGCTGCGTAATCGGTCTTCAGCCGCGCGCCTTCGACTCGCGTGATCCGGCGCGCGGAAACCTGAGCATCAACGCGCTGGTTGAATTCGCCCTGCCCGTCGGCGACCGAAATGCCGATGTCCGATTCATATTCGTCGCCATAGGCGCCGTCGGCGATCACCTGGGTCAGACGGGCATAGCGCTCGGCCAGGTCTTCGCGCTCCTGCACGGTGAAGCGGCGGTCGGCGCCATAGCGCGCCTCGAGCTGGACCAGATCATAATAGATCCTATGCAGGCCGGATCGGCTATGCCGTTGTTCCGTCAAACCTCACGGAGAACGCTACATGGAGAACTC
>NZ_JAPFGW010000015.1:0-70573 GCF_059803595.1 Blastomonas sp. 34TW
CCCATGACTGCTCCTCAAAAAGCAGTCTTGAATCAGAACCAAACGGGTTTGGGAATCCCTTTTGTCAACACGACCTAATCTGGCCGTTTATCGATCAGTTGGGAGATATGGATCATGCAAACGGTATCGAGCCAGAATTCGAAGCACTGTTTGCAGAACGGCTCGACCACAAGCTGGTTCTGTGGTCCTGTTCTGATAGTGCCTGCCTGCCGCCCCTCACCACAGGCGAGCGGGTGCTGCTGATGGATCGGTTAAGCCAGTTCCTGGCCATTGCAATCACCAATTCGGCTTTCGGCCAGACCATGCCCAGTCCACCGCCGGGCTGGACCGAAATGCAGCAAACCATCGGAATCATGCTGCTCTACATCCATGGGATGAAGCTCGCTGCATGAAGACAGTGGCACCCCGAAAAACGCGAAACATGGTTAGCAAAACCCTAAAGTCGAAGGCCGCATTGCCGTTATTTCAGGCATCATGACAAGGCAGCAAGGAGACTCAGCGATGATCGGGATTCTGGCGCAAAAGGGCTTGAGCCTTTTCGGACGCATGCCGGTGAAACCCTCGCCCGAGCGCGAGAAGCTGATCGGGCTGCTCGACATGCTGGTCGACGAATGCAACCGCGAGGCCGAACTCGTCGATGATCTTGCCGGCGTGTCCGAGGGCTATGGTCCGCTTGCCAGCGAGGCGGCGCGGCGCTTCTACCGCATCGAGCCCGACCGGATTGCGGAACGACTGCTGCGGCATTGAGCCGGAGCGGCCTCTCGCATTTTTCGCGCTTGGCAGGCTGCGCGCTATAGGCAATGACATGCAGCATGGCCGACAGCGAACCGCAGCAAACCGATCCGCATATCCAGACCCATGACCCGCGCACCGGCGAACCGCTGGTCACTGCAACCCCTGCCGCGACCATCATCGTCTTTCGCGACTGCCCCGATGGCGGCGCGCCCGAACTGCTCATGGTCGAGCGGTCGTCGCAGATGGTGTTCGCGGGCGGCGCCGTGGTGTTTCCCGGTGGCCGCGTCGATGCCGACGATCATGTGATCGCCTCCGGCCTGGATCACGGGCTCGACCCGCACGAAGCGGCCGCGCGCATTGCCGCGATCCGCGAGACGGTCGAGGAAACCGGGCTCGGAATCGGTTTTGCCGCCCCGCCCGAACGCGAGGCCCTGGCGCAGGCGCGCGCCGCGTTGCACGAGGGTACCGCGTTCTCCGAGCTTTGCCGCGATGCCGGCTGGACGCTCGACCTGTCCGCGCTGACGCCATTTGCGCGCTGGCGCCCGCCCTTCAACGAGCGCCGGGTGTTCGATACGCGCTTCTATCTCGCACGCTGCGACGAGCACGACCATATTGTCGAGGTCGATGCGACCGAGAACCACCATCTGTTCTGGGCCACGGCCGCTGACGCGCTGGCCATGGCGGACGAGGGCAAGGTCAAGCTGATCTTTCCGACGCGGCGCAACATGGAGCGACTGGCACAGTTCGGCTGCCATGCCGATGCGGTCGATCATGTGGCGCGGTTTCCGGTGCGGATGATCATGCCGTTCATCGAGGAGCGCGACGGCAGGCCGTTCCTGTGCATCCCGGAGAATATGGGATATCCGGTGACCAGCGAGCCGATGGGCAGCGCGATGCGCGGCTGAGCATTCCAGAAAATCGCGGCGCTCAGGGAACCTGAATCGAGCGCGCATCGTAAACGGTTCATCCCAACCGGAGATGAACCATGTTGCATTATGCCCTTATCTTTCTGATCGTGGCGATCGTGGCCGGCGTGCTGGGTTTCGGCGGTATCGCCGGCGCTTCGGCAGGTATTGCCAAGATCCTTTTCTTCCTCTTCCTGCTGTTCCTCGTCGCCAGCCTGGTGATGCATCTTGTGCGTGGTCGAGCGTAACTGCTTGCGCGCAGCATGAATGCACAAAAAAGGCCCGGATCGCTCCGGGCCTTTTTCTTTTTGTGGCAGGCGTTCGTCAGTCGATTGCGCGTTCGGCGGCACGGCCGACCGATTCGACATCGCGGCCCGCACCCTTGACCGTGTTGCAGGCGGAAAGCAGCGATGCGACGAGGCCTGCTGCGAGCACGATGCGGAAAGAGGCGTTGCGGTTCATGGGATCATCCTTCTTCTTCAATGACTTTTCTTGGTTGTTCGGGGGCATGGCCCGGCCATCTACGCGATCACATGCAACCGGTTGCCGAAAATTCGGTTGGAACCATCCCACGAGCCACGGGTTGATGGGACACGGCGGTGCGGCCGTCGGGTTAGTGAGGACCAACAGCCGCATCGCTGGTTGAGGACCAATCCATGCTGCTTTGGGGGCAGCTAATGAGAGGCGAGTTTATGACGATCATTCAGGACCAATCGACCGAAGCGAATGCCGCCAGCGAGCGGAGCGAAGAGGCCGTGGTGCCGCTGGATGATGCGACGTTCAAGCAGCGGCTTGCTGCAACCATCCCGCACCTGCGCGCTTTCGCGTACAGCCTGTGTGGCAAGATGGATGTGGCCGACGATCTGGTGCAGGACACGATGCTCAAGGCTTGGGGCGCGCGTGCGCGTTTCCGGCCCGACACCTCGATGCGCGCCTGGACGTTCGTGATCCTGCGCAACTGCTATATCTCGCAGATGCGCCGCAACAAGTTTACCGCGCCCTATGACGAGGGCGTTGCCGAGCGCACGCTGACCGCCAATTCGGACCAGCAGGCCCCGCTGCACCTCGAGGACGTGCGCATGGCGCTGATGCAGCTTGGCGCTGACCAGCGCGAGGCGATCATTCTGGTCGGTGCGGGCGGCTTCTCCTACGAGGAAGCGGCGGAGATTTGCGATTGTGCCGTGGGCACGATGAAGAGCCGCGTTTCGCGTGCCCGCGCCGCGCTGGTTGCGATGCTGGATGGCGATTCGCCGATCGGTTCGCGCCGTCAACGCAACGCCGCAGACGAGGCGATGAGCGATATCCTTGGCACGCTCGACAAGCTGAGCGAGGGCGTGACCGCGCTCGCGGCGTGACCATTTCAACTCCGGCATGTGGCCGGGAGCCGCTTGCCGCATGGTCGGGGCGGTCGTGTTCAACCCGGGCGCGATGCTGCGCCCCGATCTTGCAAGCAGCCCTTGGGCTGGACGGGAAGTGAAGACAGTGCGCGGTGCCAGTTCCCTAGGTCGTCTGGAGGCAAGTGCCATGCGTACCTCATGTTTCGATCCCATGCTGATGCGTCAGGCACGCATCGGTCGCAGCTTGCGCGAGGTGTATGACGGCGTGGCGGACAGCCCGATGCCCGACCAGTTCGGCGCGCTGCTGAGCGAGCTCGACAAGATTGCGGTGCCCGAACGCCGCTGATTTCTGCCGGTCTGCGACCTCCAAAGCCCGTCCGGCATTGTGCCGGGCGGGCTTTTTGCCGTCCCTGTTCTGGCTGACAGCGCACAGCAAAAGGGCCGCAATCCCGAGGGATCGCGGCCCTTGCAAGGTGCCTGGTGCGGCGTGCGATCAGCTGATCAGCGCGCGCAGCATCCAGGCATTTTCCTCGTGCTTGCCGATCCGGGCGGTCAGCAGGTCGGCGGTGAACACGTCATCGGCGTCCTCTGCGACCTCGACGAAATCGCGCATGCGCTTGGCAATCGCTTCGTTGTCGGTGATCAGGCCCTTGATCATCGCATCGGCCTGGCGCGGGGTCTCGCTCGAATCGACCACCGACAGCTTGGTATAGTCACCGAACGAGGCAGGGGCGATTTCGCCCAGCGCGCGGATGCGCTCGGCGATCACGTTGGCGGCAGCGTGCAGGTCCTCATACTGTTCTTCGGTCAGCTTGTGAACGCTGTAGAAGGCGGGGCCGACTATGTTCCAGTGGACGCCCAGTGTCTTGAGATAGAGCGAATAGGTGTCGGCCAGACCGTGCTGAAGCGCCTTGGCGACTTCCTTGCGGTCATTGGCTTCGATGCCGGTATCGACATTGTCGGGCTTGGTGGTGGTTTTGGCTGCAGTGGCCATGTCAATTCCTCCTGTTTTGTAACGGAAAGGGGGCCTTGCGGAATGGCAGGGCCTGCCAGGGTGCTTACGTTCAGCGCTCGCGCCGGTTCCCCGCCAGACAGGCCATGCTGCGCAAAACAGCACCAAATCTGGGATAGTCTTGACAGAAGGTTACAAATGTCGGCTAATCGCAGCAGGAGTGGGGCCATGAATGACGAACTGCAACCATCTGCCGTAGAACGGAAATATACGGATAGCGCGCCCAAGGCACTGGTCGGCTGGACGCATGTCGACATGCCCAACGGCATCGATCTGAGGATCGAATGCGCGCGGTCGCGGATCGCGCTCGAGAATGACGTGATCGAACAGCGCGATATCGTGATGACGCGCAACCAGGCGCTGCTGCTCGCGCGCTACCTGCTCAAGGTGACCGGCCAGACCCTGCCCGAAGAACCGCGTCCGACCTTCTGGGCGCGGCTGCGCAGTGCCTTCGGGGGATCGCGGGCGCCCGTGCGCCGCCAGGCGCGCAAGTTCGCGTCCTGACGCATCCTGCCCCGTTTTTGGGGGTTGATTGGTCCCGTGATCGGCTCTACCCGCCGCAGCGATGGGGCATTTTCGCAGATTGACCAGACATGCCTTGCCGGTGCTGCTGCTGGCGATGCTGTTCGGTGCGTTTGCGCCACGCGGGTTCATGCCGCATTTCGGGCCTGCAGGCCTGACCATCGAGCTGTGCTCGGGCCTGGGCAACAAGGCGGCCACGATTTCCGTCGATGACCCGCGCTACCAGGATTATCAGAAGCTTGCTGCCGCCAGATCCGGCCAGCAGGACCATGACCAGGGCGACGATGCGGACAATCCGATGCCGCCTTGCGCCTTTGCCGGCACGGCGATGCTCGCGATTCCTGCCGATGGCGTGATCGTGCCGCCGATGCTGGCGATCACCGCCATTGCGCCCGCACTGCACCACCAGTTGCTGCGCGCGCGGCACCATGCCGCTACCCCTCCCGCGACCGGGCCCCCGCTGTTTTCCTGAACCATTGACGCCATAGCAGGCCGCCCCTCTGCGCGCAGCACGCGTGCAGGCCCGGCGTGCCCTGCGCATCTGTGAATCCCGCGTTCAGGGACCGAATATTCATGACAAATCCCCTATTTCTGCGCGCCGCCCTGCTGGGTGGTGTCGCCCTTGCCTGTGTTTCCCCCGCTCTGGCCCAGGGAGTCGGCCAGCGCACCGATCCCGTCATCGTCGTTACCGCCAGCGTGACCGGCACCCCCACCGCACCCAGCGTCGAGGAAGCGCGCAAGCGACTCGAACAGGTGCCCGGCGGCGTCGGGCTGGTCGAGGACACCGTGTTCGCCGAGGATTTCGCGCAGAGCATCGGCGACGTGCTGATCTTCACCCCCGGCGTCTTCGCCGATACCAGCGCGCAGCGCGAATCGCGCATCTCGATCCGTGGATCGGGGCTCAATTCGGGCTTCGAGCGGCGCGGCCTCACCGTGCTGCGCGATGGCGTGCCGATCAGCCGTGCGAGCGGATCGACCGAATTCCAGGAGATCGACCCGCTCACCATCCGCTATCTCGAGGTGTTCAAGGGCGCCAACGGCCTGCAGTTCGGTGCGGCTTCGCTCGGCGGCGCGGTCAACATCGTCTCGCCCACCGGACGCACCGCCCATTCGCGTTTTTCGGGAAGGATCGAGGGCGGCAGCTTCAACACCCTGCGCGGCAACCTGAGCGCCTCGGGCGTTTCGGGCGATACCGATTATTATATCGGGCTGACCGGGCTGCGCGATGACGGCTTTCGCGAGCATAGCGACGTGCGCAGCCTTTATGGCCATGGCAATATCGGCTTCAAGCTGGGTGAGAATGTCGAGACGCGTTTCTATGTCACCGCGCTCAGCGACAATTTTGAGCTGAACGGTTCGCTGCGCCTCGCCGATGCGCTGGCCAATCCGCGCGCGGCAGGTCGCCCCGTCACGGTCGGCCCGTTCCGCCCGGGCGGCCCGGTGACGGTGCTCGATCCCGGTCCGGTCGCCGATGACTGGGACCGCAATCTCGATGTGTTCCGCCTGTCGAACCTGACGGCGATCACGCTGGGCAGCAGCACGGTCGAGATCGGCGGCTGGTATGCGCGGCGGAAACTGGACCATGCGATCACGCGCTTTGCCGGCATTATCGACCAGAAGGAAGACGAGTTCGGCGTTTCGCTGCGCGGGTTTGGTGAGTTCGCGCTGATCGGCGATGCGGTGAGCCGGTGGACGCTGGGCGGCTATTACGCCAATGGCGACAACCGCGCGCGGCGGCACCGCAATGTGAACGGCAAACGCGCCGGTCTGGTCAGCGAATCCGACCAGGATTCGACCAGCCTGACGACCTTCGGTCAGCTCGATCTCGGCCTTTCCAGCCGCTTCACTGCAATCCTTGGCGGCCAATTTGTCAGCGTGGTGCGCGATGTGGCGGCGAGGCTGGGCGACGTGTCCGGTCGCGGCGAGTACGAACAGTTCAGCCCGCGCTTCGGCCTGCTCTATAAGCTGTCCGACACCGCGCAGCTCTATGGCAATATCAACCGCAGCTTTGAGCCGCCGAGCCTTGCCGACCTGACCTCGGGCGGTGCGCGGCCCTTCGCCCCGCTCAAGGAGCAGCGCGCGACCACATTCGAGATCGGCAGCCGCGGCCAGGCAAGCTTTATCGCCTGGGACGTCTCGCTCTATCGCAGCGAGGTGGAGAACGAGTTTCTCGACTTTGGCGTGCCGGGCGCGAACGGCTTCGTCTCGTTCACCGACAATGCCGACAAGACCATCCACCAGGGGCTGGAACTGGGTCTCGACGTCTATGTCGCGCGCGAGGCGCTGGCGGCGCGCGGTCAGGCCTTCACCCTGCGCGGGGCCTATACGTTCAACGATTTCCGCTTCGACAATGATCGGGTCTATGGCGACAACCAGCTTGCCGGCGTCCCGCGCCATGTCTTCGTTTCCGAAGCCCGGTTCGAACAGAAGGACAGCTGGTACGTCTCGGCGAACCTGCGCTGGGTGTTCGATGGCCCCTGGGCGGACTTTGCCAACACCGAACGGGCACCAGGCTATGAACTGGTCGGCCTGACCGCAGGCGTCGATGTCATCCCCGGCGTGCGCCTGTTCGGATCGGTCGAGAACCTGTTCGACACGGTGTTCATCTCGAACGTCGCCACCAACGCCAACCAGTCGCTCGAGCGCGCCGCGATCTACACCCCGGGTGTCGGCCGGGCGATCTATGGCGGCATCCAGGCGCGCTTCTGAGCCGCAAGAGAGAGGGAGAACAGCATCATGGCAAACCGTCCCTGGCTCGCGCGCTGGTCGATGAGCAAGCACCAATGGCTGGCGCTGATCGGCGGCATCAGCCTGTTCATCTGGGGGCTGTCGGGCATGGCGCATATCGCCATGGTGCTGTTCGGCCCGCAGCAGCTCGAATTCATGCCGCCGATGCGGCCCATCGACATGGCGGGCGCCGAGCCGGTGGAAAAGGTTCTGGCCGATGCCGGAATCGACAAGGCGCGCGCGGTCAAGGTGGTGGTGGCCGAGGGCCGCAATCTGTTGCAGGTGACCGTCACGCCGATGGCCCCGCGCCGCTATTTCCGGCTCGATACGGGCGCGGAACTGGCGAACCAGGATGCGCGCCAGGCCGAGTTCATCGCGCGGCATTTCCTGAAAGAGCAGCGCCCGGTCGCCGAGATCGTGCAGCAGACCGCGTTCGATGCCGATTATCCCTGGGTCAACCGGCTGCTGCCCGTCTGGCGCATCCGCTTTGCCGGGGATGACCGGCTGACCGCCTATGTGCATACCGAAACCAGCAGCCTCGCGGCGGTGAACAACCTCGCCAAGACCCGTTTGCAGAACGTGTTCCGCGCGCTGCACAGCTGGGAATGGGTACCGGAAGGGCTCGACTGGCTGCGCGTTGTCGTCATCACGCTGATGGTCGGCAGTCTTGCGGCGCTGGCGGTGACCGGCATCATGCTGCTGGTCGCCATCCGGCGCGGCAAAAGGCTGGCGGGGTCGAAGGGCTGGCACCGCGCAATGGGCTATGTGCTGGCGCTGCCGCTGCTGATGTTCTCGATCAGCGGCATCGTGCATCTGGTGCAGTCCGCGCTGGAGCAACCGAGCAGCAAGCTGCGCCTCTCACCGCTGGTCGATGTGGCCAATGCACGCTATCCGGTCGAGCGCGACTGGGCCGAGATCGCGCATGGGCTGGACGTCAACGCGCTGTCGCTGGTCGAGGGGCCGCAGGGCCGCGCGCTCTATCGCCTGGGGCTCGCGCAACCGGGCGGTGCAATGCCCAAGGGCGAGCACGATCACAGCGCGCACCAGGGCCACAAGATGCCGATGGGCGATGCTGCGATCCGCAATGCGCGGTTCGAAGGCGTCAGCCCCACTGGTCCTGCGCTCTATATCGATGCTGCCACCGGCAAGCCCTGGGCCGATGGCGACAAGGCGCTGGCGCGCGACCTCGGCCGCCGGTTCAGCGGCGCGCCCGACAGCGCGATCAGGTCGATGGAACTCGTTACCCGGTTCGGCCCGGATTATGATTTCCGCAACAAGCGGCTGCCGGTCTGGCGCATCGATTACGGCGCGCCCGTCAATGCGACGCTGTTCGTCGATACCGCGACTGGCGTGCTCGCCGACCGCACCGAGAACTGGCAGAAGCCCGAGCGTTATCTGTTCAGCTTCATCCACAAATGGAACTTCCTGTTCCCGATCGGCAAGGTCGGGCTGAACGCCGTGGTGGGCAGCTTCATGCTCGCGCTGCTTGGCTTCATGGCCGGTATCGGGCTGTATTGGGACTGGCGGCGCAGGCGCGGGCGTGCACAAAAGCCGCTTGCCCGTTGATATCATTGGCCCCTAGTCTGGCTGGAACAGACTGGGGGTCCGATGAACCGTTCGCTTGCACTCGCCCTGGGGCTCGCTGCCCTGGCCGTTCCGCTTCACGCTCAGGCCGCGCCGCCCGCATCCGCCTCCGCCAGCCCGCTCGCCGGGACCGAAAAGCTCGATGGCCTCTATCCGGTGCATGTCGACAGAAAGGGCGGACGCATCCTGCTCTCGCTGCCCGCCGCCGGGGGCGATGGCGTGGTGGCGCGGATGCTTTATGCAACCGCCTTGCGCACGGGCTTGGGCTCGGCACCCATCGGGCTCGACCGCGCGGCACCCGGCCCAGCGCAGATCCTGCTCGTCCGGCGGATGGGCAAGAAGATCGCTTTCGAACTGGAAAACCCCCGTTTCCGCGCGACCAGCGGCACTCCGGCCGAACAGGCCGCCGCCGCCAATGCCTTTGCCACCTCGCTGATCTGGATGGGCGATGCCGTGGACGGCCCCGATGGCCGGTTGCTGGTCGATATTGCGCCCTTCCTGGCGCGCGACACGCGCAACGTCACTGCGCAGCTCAACAGCAGCGGCGAGAAAGGCTGGCGGCTGGTCGATGGCTTGAGCGCCGCAGACCCCAATGCCGTGCGCGCCTTCCCGATGAATCTCGAATTCGAGGCGCGCCAGACCTATGCCAGCGACACGCCGGGGCCCGAGGTGCGCAACATCGCGCCCGACGCCCGCCAGGTGACCCTTGTCGTCCGCCACAGCCTGATCGCCATGCCCGAAGCCGGCTATGTACCCCGCCAGTTCGATCCGCGCGGAGGCAGTTTCGCGACGCAGATCCTCGAATTCTCCGCGCCACTGGGCGGCCAGATCGTGCAGAATCTCGCCAACCGCTTCCGGCTTGAGCGGCTCGATCCTGCCGCGCCGCGCTCGCGGGTGCGCAAGCCTATCGTCTTCTATATCGACAATGCCGCGCCCGAGCCGATCCGCACGGCGTTGCTCGAAGGCGCATCGTGGTGGAAACAGGCGTTCGAAGCCGCGGGCTATATCGATGCCTATCGCGTCGAGATTTTGCCCGAAGGGGCCGATCCGCTCGATATCCGCTACAATGTCGTCAACTGGGTCAACCGCGCGACGCGCGGCTGGTCCTATGGCTATGCCGTCACCGACCCGCGTACGGGCGAAATCCTCAAAGGGGCGGTGCTGCTGGGCTCGCTGCGCGTGCGGCAGGACATGCTGATCTACGAAGGGCTGGTCGGCGCCGACAGGACGGGCAAGGGTGGCCCCAACGATCCCGCTGAGGTCGCGCTGGCGCGCATCCGCCAGCTCGCCGCGCACGAGGTCGGCCATGCACTGGGGCTGATGCACAATTTTGCGGGCAGTACGCAGGACCGCGCCTCGGTGATGGACTATCCCGCGCCGCGCATCGGGCTGAAGGACGGCGCGCCAGACCTCAGCGATGCCTATGGCGTCGGCATGGGGCGCTGGGATGTGCATGCGATCGACTGGCTCTATGGCGATCCGGTGAGCGGCGATCCCGATGCCGCCGCGCGTGCCAAGGCGGAAGCCGCCGAACGCGAAGGCTTGCGCTTCGTCTCGGACGAAAATGCGCGGAGCGTTTCGGCGAGCCAGCCCTGGGGCAGCCTGTGGGATGACGGTGCTGATCCGGTGGCCGAGCTCGACCGGATGATGCAGGTGCGTGCCGCTGCGGTGGCGCGCTTCGGCCCGGCGGCGCTGGCCCCCGGCGAGCCGGTCGCCAGCCTTCGGCGCAAGTTCGTGCCGATCTGGCTGGTCCACCGCTATCAGGTCGAGGCGGCGGCCAAGCTATTGGGCGGGCTGACTTCCGAATATGCGGTCGGTGCCGCTGCGGCGGCGCAGGGCGCGCCGGTCGCGCCTGCCGAGCAGAAGCGCGCGCTCGATTCGCTGCTGGCGACGCTGCAACCGGCGGTGCTCGACGTGCCGCCTGCGCTGGTTCCGCAGCTTTCCGCCGGGTTCTCGGGCGATTATGATCGCCAAACCGAGATCGAGATCATGCCGATGGCGGGCACCGCCGCATTCGATCCGCTGGTTGCGGGGCAAGTCGCAGCCCAGCAGACCTTGAACGCCCTGCTCGCGCCCGAGCGGCTCGCGCGCATGGGCGAGCAGCATCGCGCCAACCCGGACAGCCCCGGCGTCGATGCGGTTGCCGGGCGGCTGCTTGCGCTGACCGATGCACCCCAGCCTAGCACGCGGCTCGGTGCGGTGCGCCGCGCGCTCGGCACGCGGATCATCGTGTCGCTGGCCAAGGCGGCGATGTCGGCCGACGCGGGTGTCGATGCGACGACCCGGATCGATCAGGCGCTGCACGACTGGGCCGAGGCGCAGACGGGCAAGCGCTTTGCCGATCCGGCGGACCGCGCCTGGGCACTCTCGACCGCGCGGCTGCTCAAGGATCGCGATGCGCTCAAGGCGCTGCTCGCCAGCGACAAGGCCGAGCTGCCGATTCCGCCCGGCATGCCGATCGGCGACATGCAAGATTAGGCCTGGCTTTTCAGCCGCACCAGCGCCTCGTCGAGCGATTGCAGGAAGCGCGATCGGTCAGCCTTGCCGAACGGCGGTGGGCCACCAATGCTGTCGCCGCCGGCGCGCAGGTCCGCCATGATCGCGCGCGTGGCGATCGCACCTCCGATCGAGCTGGTGGTGAACGGCTTGCCGGTGGGTGCGATGACGCTCGCGCCCTGTTTCAGGCAGCGGTCGGCGAGCAAGATATCGGCGGTGATGACGATCGAGCGCGCATCGGCATGGTCGGCGATCCAGTCGTCGGCGGCGTCGAAGCGATCGCTTACCAGCTTGCGCGCGATCAGCGGATGCAAAGGGACCCGGATCGGGCTGTTGCTGACGATGGTGACCGGAACGGCATGACGCAGCGCGACACGATAGACCTCGTCCTTGACCGGACAGGCATCGGCATCGACCCAGATCATCATGATTTCATCATTTCCCCAGGGGCAGCCTCGCCGTTCGGTCGGAACTGCCGCGAAGGAATTGGAGGCCCGAGCCGGAATCGAACCGGCGTGCAAGGATTTGCAGTCCTCTGCGTCACCACTCCGCCATCGGGCCACCGTGGGGAAGGAGCGCGCATTGTGCCGGATCGCGGCGAAAGTCAAGACACAAGCGTGCGGAGGAGCCGGATGCGCGATATGTCCAAAGTGGCGCATTTGCTGTATTGCCATGCTAATACAGCCATGCCATAAGCATGGATACGGCGATGTCGATTGCATTTTGCAACCGGAAGGCTATCAAAGCGGAGCGTGCTGTTCCGTTAGGGCTTGCATCGCCGTCCGCATATTCTAGGGCGCTTGGACATGACCGATACACAGACTCTTGCTCCGACCGATTTTGCCGCTGCCCGCAGGCACATGATCGAAAGCCAGCTGCGTCCCAGCGACGTCAGCGATCCCGTCGTCATCGCCGCGATGGCCGTGACCCCGCGCGAGGATTTCGTCCCCGCCAGCCACCGTGCCATCGCTTATATCGACCGGGCGGTGCCGTTGGCCGGCGGCCGCGTGCTCAATCCGGCGCTGTCGACCGGCCTGCTGCTGACCCGCGCCGAACTGTCGGGCAACGACAAGGTGCTGCTGATCGGCTCGGGAACCGGCTATATGGCCGCCTTGCTCGCCGGCATCGTCTCGCACGTGGTTGCGGTCGAACAGGATCGTGCCTTGGTCGAACAGGCCGGCACCGGACTCGCAGGACTTGCCAATGTCACCACCGTCGAATCGGCGCTGGTCGAGGGCCACGCTGCAGGGGCACCCTATAGTCTCGTGATCATCGACGGCGCGGTCGAGCAGGTACCCGATGCCATCGTGGCGCAGCTCGCCGATGGCGGGCGATTGCTGACCGGGCTGGATGAAGCGGGCGTAACCCGGCTGGCCGCAGGTCGCCGTCAGGGTGGTGCCTTTGCTCTGGTCCCCTTTGCCGATACCGACATCGCACCGCTTGCGGCCTTCGCCCGGCCAAAGAGCTATACCTTCTGAAGCACAGGGCCTCGCCATTGGCACCGGCGGTGGACGACAAGAGAACCGGATAGATGAAGACTTCGCTTTGGATGGCCGGTTGTGGTGCGGCGCTGGTTCTGGGCAGCGCGCCCGCTCAGGCGGATACGCTGCGTGATGCGCTGATCGCCGCTTATCAGACGAACCCGACGCTTAACGCGGCACGCGCCCAGCAGCGCGCGACCGACGAAGGCGTGCCGATCGCGCTGGCCGATGGGCGTCCCAGTTCGCAGATCCAGGCGCAATATTCGGAGAATTTCCTCAACCCCGCCAACGCGTTCACCGCACCGGCGCGATCGGTCGCGGGCACGATCAGCATGGATGTGCCGATCTATTCGGGCGGCACCGTGCGCAATGCGATCAAGGCGTCGAAGGTGCGGGTCGAGGCCGGTCAGGCCGATCTGCGCGGTACTGAGGCGACCGTGTTCAGCAACGTGGTCGCCGCCTATATGGACGTGATTCGCGACGAGGCGATCGTCGGGCTGCAGCGCCAGAATGTCGAGGTGCTCGACGTCAACCTCCAGGCCTCGTCCGACCGGTTCGAGATCGGCGATCTGACCCGCACCGATGTCGCCCAGTCCGAGGCGCGGCTCGCGATCGCGCGCAGCGACCTGCAGACGGCGGAAGCGAACCTGATCCGCAGCAAGGAAACCTATATCCAGCTCGTCGGCCGGGCGCCGGAAGCGCTCGAACCGCCGCCACCGCTGCCCAACCTGCCCGATGCGCCCGAGGCTGCGGTGGCGACCGCGCTCGACAGCAATCCCGATCTGGAAGCGGCGCGCGAGCGGGTGAAGGCGGCGGAATTCGACGTGAAATCGGCGCGCGGTGCCCGCATGCCGCGCATCGGGCTGTTCAGCCAGGGCAATTACCAGAATTTCCTCGGCACGCTGGGCAGTACGCTGATCCAGGGCAATTTCGTGCAGCAGCAGTCGAGCGCGTCGGCCGGCGTGCAGCTGACCGTCCCGGTCTATCAGGGCGGCCGTCCCGGCGCACAGATCCGCCGCGCTCAGGCCGTGACCGGTCAGGCGATGGAACAGGAAATCGCCGTCGAGCGCGGTGTGATTGCGCAGGTGCGCGCGGCTTATGCGAGCTTCAACGCCTCGCTTCAGGTGATCGAATCGTCGCAGCGCGCGGTCGATGCGAACACCCTGGCACTGGAAGGCGTGCGCGCCGAAAACAGCGTCGGCAACCGCACCATTCTCGACATTCTCGATGCCGAGCGCGAACTGCTCAACGCGCAGGTGCAGCTGGTGACTGCGCGGCGCAACGCCTATGTCGCGGGCTTCACGCTGCTCGCGGCGATGGGCCGGGCCGAGGCGCGCGATCTGGGGCTCGATGGCGGACTGCTCTACGACCCCGAGATCAATTACGAGCGCGTCCGCGACAAGATCATGGACTTCGATTCGGACAAGGACCCGGTCGCCCAATCGACGCGCACCGTTGACAGCCCTGCGCAAAATGCCGCACTGATCGGCCCGCCCAACCAGTAAGGCTAGGGCAGGGGCGAATCGGATCAGGGGCTTCAGGAATGACACGCGATATCGGCGAGCCGAGCCTTGAGGAAATCCTCGCCTCGATCAAGAAGGTGATCGCGGAGGACAACCGCAAGCCGCGCCGCGCGCCGCCGCAACGTCCTGCGCCTGCGCCCGCCCGGCAGGCGGCACCGGTCGACGACATTCTCGAACTGACCGACAGCGTCGAGCCCGAACCGGCAGCCGAACCCGAAGAGGCGCCGCTGATCAGCCGCGCGGGCGAGCAGTCGATGCGCGAATCGCTTGCCGTGCTCGCAACGCTGACCGAACCGGGCGTCAGCCCGCAGATCGTCCGCTCGGGCGAGACCTCGCTCGAGGGCATGGTGCGCGCGATGCTGCGCCCGATGCTTGCCGAATGGCTCGACAAGAACCTGCCGCCGATCGTCGAGGCGATGGTGGCGAAGGAAATCGGGCGGATCACCGGCCGCAAGGGCTGAGCTTCCCCTTTGCACCCGGCGTGCCCGATGGTAACGCCTGCAACCATGAAGAAGATGCTCCTCGTCGCGCTGGTTGCCAGCGCGCTTTCGCCCGTTCTCCTCGCCAGCCCTGCCGCCGCCCGGCCGATGACGGAAACGGACCTTGCGACCTTCAACCGGCTTGGCGCGCCTGCTGCCTCGCCCGACGGCAAATGGGTGGCGTATCAGCTGACCACGACCGATCTCCCCGCGAACAAGCGCAGCACCGGGCTGTTCGTGCTCGACCTCGCGGACAGCAAGGCCCAGCCGATCGCGGTCGCCGATTCTCCCGGCCATAACGAAAGCGCGCCGGTGTTCGCGCGCGATGGCAAGCATCTGTTCTTCCTGTCGAACCGCTCCGGGACTGCCCAAGTCTGGCGCGTCGCGCTGCCGGGTGGCGAGCCGGTGCAGGTGACGCAATCGGCGGTCGACCTGAGCGGCTTCAGCCTCTCGCCCGATGGCAACAGCCTCGCGGTCTGGGCGGACGTGGCCGAGGGATGCTCGGTCGATGCGTGCGATGCCAGGGCCAAGCCACAGGGCACGGGGCGTGAATATGACCGGCTGTTCGTGCGGCACTGGGATACCTGGCGCGAGCCCGGCACCTATTCGCGCATCTATGCCTATGCGCTGGCGACCGATGGCAAGGTCGCCGGTCCCGCGCGCCCGGTGAGCGGTGGAATCGAAGGCGATGCGCCGAGCAAGCCGTTTGGCGGCGGCGAGGAAATCGCGTGGAGCGCCGACAGCAGCGCGATCGCCTTTGCCATTCGCAAGTCCGATGGCGACGAGCCGCGCTCGACCAATCTCGACATTGTCTGGCAGCCGCTCGCCGATGGCACGGCCGCACAGAATCTGACCGAGACCAACCAGGGCACCGATTCGCTCCCCGCCGCCTCGCCCGATGGCCGCTGGCTCGCCTGGGCGGCGATGGCGCGGCCCGGTTACGAGGCCGATCGCATGGTCGTGCACCTGCGCGACATGAAGACCGGCAAGATCACCAAGCTTACCGAAGGCTGGGACCGCTCGGTCGGTTCGATCGCCTGGGCTGCGGATTCGAAGAGCCTGCTGGTCACCGCGCAGGACCTGCTCGAGCATCCGGTGTTCCGCGTCGATGTGCCCAGCGGCAAGGTCACCCGGCTCACCGAGCGCGGCAATGTGGGCAATGTCGTGCCGCTGGCGGGTGGCGGGATGATCTACACGATCAACTCGGTCTCCGCGCCCGACGATCTGGTGCTGATGGATGCGAAGGGCCAGACGCGCCGCCTGACCAATGTCAACGCGGACAAGCTCGCCGGGCTCGACCCGGTGATGTATGAACAGTTCACGTTCAAGGGCGCGAACGGCGATCTCGTCCATGGCCAGATCCTCAAGCCGCAGGGCGTAAAGGGCAAGCTGCCGGTCGCGCTGCTGGTGCATGGCGGGCCGCAGGGCAGCTTCTCGAACAGCTGGTCCTATCGCTGGAACCCGGCAGTGATGGCGTCGCAGGGCTATGCCGTGGTGACGATCGATTTCCACGGCTCGACCGGATACGGCCAGGCTTTCACCGACAGCATCAACAAGGACTGGGGCGGCAAGCCGCTCGAGGATCTGAAGCTCGGCATGGCGGCCTTGCCGGGCATCGACGCCTCGCTCGACACGGCCAATGCCTGCGCGCTGGGCGGCAGCTATGGCGGGTACATGATGAACTGGATCGCCGGCCAGTGGCCCGACGGCTTCAAGTGCCTGGTGACGCATGCCGGCGTATTCGACCTGCGCGCCATGGCGTTCGAGACCGAGGAACTGTGGTTCGACGAATGGGACCATGGCGGCCCGTGGTGGCAGCGGCAGGACGCGGAAAAGTGGAACCCGGTCAACCACGTGACCAAGTGGAAGACGCCGACGCTGGTCATCCACGGCGAAAAGGATTTCCGCATCCCCTATTCGCAATCGCTCGCCGCGTTCACCGCGCTGCAGCGGCAGGGGATCGAATCCAAGCTGCTGATCTTCCCCGATGAGAACCACTGGGTGCTGAAGGCGCAGAACAGCGTGCAATGGCACCGCAACGTCTTCGACTGGCTGGCGAAGCACCTGAAGGGGCGCGAGGTGAAATAGCATTGGTCCGTACGGCCATGATTGCTATATTCGGGGTCTGGAGGCTTTATGGCTGTAGAGATTGTTGACGGACCGCTGACTGTCAAAGCAGTATCCAAACCGCGGTACAGGACGGTTCGGAAGGATGGCAAATCCTTCCGCGTGCGTGTGGTTTCGGCGGACAGCCCCAGCTTCGGGTCAGAGTTTCAGTCCGCGTTTGCAGCCAATGTGCGGCGTGCAAGGGCAGAAAATCGGCAACTGGACTCCGACGATTGACGATCTCGACCCGCAGCCTGCCCCAACCAAGATTCTGGATCGTGGCGGGACCGAATGGCTGCGGGAAAAGTACTGCTTATGATCGCAGCGATGTCGACGAGTTCGGCGGAACCGTCTGGATCATCAATCCCGATCTGCTGACCAGCAAGATCATGGATGTCGAGCACCTCTCCAGGCAGGATGCCAATCTCGCGTCGGTCGTGCGGATCGAGAAATGGCTGGAAGCCTCTATCGATGCCCACCAGACGATCGGCGTCGAAACCGTTCTTTCCACTGGAAAGTATCGGAGGCTTGTCGAACATGCCACAGCGCGCGGCTTTGAAGTCCGCCTGATCTATGTGTTCATCGCCGATCCGCAACAGCAGCTGGAGCGGATACGGCTACGGGTGGCCAAGGGCGGACATGACGTGCCCAAAGACAAGGTACTCGAACGTCGCTCCAAATCGCTGCGCCAACTCGGATGGTTTTTCGATCGTGCGGATGAGGCCTGGATTTTCGACAATGGCAGTGCGGAGCCGAAGCTGATCGGTCGCAAACAGGGCAACAAGATCTCGCTCAGTTCGTCCGTTCCGCCAGAAATGATGCAGAACTTGCTGAATCCGCTGCCCTGACCCTTACACCAACCTTGCGATGAATGGGCAGGCTTGGCAAAGGCTGGACCCATGACCGACAAGACCGAATTGCCCAAGACCTTCGACCCCGCCGCGATCGAGGCGAAATGGTATCCGCATTGGGAGGCGACGAACGCGTTTCGCCCTGAGCGGCCCGGTGCCGAGCCGTATACCATCGTCAACCCGCCGCCGAACGTCACCGGCTCGCTGCATATCGGCCATGCGCTCGACAACACGCTGCAGGACATCATGATCCGCTACGAGCGGCTGCGCGGCAAGGATGCGCTGTGGGTGGTCGGCACCGACCATGCGGGCATCGCGACGCAGATGGTGGTCGAGCGTCAGCTCGAAGCGGCGCAGGACAAGCGCACCAACTATTCGCGCGAGGATTTCGTCAGCAAGGTCTGGCAGTGGAAGGAGGAGAGCGGCGGCGCGATCACCCGCCAGCTGCGCCGTCTGGGCTGTTCGATGGACTGGTCGCGCGAGCAGTTCACCATGGACCCGCATTTCAGCAAGGCGGTGCTCAAGGTGTTCGTCGACCTGTACAATCAGGGGCTGATCTACCGCGACAAGCGCCTGGTCAACTGGGACCCCAAGCTCAAGACCGCGATCAGCGATCTCGAGGTCGAGACGCGCGAGGTGCAGGGTCATTTCTGGCATTTCCGCTATCCGCTCGCCGATGGCGTGACCCTCGATGATGGCCGCGACCATATCGTCGTCGCGACGACGCGGCCCGAGACGATGCTGGCGGATATGGCGGTCGCTGTGAACGGCACGGACCCGCGCTATGCCAGCGTCATCGGCAAGTATGTCGAACTGCCGATCACCGGACGGCGCATCCCGATCGTCGCCGACGACCATGCCGATCCCGAGCTGGGCTCGGGCGCGGTGAAGATCACGCCTGGGCATGATTTCAACGATTTCGAGGTCGGTCGGCGCGCAGGCATCGCGGCGAGCGAGATGCTCAACATGTTCGATGCCGAGGCGCGGGTGGTGCAGACCGCCGATGGCCTGATCCCGGCGGAATTCATCGGCGTGGACCGGTTCGATGCGCGCAAGCTCGTCGTCGAGCGGATGAAGGCGCTGGGCCGCCTGGTGCCGCATGTCGTCACCGCCAAGGACGGCGAAGCCACCGAGCACGACGCCGAACCGCGCACCATCCAGACGCCTTATGGCGATCGCGGCGGCGTGGTGATCGAACCCTGGCTGACGGATCAGTGGTATGTCGATGCCAAGACCCTCGCCCAGCCGGCGATCGAGGCGGTGAAGACCGGCGTTATCGAGATCGTGCCCAAGAGCTGGGAGAAGACCTATTTCCACTGGATGGACAACATCCAGCCCTGGTGCGTGAGCCGCCAATTGTGGTGGGGGCATCGCATTCCGGCCTGGTATGGGCCGAGAGCCTTCTCCCAAGAAGAGAAACTGACCAGCAATTGGCCTGACCTTTCTTATTCAATTTCGACAGAATTCGCGACTGCAAATTCGGTATCGATGGACGATGCTGCCTTTGTTTGTGACTCCGAAGCAGAGGCTATCGAGGCAGCCAAAAAGTACTATCGCGACAAGCTTGGACGAGAAATTGCGGTGATTGTCTGTGAAGACAAGATTGAGGGTATCAATCTTGCGCTTTACGAGATCGACGATGGAGAGGAGGCTGTCCCTATTTGGCGAGATGCTGACGTCCTCGACACCTGGTTCTCCTCCGCGCTCTGGCCGTTCGCGACCCTGGGCTGGCCCGATGCCGCCCCACCTCCGTTTGTCCCGAGCGAAGTCGAGGGACGTGGAGAGACGGTGGCGCAAGGTCCCTCGACTGCGCTCGGGACAAACGGGGAGGATGCGCCTGACGCCCGACCCACCCCCAACCCCTCCCTGGGCAGGGAGGGGAGCCTGCTCGCCAAGCACTATCCCAACGATCTGCTGATCTCGGGCTTCGACATCCTGTTCTTCTGGGATGCGCGCATGGCGATGATGGGGACGCATTTCATGGGCGCCGCACCGTGGAAGCGGCTGTATCTGCACGGCCTGGTCCGCGCCGCCGATGGCGCTAAAATGTCCAAGTCCAAGGGCAATACCGTCGATCCGCTCGGCCTGATCGACAGCTATGGCGCGGACGCGCTGCGCTTCTTCATGGCGGCGATGGAAAGCCAGGGCCGCGACATCAAGATGGATGAGCGCCGCGTCGAGGGCTATCGCAATTTCGCGACCAAGCTGTGGAACGCGGCGCGCTTCTGCCAGGCGAACGGCATCGGGGCGAGTTCTTCCGTTTCGGCACCGGCGGCCACGCTCGCGGTCAACCGCTGGATCATCGGCGAGGTGGTGGAAACGGTCGCAGCATTGGACAAGGCCCTCGCCGACCTGCGCTTCGATGCCGCGGCGAACGCGATCTACCATTTCGTCTGGGACCAGTTCTGCGACTGGTATCTGGAGCTGATCAAGCCGGTGCTTTCCGCTGAGGGCGATGCGGCTGAGGCGGCAGAAACCCGCGCGGTCGCGGGCTGGGTGCTCGACCAGATCCTGGTGATGCTGCACCCGTTCATGCCCTTTATCACCGAAGAGCTGTGGCACGCCTTGTCTGGACCCGCCCACCCCCGGTCGAACGACCTGATCGTCGCGCAATGGCCCGCGCCGCAGGCCGAGGTGGATGCTGCAGCCAAGGCGGAGACCGAATGGCGCATCGATCTGGTCGGCAGCATCCGTTCGGCCAAGAACGAACTCGGTATCGCGCCGGGTACGCGATTGAAGGCGTTCGTGCAGGACGCCAACGAGCAGACCATGGCCTGGGTCAACGGCTTCTCGACCGGTGCACAGCGTCTGGCGCGGATCGATTTCGCGCCGCTGGATGAGGCTGCACCCCAAGGGGCTAACCTGCAGATCGTGGTCAACGAGGCAACCTTCGTGCTGCCGCTTGAAGGCATTATCGACATCGCCGCCGAAAAGGCACGCCTGACCAAGGCGCTGGAAGCGGTGAGCAAGGAAGCGAAGTCGCTCGAAGGCCGCCTGTCCAATCCGGCCTTCGTCGAAAAGGCCAAGCCCGAAGCGGTGGAAAAGGCGCGCGCCGACCATGCGGAGAAATCCGCCGAGGCCGAGCGGCTGGCGGCGGCGCTCGCGCGGCTTGGCTGATCGGCGCGCCCCGATCGCCTCCATGGCGACCGGCACATGAGCCTGTCCTACGCCCGGCTGCTCGCGTGGCGGATCTATCGCTCCTTGTGGTTCACGCCGGCGGCCTATGCGGTGCTGGCGGTGCTGGCGCTGCTGCTTGCCCCGGCGCTGGGCGTGCTGCTGCCGAACGAATTCCACAAGCTGATCGGGCTCGATGGGGTCGACGATCTGCTCGGCGTCCTTGCCAACACGCTGCTGGCGGTCGCGATCTTCTCGCTGGGCATCATGGTGTCCTCGCTCCAGGCCGCGGCATCGGCGGCGACCCCGCGCGCCCGCCCGCTGCTGATGCAGGACCGCACCGCGCAGAACGCGATCTCGGTGTTCATCGGCGGGTTCATCTACGCGATCGTCGGCACGGTCGGGCTGTCGACCAGCTATTTCGGTCAGCCTGCCCGGGTGGTCCTGTTCCTGACCACCTGCCTCGTCATCCTGTCGGTCATCTATGCGCTGATCCGCTGGATCGCACGGCTGAGCAATCTGGGCGATGTGTCCGAGGTCATCGATCTGCTCGAAGACGCTGCCGAAAAGGCCTTTGCCGACCTCGCCGAACGACCGCTGCTGGGCGGGGTCGAACTGGTCGCGATGCCCGATAGCGGTATACCGCTCTATGCCGAGCGCTTCGGCTTCGTGCAGGCGATCGACGATCAGCTTTTTGCCACCCTGTGCGCCGAGCAGGACCTCGACGTCTGGCTGGCGGTGCGTCCCGGCACCTATGTCGATTCGCACACGATCCTGCTCAAGACATCGCGCGCGCTGGATGAGCAGAGCGCGCGCGATGTCCGCCGCGCCTTCGTGATCGATGGCGACCGCACCTTCGAAGCGGACCCGCGCTTTGGCCTGATCGTGCTGTCTGAAACTGCGTCCAAGGCGCTGTCTCCGGGGGTCAACGATCCGGGCACCGCGATCGACGTGCTGGGCACCTCGCTGCGCATTCTGGCGGGATGGAGCACGGCGGCGCGCGCCATCCCGGCGCGGGTCACCTGCCCGCGACTGCATGTGCCACCGATCGCCGTCGAAGATCTGGTGTGCGATGCGTTCCGCTGGATCGCGCGCGATGGCGCAGGGCAGCTCGAGGTACAGATCCGGCTGCAAAAGGCACTGCGCTCGCTCGCCGCGCATGATCCGGTACATTTCGGCGCGGCAGCGCAGGCAATGTCGCAAGAGGCGTTTGCGCGCGCGAAGATCGGGCTGGCGCTGCCGGGCGATGTCGAGATTCTGGAGCGGTTCGTGCTGGATTGAGGTTTGCCGAAGGTGGGGCGAGCGTCCTTCCAAAATCCTCCCCGAGCTTGTCTCGGGGAGGGGGACCGCTGACCGCAGGTCAGTGGTGGAGGGGAAGCGGGATGGCACGATGGCGGATCCGAAACGCGCACCCGCTGCCCCTCCACCACCCGCTGCGCGGGCGGTCCCCCTCCCCCAGCGAGCTGGGGGAGGATTTTTCCATGTCGCGCCAAGCCTGCCGCCCACCGCATCTTCCGCACCTCCCCCTTGCCCCGGCGCCCCACGTTCCCTAAACGTTCGACGGTGAACGATCTCGCCCCCGCATCCGAATTCCCGCCGCCCTCGGCCAATGACCCCGCCTATCTGCAGGGGCTGAACACGCCGCAGCGCGAGGCGGTGCTGTCGTCCGACGGCCCAGTGCTGGTGCTGGCGGGGGCAGGGACGGGCAAGACCGCCGCTTTGACCGCGCGCCTTGCGCATCTGATCGCGACGCGGCGCGCCTGGCCATCAGAGATTCTCGCGGTCACCTTTACCAACAAGGCCGCGCGTGAGATGCGCGAGCGCGTCGGCAAGATCATTGGCGAGGCGGTCGAGGGCATGCCCTGGCTCGGCACCTTCCATTCGATCGGCGCGAAGATGCTGCGCCGCCACGCCGAGCTGGTCGGTCTGCAGAGCAATTTCACCATCATTGATACCGACGACCAGCTGCGCCTGCTCAAGCAATTGATCCAGGCGGCGGATATCGACGACAAGCGCTGGCCCGCGCGCCAGCTCGCCGGGTGCATCGACCGGTGGAAGAACAAGGGGCTGAACCCGCACGAACTCGACGCGGCGGAAAGCGAGCTCTACGCCAATGGGCGCGGACAGGAGCTCTACACCGCCTATCAGGACCGGCTGAAGGCGCTCAACGCCTGCGATTTCGGCGATCTGCTGCTGCACATGCTGACGCTGCTGCGCACCGACCGCGCGGTGCTCGAGCAATATCAGCAGAAGTTCAAATATATCCTGGTCGACGAATATCAGGACACCAATTCGAGCCAGTATCTCTGGCTGCGGCTGCTCGCCCAGGCGCGCAAGAATATCTGCTGCGTCGGCGATGACGACCAGTCGATCTATTCGTGGCGCGGGGCGGAGGTCGCCAATATCCTGCGCTTCGAAAAGGATTTTCCCGGCGCGCGGATCATAAGGCTGGAGCAGAACTACCGCTCCACCCCGCACATCCTGGGCGCGGCATCGGGGCTGATCGCGTCGAACAGCGATCGGCTCGGCAAGACGCTGTGGACCGAGGTCGATGCGGGCGAGAAGGTGCGCGTGCTTGGCGTCTGGGATGGCCCGGAAGAGGCGCGGCGGGTCGGCGAGGAGCTGGAAAGCCTGTCGCGGCGCGGGATCAGCCTGGACCGGACCGCGATCCTGGTGCGCGCCCAGTTCCAGACGCGCGAGTTCGAGGACCGGTTCATCGCCATCGGCATGCCCTATCGCATCATCGGGGGTTTTCGCTTCTACGAGCGCGCCGAAATCCGCGATGCACTCGCGTACTTGCGCGTCGTCAACCAGCCGGCGGACGATCTGGCGTTCGAGCGGATCTTCAACACGCCCAAGCGCGGCCTGGGCGACAAGGCGCTCGAAAAGGTGCACCGGCTGGCGCGCGCGACCGGGCTGCCGCTCAGCGCCGCCGCTTTCCAGATCCTCGACACCGACGAACTGCCGGCGCGGGCGCGTACCGCATTGACTGCGTTGATGCGCGGCATCGCGCGCTGGCGCGACCTGCTCTCGACCATGAACCCTGCGGATCTGGCGCGGCAGATTCTGGACGAATCGGGCTATACCCAGGTCTTGCAGGCCGAACGCTCGGTCGAGGCGTCGGGACGGCTCGAAAACCTGTCCGAACTCGCGCGGGCGATGGAGGAGTATGAAAGCCTCGGCGACTTTCTCGAGCATGTCAGCCTGGTGATGGACAACGAGGCTTCGGCGGAAGAGGCCAAGGTCACGATGATGACCATCCACGGCGCCAAGGGCCTGGAGTTCGAGCATGTGTTTCTCGCCGGATGGGAGGAGGGCGTCTTCCCTTCGCAGCGCGCGCTCGACGAAGGCGGGATGGCCAGCCTCGAGGAGGAGCGCCGCCTTGCCTATGTCGCGATCACGCGCGCACGGGCGAGCTGCACGATCGTGCACGCGGCGAACCGGCGCATCTATGGCCAGTGGACCAGCTCTATCCCCTCGCGCTTCATCGGCGAGCTGCCGCCCGAGCATGTCGAGGAGGAAAGCTCGATGACCGGCGGCGCGTCGCTATGGCGCGCTGGCCTTTCCGAGCGCGACGATCCGTTCGCGCATCTGGCGCGCGATCCCGAGCGCGCGGCGCGGCGCGGCCCCGGCTGGCAGCGCGCGGCGCAGGTGCCCGGAGGGTTTAACGCGACGCCGCAGCGCGTCGCCGAGGCCCGGTCGAGCGCGATCAGCTTAGGAAACGCAGGGCGCAGCGATGTCGAGATCGGCACCCGCGTGTTCCACCAGAAATTCGGTTACGGGCTCGTCGCCGAGAAGGAAGGCAACAAGCTGGAGATCGACTTCGAGAATTCGGGGCGCAAGCGGGTGATCGACAGCTTCGTCAGCCTCGCCTGAGGGGCTCGCGGGTCAGATACGCTCTGCCCGCGCCACCGATTCCGAAGCGCGCAGCGCCATGATGATCTGCATCAGATGGCCGACATCGTGCACTTCCAGGTCCGATTCGTAAGTATGGAACGGCTGGTCGCGGTTGGTCAGCTTGAGGTTGACGATGTTCGCCTTGTGATGGCTGAAAATGCCCGCCATGTCGGCGAGCGTACCGGGGCGGTTGTACAGGATCGCGCGGATGCGTGCGGTCGCGCCGTCCGAATCGCCGCCCCATGACAGGTCGATCCAGTCGGCATCCACGCCGCTGACCAGATTGAGGCAATCGATGGTGTGCACCTCGATATGCTGACCCTGGCGGCGCAAGCCGACGATGCGGTCGCCCGGCACCGGGTGGCAGCATTCGGCAAGCTGGAAGGCGACGCCCGGGGTCAGCCCCTGGATCGAGATCGCCCGGTCCTGGCGCGGGAATTCGCGCAGGGCCGTCTGCTCGCTGCTGCTGCCGGGGACCAGCGCGTCCATCAGCGCGACATCCTTGATCTGGTTCTTGCCGATGGCGAGCATCAGATCGTTCTCGTCCTCCATGCCGAGCCGTTCAAGCGCCTGTTTGAGCGCCTTCTTGCCGATCTTGACCGGTAGGCGCCCGGCGATCTCGTCATAGATCACCCGGCCCATGGCGATGGTCTCGTCGCGCTCCTTGTCGCGGACATAGCGGCGGATCGCGGCGCGTGCCTTGCCGGTGGTGACGAAGCCGAGCCAGCTGGTCTGTGGTTCCTGCCCTTCGGACTTCAGGATCTCGACGATATCGCCATTGGCGAGCGGGGTGCGCAGCGGCAGGTTGCGTCCGTTGATGAGCACGCCGACCGCCTTGTTGCCGAGATTGGTGTGCACCGCATAGGCAAAGTCGATCGCGGTCGCGCCTTTGGGCATCTGGTGCAGCGCGCCCTTGGGGGTGAAAGCGAAGATGCGGTCCTGATACATCGCCATGCGGGTATGCTCGAGCAGCTCGTCGGCATCCTGCGCCGTGTCGAGAATCTCGATCAGGTCGCGAATCCATCCCGCCTGGCCGTCCGGCCGGGTGCCGCCCTGCTTGTACGCCCAGTGCGCGGCAAGACCGAATTCGCTCTGCCGGTGCATCTCGTGCGTGCGGATCTGGATCTCGACGCGCATCGACTGGCCGTGAATGATCGCGGTGTGCAGCGAGCGATAGCCGTTGCGCTTCGGCGTCGAGATATAGTCCTTGAACCGGCCGGGGATCATCTTCCACTTGCGGTGGATATGACCCAAGGCGGCATAGCAATCATCGATGCTGTCGACGATGACGCGAAAGGCGATGATGTCGGTCATCTGCTCGAACGACACGTGCCGCTCGGCCATCTTGCGCCAGATCGAATAGGGGTGCTTTTCGCGCCCGCTGATCTCGGCGGTCAGGCCATGCGCGGCGAGTTCCGCTTTGAGCGATTCGGCGATGGTTTCGACCTGGTTCTCGCCGCTCGCCTTGATCTGGTCGAGCCGCCCGCAGATCGTGTCATAGGCCTCGGGCTCGAGCTCGCGAAAGGCGAGCATCTGCATCTCGCGCATATATTCGTACATGCCGACGCGCTCGGCGAGCGGCGCGAAGATGTCCATCGTCTCGCGCGCGATGCGCTTGCGCTTGTCGGCGCTGGAGATGAACTTCAAGGTGCGCATGTTGTGCAGCCGGTCGGCCAGCTTGACCAGCAGCACGCGCAGGTCGTTCGACATGGCGAGCAGGAACTTGCGCAGGTTCTCCGCCGCGCGCTCGTTTTCGGTCTGCGCCTCGATCTTGGAAAGCTTGGTCACGCCATCGACCATCTCGGCCACCTTGGGGCCGAACAGCCGCTCGACCTCCTCGATCGTGGTCAGCGTGTCCTCGACCGTATCGTGCAGCAATGCGGTGATGATGGTCTCGACGTCCATCTTCAGGTCGGTCATCAGACCTGCCACCTCGATCGGATGGCTGAAATAGGGGTCGCCGCTGGCGCGCTTCTGGCTGCCGTGCTTCTGCACGGAAAACACATAGGCGCGGTTGATCAGCGCCTCGTCCGCATCGGGGTCGTATTCCTTGACCCGCTCTACCAGTTCATATTGTCTAAGCACCTGCTGAATGTCGGTGCTTTGCAAGTAATTGCAACAGAAAAACGCGCCTGTGCGAGGGGCCATGGTCGGGGTCGCTCGGGGCAAGGGACCAGGGCATCAAGGGGGTTCTCGCACAGGCGCGGCAGGTTTGCCGGGCGGCAGGGGCATACGATGTGGGAGTATCGCAGGTCCTGGTCACCCGACCGGAAGCGGTTCGATCAATCAGCCCTTGGCGTTGCAGGAGGCGAGCTCTTCGCCGGCCATCGCCTCGTTGCGGGTTGTAAAGGCGGTGACATCGCCCATCTTGCGGGACAGACGCGTGCAGGCGTTGATCGGGCGCGAGGTCGCTTTCGATCCGGTGCAGACGGTGCCTTCGCACTGCCACACGACGCCCTGGATGATCTTGGTGGTCTTTTCGACGGGTGCGGCGAGTTCCGCAGTGAAATAGCTGCTGCCCGGGGCCTGGGCGCTGGCGGTACTCGCCTGCATCATCACCATGCTGGTCAGCGAGGCGGCGGCGACAAAAGCGATCTGGGTCAGGGTCTTGGTGAAGCGGGGCATGGCGTGTCCTTTCTAACGGTTTTCCCGGGGAGGAAATCGGGGGGTGCAATTTCAGTTGCGAATCACTACCTATACGAATAGGTTTCGAGTTGCAACTAGAAACTGAATTTTCATTGGCAAGGCCGCATTTTTCGATAAGATGGCGGTTTGAAACTGGATTTGATGATCATGACCCACGGCAACCCCAACAAACTGCGCGAACCGCTCGCCGAGATTGCAGCCTGTTGCAGCCTGCCTCAGGCGCTCGAGACGATGGGTGAGCGCTGGTCGTTCATGATCCTGCGCGCCTCGTTCAACGGGCTGCACCATTTCGAGGAATTTCTGGAAGAACTCGGCATTGCCCGTAACATCCTGTCCAACCGCCTGACCCGGCTGGTCGAAAGTGGCATCCTCAAGCGCGCGCCCTGTGTCGATGATCGGCGCAAGATCGAATATCGTCTCACCGACAAGGGTCTCGACCTGTTGCCGACGATGATCGCGCTGCGCCAATGGGGCGAGAAATGGGAAAGCGGCGTGCCGTCCAACCCGGTGCTGGTCGACGAGCGCGATCGCCGTCCGATCCAGCCGATCTCGCTCCGCGCGCATGATGGCCGCGTGCTGACGCACCACGACCTGTGCTGGATCGATCTGGCCGATCTGAACGCCGCCGATGGCGACGACAATGACCACGATGGCGTGGTCAAGCGCATCGCGAGCATCTGACGCCGCGCACCGGCGCCGATGACCCGCCCGATTTAGCTCGTCGCGCGGACGATCAGTTCGGGCTCCAGCTGCACCGGTTCGCAGATTTCGCCATCGATCTGGCGGAACACCATGTCGACCAGCATCCGCGCGCCGGCCTGCAGGTCCTGGCGGATCGTCGTCAGCGGCGGATTGGTGTGCGCCGCCAGCATGATGTCGTCATAGCCGACGACAGCAACATCGCCGGGCACCGACAGGCCATGTTCGGACAGCGCCCTCAGCGCGCTCATCGCCACCACATCCGAGGATGCGAAGATGCCGTCGATGCCGGGATTTTCGTCAAGAAACGCGCTCGCCGCGCTATAGGCAGCCTCGGACGTGAGATGGATCGGCAGCGTATGCGCGCTGTGCGACAGCCCTGCCTCGGCACAGGCCTGCAAAAAGCCCTGCTGGCGCTGGCCGAATTCGGGCGGGCTCGGATTGCCCAGGAACAGCAGCTTGCGCTTGCCGCGCTCGATGAGGTGCCGCCCGGCGATATATCCGCCGCGGACATTGTCCGACCCCACGGTGACATGGCGCTGGCCCTCGATCCGCGCGCCCCAGACCATCAGCGCGCGGTGCCGCTCGGCGGCCGCCTCGAGCACCTTCATCTGGTCCGACTGGCCGATGACGATCGCGCCATCGACTCGCCCCGAATCAAGCAGATCGTCCAGCCAGTGATCGCCAGACGGAATGACGCGCGAGAGCAGCAGGTCGAAATTGCGCTCGGTCAGCGCATCGGCGAGATAGCCGAGCATGGTCATGAAGAACGGATCGGACGGGTGCTGATCGACCTCATGGCCCATCGGCATGACCACGCCGATCGCCTGCGCGCGACGCAGGCGGAGATTCTGGGCGACCTGATTCGGCTTGAAGCCGTGCAGGCGCGCCAGTTCGACCACGCGTTCGCGCGTCTTGGCGTTGATGATCGTCTTTCCTGCCAGCGCCCGCGACACCGTGGACACCGACACTCCAGCGAGCTCCGCGAGCTCCTGCATCCCGATCTTGCTGATGGTACGCGCCTTTCCCCAAAGATGCTGCGCCGCCCCCCGCCAATGGTTCTAGACACTTGGCGACGAACCGTCGAGCGTCTTGTCAGCTTCAGCTTGCGTTTTCGCTACTCTCCCTGTATTAATACAGCAACACACGCAAGGAGTATCGTCATGGCCGTCACTTGGAAACACGCTCTGGTTGCGGCTGCCGCCGCTGTCGCGGTCGCAGGCTGCAATATGGTTGACGGTGCCGAGGTGCTGATCGAGGACGAATCGGGCGGTTCGGATGAAGGCTGGTCGTCCAAATGGTCGGGCGAACCTTTCGACCGGATCACGCTGGCCGGGCCGGACAATATCACCTTCACCACCCAGGGCGAGCATGCGGTCAGCGCTTCGGGCGACGACAAGGCTCTGGAAAAGCTGCAATTTCGCGTTCGCGACGGCGAACTGCGCATCCGCCGCAAGAAATCGGCCTTCAGCTTCAGCGATTCGGGCGAGGCCGATATCAAGATCAGCGCGCCTGCGCTTCGCGCGCTGGTGCTGGCCGGCTCGGGCTCGGCAAAGGTCGACCGGATGGAAGGCGACGAGATCGAGCTGAGCGTCGCCGGATCGGGCACGGCCGATATCGCACAGCTGACCGCCAAGAAGCTCGACGGCGCAGTCGCCGGCAGCGGCTCGCTCAAGCTCGCGGGCAGTGCCGACAATACCGACATCTCGATCGCCGGATCGGGCAGCGTGCTCGGCGAACGCTTTTCCAGCCCGACTGTCGATATCTCGATCGCCGGATCGGGCGATGTGACCATGGCTTCGGATGGCTCGGTCGATGCGGCGCTGATGGGCTCGGGCGATGTCACCATCAAGGGCAAGGCCAAATGCAAGAGCAGCTCGATGGGTTCGGGCACGATCACCTGCGGCTGATCCGCCGGCGCGCGCGAGGCGCAAAAGCGGTTGCATGGTCGCCAGCCATGCTAGACACTCGCCCCCGTTCCTGGCTTTGCCGGGGCGGGGGAGAGCGCATTGACTAACAACGACAATCCGGTGAAGGCCGCCGACCAGCCCGGTTTCTGGGACAGGCACATGATGCCGCGCCTCATCACCTTCTGCTGCGGCCAGCCCGCCATCGCCAAGGCGCGCAGCCGCATCGTGCCGCGCGCCCAGGGCCGGGTGCTGGAACTCGGCTGCGGCGGCGGCATCAACCTCGATCATTATGACCGCGCCCGGGTCACGGCGCTCGCCGGGGTCGATCCTTCGCCGCAACTGCTCGACACCGCGCGCGGCAAGGCGAAGGCGCGCGGCTTCGATGCCGATTTCCGCGCCGGTTTTGCCGAAAGCCTGCCCTTTGCAGATGGCAGCTTCGATACGGTGCTCACCACCTTCACCCTGTGCTCGGTGCGCGATCCTGCGGCCGTTCTGCGCGAAATGCGCCGCGTGCTGGCGCCCGGTGGAACGATCCTGTTCCTCGAACATGGTGCGGCGCCCGATCCCGGCCCGGCACGCTGGCAACAGCGGATCGAACCCGTGTGGAAGCGCATCGCCGGCGGATGCCATCTGACCCGCCCGGTCAGCAGCGCCCTTGCCGGTCAGGGCTTCCGGCTGAGCGGCTGCGACAGCCGCTACATGCCCAAGACGCCGCGCTTTCTCGGCTGGATCGAGATGGGCGAGGCGCGCGCATGAAGCGGTACGTTCCGATTCTCGCTCTGGCACTGCTGTTGCCGCAATCGGCGCAGGCAGCGGACAGGCGCTTCACCCTCTCGCCGTTCGACAAGGTCCGGATCGAGGGCGATGTCGCGGTGGAGATACGCTCTGGCGCGGCGCCCTTTGCGGTGGCCAGCGGCGATCCGCGCGCGCTCGAATCGCTGTCGATGCGGGTTCAGGGCGGCACGCTTTACATCCGCCGTGCGCGCACCAGCCTGCCTACCGAGCGCCGCTATCGCCCGAAGGTCCCCGAGGCGCTGCCGCTGGTGCGGCTCGATGCGCGCAGCGTCCAGTCGCTCACCCTGCTGGGCCATGGCAGTGCAAAGATCGATGCGCTGAGCGGCACGCGGCCCAGCGCGACCATGGATGGCAACGGCTCGGTCGAGATCGGCGCGGTCGTGGCCGAGGCGCTGGCGCTCAACGTCAACGGCAGCGGCAGCCTGAAGATCGGCGGCAAGGCGGCCAGCGCACGCGCGGTGATGCTCGGCGACGGATTGATCGAAGGGATGGGGCTTGCCCTGGGCGCGCTCGAACTGATCGGCGAGGGGCCGGTGCGCGCGAAGCTCAGCGTCGCTGGCCCGGCGCGGATCGCAGTGAAGGGCGGGGCGGACATCGCGATCGGCGGCACGCCGCAATGCACGGTGCGCCAGACCGGCGCCAATGCCATCCTGTGCGGCGCAGCCGAGATTGCCGCTGCTGCCCGCTGACAGGGGGCGATCAGCCCTTGCGGCGGTCCATGTACCAGATCACGCCGTGCAGCGCTGCGCCGCCGCCCAGGCCCGCGAGAAAGCCGATCGAGGGCTGGCCCATGAACCCGCCGATGACGGTGCCTGCCAGCGTGCCCAAAGCCATGAATACGCCGCCTGCGCGGGCCGGGGGCTGACGGTTGCCTGATGTCTGATTGACCATGACCGCGCCCTTGCCATGCGCGCGCGGCTTTTGCCACCGCCAATCGCTGCTGACACCGGTTGCAAAGCCTAACGCCCAATTTACCATGCCGGTTGAACCTTCCTGCACGGCCTGCCTGTATCCCCATCCGGACGCGGCGCCGGCAGCTTTGCCGGCACGAGGAAAGAGGACCCGAACGCGCCCATGAACCCGCCCTATATTGGAAGCCGCGAAGCCTATGAGGACGCCTGCAAGCTGCTCTCGCATTATGGCGAGACGGCAGGCATCGAGGCCTCCGACCGGGCCGAGGCAGCGCGGGCGCGCGGCAATCACATCCATTTCTGCCACTGGCGGCAGATCGAGCGGCTGTTGGTGATCCTATCGCTCGATCAGTGCATCGGCACCATTCACTGAGGCGAAACCACCCCGCCGCTAACACACCAGTCGGCGCGGCCCGATAGCGGCACGGCGTCGAACAGCGACGCATCGGTGCCCGTCATCCAGACCTGGCCTGAGCGGTCGGCGAGCTGTTCGTAGAGCGCCGCGCGCCGCGCCGGGTCGAGATGCGCGGCGACCTCGTCGAGCAGCAGGATAAGACGGCTGCCGCGCCGCTCGGCGACTAGATCGGCATGCGCCAGGATGATCGCGATCAGCATCGCCTTCTGCTCGCCGGTCGAACACAGTGCCGCCGCCTGGCCCTTCTGGCGCATGGTGACGATCAGGTCGTCGCGATGCGGCCCTGCGAGCGCGCGGCCTGCTCCGGCATCGCGCGACCGCCCAGATCGCAATGCGGCGATAAGCGCATCGGCCTCGACCGGTCCCTTGCGTTCGAGCGCCAGCGCGGGCTGGGCAAAGGGCCCCACCTCTAACGTCGCGATCTGCGCATCGAGCGCTTCCAGCGTATCGGCCCGGGCGAGCGCGATCGCCGCGCCATGCTCTGCCATCCGCGCTTCCAGCGCGTCGATCCAGCCGGGATCAGCGGGGCGATCGGCGGCGAGCAGCCGGTTGCGCTCGCGCATCGCCGCCTCGTAGCGCGCGGCGTGCCGGGCATGTGCGGGGTGCAGCGCCAGCACCAGCCGGTCGAGAAACCGCCGCCTGCCGCCTGCGCTCTCGAGGAACAGCCGGTCCATTGCCGGGGTCAGCCAGACGACGGCGAGCCAGTCGGCAAGGCTATTCGCAGCTGCTGCAGCGCCGTTGACGCGCACCTGCCGCCGCGAGGGCGCGTCGGCGGCGGTGCCGGTGCCGATGCGCACCTCCTCTTCGGCCAGCGCGGCTGCGACGGTGAACCCGCCCGGCCCGCCCTGCCGCGCCATCTGCTCGATTGCCGCGCGGCGCATGCCCCGACCGGGCGCGAGCAGCGAGATCGCCTCGAGGATATTGGTCTTGCCCGCGCCATTATCGCCCCAGATCACGTTGAACCGCGCCCCCGCCTGAAGCCGGGTCGCCTCATGGTTGCGAAACTGGGTCAGCGAGAGGGAAGAAAGCGCCATCTGCGGCCCGCTATAGCGGCTTTGGCGGAGCCATGCGCGCAAAATCGGCGCGGCGCGGCAACGAGCTAATGGTGTCGCGCCAAAACATCGTGAATATTCCCAAAATTTCGCATTCAGCCAATGGCAAGAATTGCTTCATCGTGTATAACGTGTTGAGAAGCAATGATCTTTCAGTTTGGCACGCGCTGTGCAGAGTATCTGGCATCTCCCGACGGACAGCCCGGAGGGACACACAGACACTCTGAAAGGACCCGCATCATGTTCTCGCTCTCGCAATTCAACACGAACCTCGTCGCTGCCATCTGCGCTTTCGCTACCTCGGCACTTTTCATCGGCCTGAGCGTAGGTCCGGCGGAAATCGGCACGATGTCGGCGATGATCGTCTGATCCGCCGACACGCCACCATCACACTTACGGTTTAAAGGGGAACCATCATGAACAACCGCTCTTTCCATCTCGACAAGTCGAACGGCAAGCTGATGGGCGTGTGCTCAGGGCTAGCCAATTATTTCGACTGGGATGTGAACCTGATCCGCATCGCCTTCGTGCTCGCCGCGCTGTTCGGCATCGGCGCGCCGGTGCTGATCTATCTGGTCATCGGCCTGATTGCCTCGGACCGCTGATCGGCGAGGGCAGGATGCCGGGTCAGACTTTGGTGCTGAACGGCGTGAAATCGGTGGCGGTATCGAACACCTCCACCCCTTCGCGCCGCTTCAGCCAGCCGACCACGGCATAGGTCACCGGCGTCAGCACCACTTCCCAGCTCACCTTGAGCAGCCAGTTGGTGATCATCACGGTGATGACTTGGGCGGTCTCCCATTCGCCGTAAAAGGCCAGCGGATAAAAGATCAGGCTGTCGACGCCCTGGCCGACCACCGTCGAGCCGATGGTGCGGGTCCAGAGCAGCTTGCCCGCCGTCCAGATCTTCATCCGCGCCATCACGTAACTGTTGACGAATTCGCCTGCCCAGAAGGCGACGATCGAGGCGAGCACGATCCGCGGGACCTGGCCGAAAACCGATTCATAGGCCGCCTGACCGTCCCAGCCCTCTGCCGGTGGCAGGCTCACCACCACCCAGCTCATGAACGCCATGAACAGCAGCGCGCCGAAGCCTGCCCAGATCACGCGGCGCGCGCGGGCATAGCCATAGATTTCGGTGAGCACGTCGCCGATGACATAGCCCAGCGGGAAGAACAGGATGCCCGCGCCATAGACCCATTGCTGTCCGGCGATGGTGATGAAGGTCGGCTTGGCCGCGCCGATCACGTTCGACAGCAGCAACACCGTGACGAAAGCCGCCATGACGAAATCGTAATAGCGGAAGCGGTGGGTGGCGGGGTCGAAGCCGATGCCCGGTTGCAGGCTGTGGCTGACGGCGGCGGGTTCGGCGGAAGAGCTTTGCATCGCCCCGAGCCATATCGCGGTTTGCACCCACCTGCAAAGCCCGCTATTGCGCCCTCACCAAGGCGCGCGCCCTTAGCTCAGCTGGATAGAGCACGAGACTTCTAATCTTGAGGCCGCAGGTTCGACTCCTGCAGGGCGCGCCAATCGCCTGGATGGCCCGTTGCGCCGGTCGATAAGTCCCAGCGGGCCCTCAGAATTCCGACCAGTCCTCTGCATCCGCCTTGAGCGCCAGATTGCCGGTCACCATCGGCACGCGGGCGGCAGGTGCCGGGCGGGGCATCGGCCTGGACATGGTGGGTGCGCCGGATTTCTGGCCGGCATTGAACTGATCGACGACCTGCGACAGGTTGGTGGCCTCCCCTGCCAGGCTGCGTGCCGCGGCGTTGGTTTCCTCGACCATCGCGGCATTCTGCTGGGTCATCTTGTCCATCTCGCCGACGGCAATGTTGACCTGCTGCAAGCGCGCGGCCTGCGCCTGGGCCGAGGTGGAGATCTCCGAAATGCGCGTGTTGATCGCGGCGACGCGGTCGCTGATCTGCAGCAGGACCGAACCGGTCTCATCGACAAGGGCAACCCCATCCGACACCCCGGTGGTCGACGCGGTGATGAGTTCCTTGATGTCCTTGGCGGCATCGGCGGAACGCTGCGCGAGCGCGCGCACCTCGTTGGCAACCACGGCAAAGCCCTTGCCTGCGTCCCCGGCACGCGCGGCTTCGACCCCGGCATTGAGCGCGAGCAGGTTGGTCTGGAAGGCGATGCCGTCGATGACATCGATGGTGTTGGTGATTTGGCCGGACGATTTCTGGATCGCGTCCATTGCCTGCACGGCTCTGCGGACAACCGCACCGCCATTGTCGGCTGCGGCATGCGCCTCCCCGACCTGCTTGCCGACCTCTGCCGCATTCTGCGCGGTCTGCTGCACCATGGTGGTCACCTCGCGCATGGCGGCCGCGCTTTCCTCCAGGCTGGCCGCCTGCTGCTCGGTGCGACTTGCAAGATCGTCCGAGGCCGAGCGGATCTCGGTGGCGCCGGTCAGAACGTGCGAGGCGGCGGACGCGGTCTGCGTCAGAAGCTCGCTGAGCCTCGAAGTGGTATCGTTGAAGCTGGTCCGCAGGCTGTCATGGTCGGCATCGAAGGCGCGCTCGATCCGATACGCGAGATTGCCGCTCTTCATCTGCTCCAGCCCGGTGGTGATCTCGGACACGACCGTGTTCAGGCTCATTTCCGCGCGGTTGCGTTCTGCGGCATTGTCGCGGAACACCAGCATCGAACGGTTCATCCGGCCGACGCAATCCTGGTGTTCGGTAAACGCGAGCGGACTTTCGATATCCCCGGCAGCAAGCCCCTCCATGCGGACAACGGTGCTGACATAGGGGTCACAGATCAGCTGCTTGGCCTTGAGCAGGAGAAGCGCGATACAACCCATCGCGGCAAGCGAAAGGCCCGTCTGGCCAGCACCCGGAGCCGCGCCAAGCCCGCCCGTCAACCCGGCCGCGATCGGGATCGCCATCAATCCCAGCACCAGGATTATGATCCAGTCGAATTTCTTGCGGATCGGCATGTGAGCGTAGAACTGGTGGATCATCATGAACCTGTGCTGCGAAACGTGGATGAGGTCGCATGCCGTTCATCGACTGCAATCGATAAGCACTGGTTAACGAAGAGGCCGTTGACATGGCACCCGGATGGCGATTGAACGCCGGAATTGGGAGGCGCCGCTGCGTATTACTTCACCATTACTTGAGCATCGGCGCATGCGGTCATGTTCCTAAATGGCGAGAATACCGGCAAATTCCGACCGGTATGCTGTGCTTGCCGCCAGAGCTCCACTGATATCCGTGTAGCGATTCAAATATATATACCTGCAGTGACTTGCAGCTTTAGATGTGACCGATGTTAACCGCTTGCGACTGTCCACAAAATTGGACACCTGCGAAACTGACATCTTTGCGGGTTTCGCAACTGCGCTTCCCCCACGGCCCGTCTTCGCCCGGGCAGCGATTGCCCAAATTTTTTTTCGATATTTGCAGGATGCCGGGCGGGTCATCGTCGCATCAGCGCTCTAGCGCAGTTCCGGTTTGCCGAATCGCCAATCCGCCAAGCCAAAATTTTGCCGCGGATAACAATCCTTCCTCACACTTTGCGATTCATGCTGCTAGAGGGCACGCATTCACATCAGTTAATCGGACGGATAATGGCTTTCACCCCCGCCAAGGTTTTGACCACGCATCATTGGAACGAAGGGCTTTTCTCCTTCACCGTCGAGCGGCCCAGCTCGTTCCGGTTCGTCAGCGGACAGTTCGTGATGCTGGGGCTGATGGTCGATGGCAAGCCGCTGCTGCGCGCCTATTCGGTCGCCTCGCCGATGTGGGACGAATCGCTCGAGTTCCTCAGCATCATCGTGCCCGATGGCCCGCTGACCAGCCGCCTCTACAAGATCCAGCCCGGCGACGAGATCCTGCTCGGCGGCAAGCCCACCGGCACGCTCACGCTCGATGCGCTGCTGCCCGGCAAGCGGCTGCACCTGATCGGCACCGGCACGGGGCTTGCGCCCTGGATGTCGATCATCCGCGATCCGGAAGCCTATGAGCGGTTCGAGCAGATTACCGTGCAGCACACCGTGCGCCAGATCCAGGACCTGGCCTATCGCGACCTGCTCGAAAGCAAGCTCAAGGACGATCCGCTGGTCGCCGAGGAAGCCGCCAAGCAGCTGGTCTATGATTGCTCGGTCACCAAATGCCCGACCTGGGTGGACGAGAACCGCCGCATCACCACGCGCATCGAGGCGGGCGATTATCCGCTTGATCCGGCGACCGACCGCGTCATGCTGTGCGGCAGCATGGCGATGATCAAGGAAACCGGCGCGCTGCTCGAATCGCTCGGGTTCGAGGAAGGGGCCCAGTCCAAGCCCGGCACCTATGTGCTCGAGCGCGCGTTCGTCGGCTAATCCTCAAGCCCGGATCGCCTCCAGCGCGGTGCGCAGCGCATCGGGCAGGGGCACCGGGCGCCGGGTTTCGCGGTCGACATAGACATGGGTGAAATGCCCCGCTGCGGCGGCGGCATCGTCATCATTCGCAAACAGCCCCACCGCATAGCGCACCGAGCTGGTGCCGATATGATCGACGCGGACCCCGGCATGGATCAGGTCGGGGAACGCGGTGGGCGCGAAATAGGCGCAGCCGGTTTCGACCACCAGGCCGATCACGCTGCCACCATGAATGTCGAGGGCGCCCGCGCGGATCAGATATTCGTTCACCGCCGTGTCGAACCAGAAATAATAGACCGAATTGTTGGTATGGCCGTAAATGTCATTGTCCGACCAGCGCGTGCTGATCTGCGTGAAGTTGCGGAACTGCGCGCGGGCCGGGCGGGCGGGGCGGCTCATGCCGCCACCGTGAAGCTGTTGACGCCGTCCGCGTGCCGGATGGTGACTGTCCGCCCGATCGGATCGCGAGCCGGATCGGCCAGCGCGGCGAGCTGGCCCGCCTTGTCGGCATCGTCGGGACGCGCGACGATGCGGCCCTTGTCGGTTCTTGCGATCACCACCGCGCGCGCGGGCACGCCCTTGGCATAGCCGATGGTATAGCTCTCGATCGTGCCGGTCGCGTCTTCCTCAAGCCGCTCGGGCGACGGTTGCGCATCGACCTCGGCCTGCATCGGGGTGTGATCGACCGGCGACCAGCTTTCGGGCGCGGCCGTGCTGTAAATGCCCACCGCCTCCTTGGAGAGGAAGCCGCCATTGGCGAGGACAAGGCCATAGCTGCCAGGATCGGCGCGCAGCGTCTCGACCATCGCGGCAATGGCGTGCATCGAATAGTTGTTGCCCGCCCCGCCCGAGAACGGGAGCCCGCCGGTGAGCGTCAGCGGGGTTGTGCGCCAGTCGACGCCCAGCGCTTCGGCGGCGAGCAGCACCGCGACCGGGAAGCAGCTGTAGATGTCGTAATGCGCGATATCGGCAGTGGCCTTTCCCGCGCTGGCGAGCGCGCCGTTCAGCGACACCTCGATCGCGCGCGAGCGCGAAAGGTCGGCGCGCTGGCTGACCGGCTTGTCCATCGCCTCGCCGCTGCCGTGCAGGAACACCCACCGCGCGCGCGGTACGCCCATGGCTTCGGCCTGGCCGACGCTCGTCAGAATCACCGCTGCACCCTGGTTCACCGCGTCCTGCGCGACATGCCATTTGAGATAGGGATCGGCGACCGGATAGTTGCCGTCCGATGGTGTCGCGAGATAGTCGGCGCTCATCGCTTTGGGGAATTGCGCATAGGGGTTGCGCGCGGCGGCCTGGCTGAACCCGGCCCAGAGCTCGGACATTTCGGCGACATGCTCGACCTTGCTCCGGCCGAGCCGCGCACGCAGGGCATTCTCGAAGAGCGGATAGGTGAGGATCGGCGCGCCGATGCCGTTCTTCAGCTCGTGCCGGTCGAGCAGCATGGGCCCGAGCCCGCGATCCTCCATCGCGCCTTCGATCGTCTCGCTCCAGTCGAGCGTAATGCCCTTGCGCGCGGCGGTCTTGGCGGCGGCGATCGCCTCGGAGCCCGAGAGCAGCACGCAGCGCGCCTCGCCCGCATGGATCGCGGCGGCGAATTCGTTGACCAAAGATTGCGGGCTCTGGCCGCCGACGATCGAATAGATCGCGCGCGCCGGCGTCACGCCGAGGCGCTTTGCCAGTCCCAGCGGCGGCTTGTCGCAACCGCCAAAGCCCTCGGGCACCATGCCGGGCGCGCTATCGGCGAAATGGCGCACGACGGTGACGACATCGATCGCGGCGCGCACCGCATCGGCAGCGCCGGTATCGGTGAGCGCTGCCTCGGCGGCGCGCTGCATCAGCGATTGCGGGCTGGGTGCAGCGGCGGCATCGCTGCCGTCCCAATGATCGACCGCCTGGCCGACACCGATCAGGACGGGGGTGCTGGGGTCAAGGGTCATATAGGGCTCTCCTGTCGTGTTTTTGGCTTCATTGTTATGCGTTCGTCATTCCCGCGAAAGCGGGAATCCCGCTTGTTCGCCGAGGCTGAGAGGAAGCGGGCTCCCCCGCATGCGCGGGGGTGACGATGAAGGGATGGTCGAAGCCCAATCCGTCACCCATCAGAACCGGCCGTCGATCCGGATCGCCATCGCATCGCCCTGCTGCCGGAAGCCCAATGCAGACAGCGCGGGCCCGGCGCTTGCCGCGAGGCCGCCGAGGCGGAAATCGGCGCTGTAGCGGCCATTGCCCCGGATGCGGATGTCGAGCTGCTCGAGCCCCGACTGGCCCTTCAAGGGCACCAGCAGGTCCGCGCCGTCGCAACGCAGATTGCCGCTGAGCCCGCGTTGCAGCGTCAGCCCGAACAGGCTCTGTTCGATATTCACCCGCACCGCGCCCGAGGCAATGGCGCAGCGGCGACCGTCAAAGCCGATATTCACCCCGTCCAGGCTGACGGAGCGCAGCGGCAGCGGCGCGAACAGGTCCGCGGTCGCGATCTCGCCGACCGCTTCGCGCATCGCGATGCTGTCGCCGCTCTTGGCCAGCCTGAAGGCCAGCGGGGGCTGGCCCGGCGCATCCTGGGCGCGGGTCATGGCGAGGACAAGCTCGCCGCCGAGCAGCCCGGCAGGCGAGAGGCCGGCATCCAGATCGCCAAGGCTGAGCTTGCCGATGCGAAGATCGCGCACCGTGCCCGACCAGATCGAGCCCTCGACCGCGCGCGCGCTGACTCCGCGCGCGCCCAGGCCCGCAGCATCGAACACGATGCGCAGCGGCAGCAGCACGATGAGCGCGAGCAGCAATGCCAGCGCGATCATCACCGCACGCTTGGTGCTGCGGCTCATGCGCCGATCTTCACCAGCCGCGCCGAGACCGAGACGGTGCCATTGTCCATCCGCCGGATCACCAGCGTTTCGGGCACCACGCCGCGCCGTTCGAGATCGGCGAGCCAGGCGAGGAACGCGGTCGAGCGCGCCGAACCGATCGCGATTTCGGCGCGGTCATTGCCCTGCGGCGTGTTGGCATCGAGCGTGAAGCCGCGCTCGCCGGCCTCGCTGGCGAGCAGCAGATGCAGCGCGGCGATCGCTTCGGCAGGACGCTTGTCGGCGGGGAGTGAAAGCGCCTGCGCCTTGGCCTCGATCCGCCCGGCCTGCATCGTCGCCTCGTAGAAGCTGCGCTTTGCATCGGTCGCGAGGCTGTAAAGCGGGGTGTAGATGCCGAAAAAGCCGATGACGCCGGCGGCGAACAAAGCGGCGATGCCGACCAGGATCTGCTCGCGCCGCGTGAGCGTAATGAACCAGTTCTTGGCCGCTTCGGTCATGGCGCCAACACCGTGATATCGGCGACCGCCTGGCCGGTCGCATCGCTGCGATTGGCGGCGGTCACCTTGTAGCCGTTGTTCTGCAGCGCGATGAGCACCGCGTTCAGGTCCTCGACGCGGGGGGCGGCGATCATCGCGCCGACAATGCCGCCAGGGCGATAATCGGCCTGGCGGATGACGACCCCGGGTACTGGCTGCATCGCGGCGAGCAGCCCGGACATCGGCACGCTGACCACGCTGTTGCCGGTGCCGCGCGCGGCGAGCTTCGCGTCGAGCTGCGCTTCGGCCTGGGTCGCATCGGTCGCGCCGGGAACATGGCGCTCGGCGCTGGCGAGCGCGCGGCGTTCGGCGAGATCGGCGCCGAGATAGTTCTTGCCGATCTCGAGCAGGGGGATGGCGAGGCTGACCAGCAGCAGCGCCCCGAACAGCCAGGCGAGCGTCCGCCCCTGGCCGGGCGCGAGCGCGAACAGCGGCGTGCAGCGCGCAAACTCGCCCTGGCGCAGGTTGAGCGGAGGCTCTGCCAGCGCGGCGATCATGCTGGCATCGCGTGCATCGCTATCAAGTGACACCGGCGCGGCTTCGCCGAGCAGCAACGCGCCGAGCGCCTCGTCGGGCGGCAGGACGAGGTCGCCGAAACGGTCCGCGCCGAGATCGCCGAACGTAGCGCTGACCGGATGGTCGGCCGCAGGCAGCAACAGCCCAACGGGCAGGATGACATCCGGATCGAGGCCGCGCAGCGCCAGTTCGGCGAGGTGATCGGCCAGCGCCGCGCGCGCAATCGTCGCGCACAGCACGCGCATCCCGCCATCGTCCATGGCCCGGCCCAGCGCGCGCACCGCGACGAAGACATCCCCGCCGATGCTGAGATCGGCTGCCCGATAGCGCGCGGCGGCTTCGGCCTGGGGTGCGCTCATGTCGCCCATGTCGAGCGTGCGGATCACCGTATCGGCGGCAGGGACGAGCGCCATGACGGGCGCATCGCCATCGCGCGCAGCCTGGGAAGGCGGGGTGAAATCCTGACCCCGCGCCACGATATGGCCACCTTCTCCGCGCCACCAGTGCAGCGCGGCATCGGGGCCGGACGGACAGGTGACGATCAGGCCGCTATCAGCCATGATAGCGCGCCATCAATGGGGAGTCGGGCGAGCAGGTCCAAGGCAAGATCGCGAAACCCCCGGTCAGCGACAGAATCAACTGACCTCCCGTTAGCCAATCGGGCGGGCCGAGTCACCGGTCGTTTGCGGCTCGAACGGCTCGGGAGCAAGATTTTCGTCGCGGGTCTCTGTCACCGGCGCAGGCGCCAGGCGGCGCGGGCTGAGGATCGCGAACGAGGCGACGAGCAGCACCACCGAAATCGCCTCGATGATCATCGACTGCGCGATATTGGCCGTGAGCGGATCACTGATCAGCCCGAAAACGCGTCCGGTAAAGGCCAAAGCCACCATCGCCGCGGCGCCGAGCAGCCATTCGCGCTTGCCCGGCATCAGCCCGATCAATGCGGCAAGCCCGGTGCCGATGAAGAACGCGCCCATATCGGCGCGGATGGCGGAAAGGCCTGTCGCGTTCTGCTGGCCCAGCTCGAACTGCGCGATGATCGTCTGCGGATCGAGCAGCGCGCGCGCGCCGATAATCACGAACAGCGCGGCAAATCCGGCGACGAGCAGGCGAATGACCCAGACCATGTGCATCGATCCCTTCCCAAAGGCTTTCATGGCCTTGTTATGGACAGGCGGCAGGCGTGTCCAGCTTGGCCCATGAACGGATGGACAGTGCAATCGATCCGGCAGGCCCATGTAAACTGGTGCAAGCAGCACGCGCATGGCCAAGCTGTCACTTTTGCTGGTTATCGCCGCAACGGCTTTCCGATAGCGTTGCCGCCTGCAACAAAACCGGCGAGGAGAGCGGCGATGGATCTGGGGCTGATCGGCAAGAAGGTCATCATGAATGGCGGCGGGCACGGCCTGGGTCTGGCCTCGCTGCGCCATTTCGCCGCAGAGGGCGCGGATGTCGCGTTCCTCTCGCGCGATCCCGCCAAGGTGGAGGCTGCGGTCCGGGAAATCGATGCCGCGGGCCCGGGCAAGGTGCACGGCACCGCGATCGACATCACCGGCGATGCCGAAGGCTACAAGACCTGGCTGAACGGCTGTCTCGAAGCGCTGGGCGGCTGCGACATCTTCGTCCACACCGCCAGTGCCTCGGGCCAGGGCGCGACCGGCGACTGGCAGCGCTGCCTCGACATGGACATCCTGAACGCGGTGCACGGGGTCGAGGTGCTGACCCCGGCGCTCACCGAATCGGGCAGCGGATCGATCGTGTTCATGTCCTCGACCGCCGCGCTCGAGACCTTCGTTGCGCCCCAGGCGTTCAACGCGCTCAAGGCCGCGCTGATCACCTATGGCTCGCAGCTCAGCCAGGCGCTCGCCGCGCAGAACATCCGCGTCAACTGCATCTCCCCCGGCGCGATCTATTATCCCGGGGGCAATTGGGAGATGATCCAGAGCGCCGTGCCGGCGCTGTACGAGGCAACGCTGGCCAAGATGCCGATGGGCCGGTTTGGCGAGCCCGAAGAGGTCGCGAAAGCCATCGTCTTCGTCGCCAGCCCCGCTTGCCCGTACATGACCGGCGCGAACATCGTCATCGATGGCGGCTTCACCCAGCGCGTCCAGTTCTGAGTTTCAGCGAAAGGCTCCCCATGAAGCTCTATCAATCGATCGGCCCCAATCCGCGCGTCGTGCTGATGTTCCTCGAAGAGAAAGGCGCGGTCATCGATCGCGCCTTTGTCGACATCATGAAGGGCGAGAACCGCACGCCCGATTTCGTCGCCAAGAACCCGTTCGGCCAGGTACCGCTGCTCGAGATGGACGACGGTACGTACCTGTCGGAGAGCACCGCGATCTGCACCTATATCGAGGAGAAATTCCCGACGCCTGCGCTGATCGGCAGCACGGCGGAGGAGCGTGCGGTGACGAACATGCTGGTGCGCCGCCTCGATTATGATGTGGTTGCGCCGATGACCATGGGCTTTCGCGGATCGGAAGGCCTGCCGATGTTCCAGAACCGCGTCCGCTGCCTGCCCGAGGCCGCCGATGGCCTCAAGGCCTGCGCGCGCGATGGCCTGGCCGCGTTCGATGCGCTGCTCGATGGCAAGACCTGGCTGGCGGGCGACCGCTTCACGCTCGCCGATATCATGCTCTATTGCCTCACCGAATTCGGCAAGATGGTAGCGCAGCCGCTGCCGGAGGGTCTTGCTAACCTCGCCGCCTGGTCCGAGCGCGTCGCCGCGCGGCCCAGTTCCGCTGCGAGCCTCGATGCCAAGAAGGGGATCGCGCAATGAGCCTCGACCGCGACACTTTGCTCGACATCTACACCCGCACGATGAAGGTCGCGCGGTTCGACGAGAAGATGCGCTCGCTGCTGATGAGCGGCAAGCTCGCCACCATCTATTACACGATGCGCGGGCAGGAGCTGGTCACCTCGGCGATGATGGCGGCGCTGAACCAGGACGACTATTTGGTCACCACCTATCGCGGTCAGCACGACCAGATCGCCAAGGGCGTGCCGCTCGATCTGCTGATCGCCGAGATCGCAGGCCGCGCCACCGGCACCTGCAAGGGCAAGGGCGGGTCGATGCACATCACCCATCCGGCGACCGGCGTTATGGTGACCACCGGCGTGGTCGGCTCAGGGCTCCCGATCGCCAACGGCCTCGCGCTTTCCAGCCAGAACCGCAAGGACGGCAAGGTCACCGTCACCTGTTTCGGCGATGGCGCGACCAATATCGGCGCGTTTCACGAGGCGATGAACATGGCGCAGCTTTACAGGCTGCCGGTCATCTTCCTGTGCCAGAACAACCGCTATGGCGAGCATACCGCCTTTGCCGACCATACCAAGGTGGACTCGATCGTCACCCGCGCCGCCGCCTATGGGATGAAGGGCGTGAAGGTCGACGGCAATGATGCGGTGGCGATGTACACGGCGGCGAAAGAGGCGGTCGACCGTGCCCGCGCCGGCGAAGGCCCGACGCTGATCGAGGCGATGTGCTACCGCATGATGGGCCATTTCTTCGGCGCGGACTTCTCGTACATGCCGCCCGACCATATCGAGGAAATGAAGGCCGAGGACCCGCTCCCCAAACTCAACGCGCTGATGCTCGAGCACCAGTTCACGCAAGCCGAACTCGACGCCATCGTCGCGAAACTGGAGGCCGAGATCGAGGCGGCGGTCGCGTTCGCCTTTGCCAGCCCGTTCCCCGATGCCGACGAAATCCGCAAGGACGTGTTCGAAGAGGAGATCGCTGCATGAGCGACACCGAAACACTCGAAGCCGCTGCGCCCAGGGCGAAAAAGCCCAAGCAGATCACCATGGTCCAGGCCTTGAACGCTGCGATCGATGAGGCGATGGCGGCGGACGAAGGCGTGATCCTGCTCGGCGAGGATGTCGGTGCCAAGCAGGGCGGCGGCGTGTTCAAGGTCTCGTCGGGCCTGACCGAAAAATATGGCGAGCATCGCATTCGCGCGACGCCGATTTCGGAGCAAGCGATCATGGGCGCGTGCGTCGGCGCGGCGCTCACCGGCATGCGGCCGATTGCCGAGATCATGCTGATGAACTTCGTCACCGTGGCGATGGACCAGATCGTCAACCATGCCGCCAAGCTGCGCTTCATGTCCGGCGGGCAGACCAACGTGCCGATGGTCATCCGCACCACCACCGGCGTCGGAGTCGGCTTTGGTGGCCAGCATTCGGACATGCTGGAGGCCTGGTTTGCGCATGTGCCGGGCTTGAAGATCGTCACGCCTTCGAACGCTGCCGATGCCAAGGGGCTGATGCGCAGCGCGATTGAATGCAACGACCCGGTGATCTTCATCGAGAATATCCTGTGCTACGGCCTCAAGTCCGACGACCCCGGCACCGATTACCGTGTGCCGCTGGGCAAGGCGGCGGTGGCGCGCGAAGGCAGCGACGTCTCGCTCATCACCTATGGTCGCACCGTGCTCGACGCGCTGGAGGTGGCCGAGACGCTGGCTGGCGAGGGCGTGTCGGTCGAGGTGATCGACCTGCGTACCATCGCCCCCTATGACGAGGCGACCGTCACCGCATCGGTGCGCAAGACCGGCCGCGCCGTCGTGCTGCACGAGGCAGTGCGCGCCTATGGCACCGGCGCGGAAATCGCCTCGCGCCTGCACGAATCGCTGTTCAACGAGCTGAAAGCCCCTGTCCAGCGCATCGGCGGCGCCTTCTCCGCCGTGCCGATGGCGAGCGTGCTCGAACAGGCCTGGATCCCCAAAAAGGAAGAGATTGCCGCCGCAATCCGCACGACGATGGACTGGAAACGCTGATGGCGTCGGAAATCCGCATCCCCAAGCTGGGCATGAGCGTCACCGAGGTCACCCTGGTCGAATGGATGTTCGGCGATGGCGAGACGGTAGAGAAAGGCGACGTACTCTACACCGTCGAGACCGACAAGAGCACCACCGAGATCGAGGCGCAGGACTCGGGCGTGCTGCGCGTCACCGGCGAGGAGGGCGAGAGCTACAGGATCGGCGATGTGATCGGGACGATCGGTTAGCTAGTCCCTCGCGGGCTTTCCCCGTTCGAGCCACGGGCGCAGCGGGAAGAGCCACTGCTCGCGAATGGAAAGGCGCTGGCGGTCATCCTGCCCGACGATCGCGCTCTCGCCTTTCTTGTAGGTGCCGAACAGCCGGTCCCAGAAAATCACCGAATTGCCATAGTTGCAGCGCGTGTCCTCATAGCTCGTCGCGGTGTGGTGCAGCGAATGGTTGCGGATGGTGGTAAAGAAGAACCCGTACCAGATCGGCGGGTCGGCGCGGACATTGGCATGCGCATAGATCGCTATGGCACCGCCCACGGTGATGCTGGCGAACAATGCGTTGAGGTCGATATCGAGCAGCGCGATCACCCCGATGCTAATCAGGAACAGTTCGATCGGGTTGCCGATATAGCCTTTCATCGCATTGAGCTGCGTCAGGTGATGATGCGGCGCATGGGTCAGCCACAAGGGCGTCCAGTTGTGCATTGCTCGGTGCATCCAGTACTGGCCCAGCTCGAACACGAACAGCGCGATCATCGCCTGCACCAGAAAGGGCAGCTCGGCCAGCCAGGGCGTGCCGATGCCCCATGCCTCCTTGAGCTCACGCAGCGGCGAGTTGATCAGCGTGTCCGAAAGCCAGCCGATCACGAAGAAGAAGAAGCCGAAATAGAACAGATCGGTGCCGAACTCCCGCCAGTTCATCCGCCAGCCCGCATGCCGCTCGAAGACGAATTCGAGGCATTGCACCAGCACGACCGTACCCACACCGACGGCAGGCAGCGACCATGGCGCTTCTACCCATGCGGCGGGTGCAAGGCCCCAGAAGGCAAGGATCGCAGCCAGCGTGATGGGCGGCAGCAGGTTGACGAGCGACTGTTTCACCGGATCCCTCCCCAAGCGGTGGACGCTGTCGCGAGACGCCGCGTTCCCACCCTCGTTGATCGTGACTGACCCGTTCTTTTCCATGCTCTTGGCGGCATTCCAGGCACACAGAATATGCGATTCGCGGCGGTGCGTCGAGGGGTGGGAGGGTGAAAGCGGCGCAGGCAGGTTCGGGTGGCGGGGCTCAAGGCATTCCGAAACGCGGTCAGCAACACTGTTCTTGCTGCCAATCGGTCCCCTGCGCAGGCAGGGGCCCATCTCCCGGCCTCAATGCCGGGTGCAAGCGCAGGAGATGGATGCCTGCCGTCGCAGGCAAGCGGGTTGGGGTTGCATTTTGGGGTCACCGTTGGCTCGGGGGCTTCGACGGGCTCAGCCTGAGCGGGGTTGGGTAGGCCGCGCTTGGTGCCCGGCTCGCGCTTACCTCAACTGAACAACCCCCGGATCGCCCGCCAGATCGGCATGGGCGGGCGGCCGGCCAGCACGCGCATCTTGTCGAGCAGCGTGGATTTGCCCGCATAGAAGCGCGCGATCAGGCCGTCGGGCAGGGTGTAGAAGCGTTCGAGCACGCGGTAGCGTTCATCAGGTCCGGCGGCCTTGAACAGCATCTTGGTGAGCATGCGGTAGAAGCCATCTGCCTGCCAATGGTCGAGGCTGGTCTTGCGGCTCATCTCGGCAAGCGCGGCGCCCGACAGGTCGGGCATCTCGGCGATATGCGCGGCGAGGCGCACCGCATCGGGCAGCGAATAGCCGGTAAGGCCGTGGAACAGCGCCGCGCGCGTGCCCGCCTTGGCGACATCGCCGCCGGTCGACTGCCAGTATCCGCCGAAATCGCCGCCATAGACCACCGGCAGCGCGCCGGTTTCGGTGCGGCTGACGCGCTCGACCTGCCAGCCCTTGGAGTCCGCATAGGCACTGATCCGCGCGGACAGCGCCTGGGTGTCTAGGTCCGAGGTGTCGCTGTAATAGGTGTCCTCGACGAAAATCTCCATCGGGCTCACCGGCAGGCAATAGACGAAACGGTAGCCGTCGATCTGCTCGACTGTTGCGTCCATCACGATCGGGCGGGTCAGGCCGTGCGGTTCGGACAGGTGCAGCATCTGCCCCATGAACTTCTGCCAGCCGCAGCGCAGGTGGCGCACATTGCCCCCGCCACGCGCATCGATGACCCCGCCCGCCTCGATCCGCGCGCCGTTTTCCAGCACGACATTGGTCTGGCTCGCCGCGAGCGCGCGCACCCCGGTGACGATGTTGTGAGCCGGGATCGCCTCGCGCAGATAGGCATCGAACCGGTCGGAGAGGATCGAATAATAGCTTTCTTCGAGCGCGCGTTCGTGCCCGGGAAATTTCACGTCATAGCCCCGCCAGCCATGGCAGACGAGCGGTGCGACCAGCCAGCGGTGCTCGCCTGCGACATCGGGGCCGAAGAACGACCAGATATGGTTGCCGCCCAGCGAAGCGCTTTCCTCGATCAGCAGCACCTCGAGCTCGGGCCGCTTGCGGCGCAGCGCGAGCGCAATCAGCCCGCCGGCAAGACCTCCGCCGAGAATCGCGACATCGCATTTGAGCGTCTTGCTGGAAATATTGCGCGGGGATTTCATGTTCGTTCCGCCCTAGCGCAGGCGACACTGCGATGGAAGGGCGGAAGGGCCGCTTTGCAGCGCAGGCGAAGCACGCTACAGCAGGCGGATGCTGGGTTCCTCGCATATCGTGCTGTCCGCCATCGCGATGACGCTGATCGTCGGGGTGCGCTATCTGATCACCAGCGGGCTGTTCGCCTGGCTGACCGACAAGGTGCGTCCGGGGCTGTACCAGGGATTGAAGCCGCAGATCGGCCGGGAAATCCGCTGGTCGCTCTACAGCGCGGCGATCTATGGCATCCCCACGGGCATCGTTGCCTGGGGCTGGCAGAACCGGGGGTGGACCGAGATCTATACCGACTGGAACGCCTGGCCGCTCTGGTATCTCCCGCTGTCGGTGCTGCTCTATCTGTTCGCGCACGATACCTGGTTCTACTGGACGCACCGCTGGATGCACGTGCCGAAATGGTTCCGCATCGCGCATGCGGTGCATCACGACAGCCGCCCGCCGACCGCCTGGGCGGCGATGAGCTTCCACCCCATAGAGGCGCTGACCGGGGCAGTCGTCATCCCGGCGCTGGTGTTCCTCATCCCCATTCATGCCGCGATGCTGGGCCTCGTCCTGTTCATCATGACGCTGATGGGGGTGACCAACCATATGGGCTGGGAGCTGTTTCCGCGCTGGCTGGTTCAGGGGCGGTTAGGCAAGGGGCTGATAACCGCGAGCCATCATCAACTGCACCACGCCCGCTATACTTGCAATTATGGACTTTATTTCCGCTTCTGGGACAGGCTATGCGGGACCGACAAAGGGCTGGGGGCCTTTCAGGACAGAAAGTCGCGACCGCGCGAGGACGCATCGCTCAGCGATGCCACCCGTTCGGCCTGATCCGGAGAAAGACATGGGTAAGCTGCTTCCTACGTGCGCAATCGGTTTCATCGCGCTCGCCACGTTGCCGGGCGCCGCGCCGCTGAGCACGGTCGAGATTTCGGTCGAGAACCTGCGCTCGGCCAAGGGGCTGCTGCAGCTGTGCCTGACCGCGAACGAGAAGAGCTTTCCCGATTGCGAGAAGGACAGGAACGCCCACCGCCTGACAGCGCGGGCCAAGGACGGCATGGCGCGGTTCGAGAACCTGCCCGCGGGGCAATATGCGCTGGCGATCGTCCATGACGAGAATGGCAACAACAAGCTCGATACCTTTGCCGGCATTCCCAAGGAAGGCATCGGCTTTTCGCGCAACCCCAGCTTCAGCTTTGGCCCGCCGCGCTTTTCGCAGGTCGTGTTCGTCGCACAAGGCAGCGGCACCAGCCAGCGGGTGAAGATCAAATATTATCTGTGAGCCAGACCTCGGGGCGGCCACCGTCCTGTCCGAAATGGTGACAGCGCGTTAACCAAATTGAAGCCCCGTCCCCTGCATGCTGGCGCGCGCAAGCCAGCGGGGACCGATCGATGCGCCAGACTGAACCGGCTCAAGAGCTGCCGCCCGCCCGGCGGGCCGTTCGGCTGCCTGGATGAGGCACACGCCGATGCCCGTGCCCGATCTGACCCCGACGCATGTTCCCCCGCGCGGCCTCGCCACGCGCCCATGGTTGCTCAAGGGGGTGCTGACGCTGATCGCGATGCTGCTCGTCTTCGCCGCGATATCCTATCAGCGCCCGGTCGCCGAAGGCGGCAGCCCCGCTGTGGTCGATTTTCACGCCTTTCACGTGGCGGGCACGCTGGGGCTTCAGGGCCGAGCGGCGGACGGTTATGACGCGCGCAAGATGGCCCGGGCGCAAAAGGCCGCAACCGGGGTCAAGGTGTTCATGCCCTGGACCTATCCGCCGCCCTTCACCCTGTTCGTGACCGGACTGGCGGCCTTGCCGCTCGGCCTGGCCTATGGCCTGTTCACGGGGCTCACCCTGGCGCTCTACGTCACGGTGCTCCGCCGGATCGCGGGGCCTTTCCTCCCCGGCGTCATCCTCGCCATGACCCCGATCATCGTGCTGACGGTGATGACCGGCCAGAACGGGTTCCTGACCGGCGCCCTGACCGGGTGGTTCCTGCTCGCGCTGCTGGCGCAAAGGCCGGGTGCGGGCCTGCCGCTCGGGCTGATGGTGATCAAGCCGCATCTCGCCGCAGGGCTGGCGCTGCTCGCATTGGCGCATCGCCGATGGCAGACGGTGGCGATTGCGGCCGCCACGGTCGCTGCCGCGCTTCTCGCCGCGACCATCGCCTTTGGCCCTGCGATCTGGATCGCGTTCATCGACGGCGTGCGCGAATCCGGCGTGTTCCTGTCAGAGGGGCGCTATCCGATGTACCGCATGATTTCGCCCTATGCGTCGGCCTTCCGCTTTGGCGCGGAACCGGGGCTCGCCTTTGCGATCCAGGGTGCGGGGGCCGTGATCGCCCTGGGGTTACTGCTGATCGGCTGGTATCGCGCGCTGCCCCCGCGCTGGCTCGCCGCCTCAGCCTGCGCGGCAACCGTGTTCGTCAGCCCCTATGCCTATGATTACGATCTGTGCCTGCTGGGCGTGGCGCTGGCCTTCATCCTGCCCGATCTGCTGGCTCGCACCCGCTTATGGGAGCAGGCCGTGCTGCTGCTGCTATGCTGGGTCGCGACAGGTTACGGCTTTGTCGCATCCTATCTGCCCGATGGGCTTGCGCCTGCCAGGAACGGACAGACGCTCTCGCTGATGGCGCCGCTGGTGGTGACCCTGATCGCCTGGGTCGTGGTGGCGATGCGACGCAGCATTGCCGATGCGGACATTCGAGCACCGTCAATCGGCAAGCGATCGCAGCCTCTGGTTAGATAATGCTCGGAGAAATAACCAAATCGGTAAACTGGGTTGAAGTGTAGGATTTGTTCATGAATTGTTCCCTTGGTGAAAGGGAGCAATTCATGAACGCCTGTCCCCCACTCGATGCTCGGGCCTACAGCTATCGGCGCGCTTTTGAACTTTATCTGAGGACGGGCAGAGGCCCCGATATCGCCGCGACGCGGCATCGCCTGGAGCGCAAGTTCAACCCGTATCACGATCCCGACAACGGGTAGTTCACCTTCGCTCCGGGCGGCAAGCGATCGGGTACTGCGCGTCGCTCGCTGCGCGGACGTGCCGCTCCAAACTCCAGTGCACCGGCGGCGCAGCCGCAGCTGACGCTCGCCAATTACAAGCCCAATCCGCGAGCCCGAATCGGTGGCAACCAGCGCCGGCCCAGCTACGACCCGATGACGCTGGAGCAGACCTTTCCGGGTCTGAGCAACGCTCCGGGCGGAGCGATCATCGCGCTTGCCGACAATGCGCTCGACATTACCGGCCCCTCGCGCCGCCTGACGACCGAGCTGGCGGATGCCGAGGTTAAGAAGCTGATCGCGCAGATCAGGCAGGTGGATCCCGATTTCCGCTACCAGAGCCTTGGCCCTGCGACCACGTTGGAGGGGCAGATCAACGAGATCCGGAACCTCAGGATGCATCGGGCGGCGGCGCGCTACACCAAGCTGGGGGATATGGGGCCGCTGCAGGTGGAGGTAGCTCAGCGCATGCAAGCGAGCGTCGATCGGGCCTATGCAGAGGGGCTTGAGCTCCTCGCTGCTCGCCGTCTCACAACACGGCTTTCGCCAAATGAACCGCTCGGCAATTACATCGACCGTACCGTCAGGAAGGATATGAAGCAGTTGTTTGCCCAGCACGGGATTGAACAGGGAGCAGGGAAGCAGGTCCGGGTTGTTGGGCGCGAATATGATACATCGGGAACGGACAGAACTTACCGCATTCCGGATTTACGTGTGGGAAAGATTGCGTATGACTCCACGATTGCGAGAAAGCTGCCCTCTACCCCACAAATTCGCGGGTTTTTTCGCTCTGACTTTCAGCCGGATGCTGTCGTGATTTTGCGCCCCACTCGGCTCGGATCAGGAAGCAGCTACGTCATAAAGAAACCGGGGAAGTGACATGTCCAGGCCAGTTCTGCCACTTGATAAGCTTTACATCCCGCAGAGCGTTGGCGATGTCGTGCACCAACTCGGTTCGATGATGCTGTCCGCGCCAAAGTTCAAATCCAGACTGCCTTGGGATTTTGAAGAGGATATCGACACGAACTTCCACCAGCTCAATGAGGGGCTGAAGGTCATCCGCCGCCAGCTCGGTGAGGAAACCTATGCCCGGCTGGTCGAGATGTCGGACAGGATGCGCGCGCATTTCGAGGCGGACCCGGACGACAAGACCGAGGATGGGATCAAGGGCCGCGAGTTGATCGACGAGATGACAGACATCCTCCGCGCCAGCCGCCGCCGCAAGGCTCCACGCAGCGCGGGGTAATCGGGCGAAACCGTCACCAGATGTCGATGCTGATCGTGATCGGCGGCTTGTCCGGCGCGCCGTGGCAGACATAGGTGATCGCCGTGAGCACCTTGCTCTTCCCGCGATATTCCGGCTTCACGGTCATGCGATCGATCGCTTTCAGATCGATCAGCCCGCTGATCCGGTCATGCGCGAAATCGAGCGCGACTTCGGTGCCCGCGGGGACATAGCCGATATTGTACTTGTCATTCGGCCCCCCGAACCTTTTGGGATAGAGCCAGATCTTCACCAGCTCGCCGCGCTCGACCAGTGCATCGGCCTGGGCGCGGCTTGTGACGTGCGAAAAGTCCATCGGCCTTGCCTCTGCCTTGGGCGCTGCGTCGGCGACCAGGCCCGATGCCGTCTCCGGGGCGAGCATGGCGGATGCCAATGCGATCGATAGCAGCAATGACTTCGAGTCCGCCATGGCAAATCCCCGCCAGGTGCAGCTTGTGCGTCGGATAGCATAGCGCGCGCAGCGAGTGGCGGGGAGCCAGACAAGGTAAAATGCATCCGGAACGGATCATTTAGCTCTCGGCCGGCTGCCAGTCCCGCGGGCGCATCGCCTGCTCGACTGCCCTTGCGCCGGTAATGGGCAAAGGCGAGCGCCATCAGCCCGATCAGCGCACTCATCGATCTGTGCAGAAGAAGATCACCCCGGGGGGACGCGTGCCGGCCCGCTGGCGCGTCAACAAGCCCGTGACTGGCGGGCACGACCGATGCACATGGGCGCCGCTGCGGCTATTTCACCGCCTGTGCGCTGGTCAGGCTGCGCTCGCCCGCGAGGTTCTGGTACACCTGCACCCGCCAGCGGCGGCCATCGGTGAACACCAGGTCCATGCGATAGTTCATCCCCGCCACGACCTGCTGGCTGATATTCTCGATCTCGGCCAGTTCCGCGCCGGGCACGTCCATCGCGTTGAACGCCCATACCGCCACCGCCTCGATCTCGGGCGTGAGCGCAGCCTTGCTCCAGCCGCCGGTAATGACCGGCGTCTCGGGCTCGGCGGTCGGCGGCGCGTCCTGTGCGCAGGCGGTGACGGGAAGGGTGGCAAGGGCGAGGGTAAGCAGGGTGCGGGTCATGCGGGAACTCGGGGCTGGAAAAAAGGGGAAGGTTATTCGTGATTTGGGGCCGGAAAGGCAACTTGATCCGGATGGCATTCCTGCGCAACTTGAGTACAGAGAGCAGCGCATTCCTCACACGATTCTGACATCATGTGCGGGCACGTGGCTATGCCGCCTTTGCCGCAGGTGCCCCCCGCAACAGGCCTTCGGTGCTCAAATCCTCGTCGAGTTCGGGCCAGTGGATGCCATATCCGCCTGCGCACGTCTCCCACACTGTCCGCTGCCTGGCACTGGCATTCAACAACCTGGGATACCAGGCCAGCGGAGCAGAAATGGTCCGGCCGTCCATCAGATCCACGATCAGGCTGTGATCGTCAAAGCGCACGTCCAGCACGCGCTCGTCGGTGAGCTTAGCTGAAATATTCATGCCATTTCTCCAGAAACATCGTGCGATGCTCTTCCACGACGGCAATTATGCCACCGATCTCGTGCGCACGAAAGCCCCGGCTCCGTGCAACGGAAACCGGGGCCAGCCAAAGCTTGATGGTCGCCGCTCCCTTGTCCACGTGGACATGGGGCGGCTCGTTCGGTTCGTGACTGAAGAAATAGAACCGAAAACCATCAAGCCTTAGCAGGGTAGGCATTCCGCCTCACTCGGCCGGAAGATACAGTTCCCCGCCCTCCTGCTTGAAGCGCTCGCTCATCTCGGCCATGCCCTTGAGCGCGGCCTCGCGGCTCGCGGCTGCCGTTTCCGCGCCGCTGGGGCCCGTTGCGATAAAGCCTTCCACGCCCTGGTTCTGCTTGGTGGCAAAGTCGCGCACCTCCTGGCTGATCTGCATCGAGCAGAATTTGGGGCCGCACATGCTGCAGAAATGCGCGGTCTTGGCGCCTTCCGCCGGCAGGGTCTGGTCGTGGAATTCCTCGGCGGTATCGGGATCGAGCGAGAGGTTGAACTGGTCGCGCCAGCGGAATTCGAAGCGCGCCTTGCTCAAGGCATCATCGCGCACCTGCGCCGCCGGATGGCCCTTGGCGAGGTCCGCCGCGTGCGCCGCAAGCTTGTAGGTGACCACGCCGACCTTCACATCGTCGCGATCGGGCAGGCCCAGATGCTCCTTGGGCGTGACATAGCAGAGCATCGCCGTGCCATACCAGCCGATCTGCGCCGCGCCGATGCCGCTGGTGATATGGTCATATCCCGGCGCGATATCGGTGGTGAGCGGGCCCAAGGTGTAGAAAGGCGCTTCGCCGCACACTTCCAGCTGCTTTTCCATATTCTCCTTGATCTTGTGCATCGGCACATGGCCGGGGCCTTCGATCATCACCTGCACGTCTTCCTTCCACGCGCGATGGGTGAGTTCGCCCAGCGTGTAGAGCTCGCTGAACTGCGCCTCGTCATTGGCATCCGCGATCGATCCGGGGCGCAGGCCATCGCCCAGCGAATAGGCGATGTCGTACGCCTTCATGATCTCGGTGATCTCGTCGAAATGCTCGTAGAGGAACGATTCCTTGTGATGCGCCAGGCACCATTTGGCCATGATCGAGCCGCCGCGCGAGACGATGCCGGTGACGCGTTTCGCCGCCATCGGAATGTACGCCAGCCGCACGCCGGCATGGATGGTGAAATAGTCGACGCCCTGCTCGGCCTGCTCGATCAGCGTGTCGCGGAAGATTTCCCAGGTCAGCTCCTCGGCAATGCCGCCGACCTTTTCCAGCGCCTGATAGATCGGCACGGTGCCGATCGGCACGGGGCTGTTGCGCAGAATCCATTCGCGCGTGTCGTGGATATTGCGTCCGGTGGAAAGGTCCATCACCGTGTCCGCGCCCCAGCGGATCGACCAGACCATCTTGTCGACCTCGGACGCGACGTCCGATGCGACCGCGCTGTTGCCGATATTGGCGTTGATCTTGACCAGGAAATTGCGGCCGATCGCCATCGGTTCGGTTTCGGGATGGTTGATGTTGCTGGGGATGATCGCGCGGCCGCGCGCCACCTCGTCGCGGACGAACTCCGGCGTCACGTAATCGGGGATCGACGCACCGAAGCTGTTGCCGTCGCGGCGATATTCCTTGAGCCGCTCGCGGCCCAAATTCTCGCGCTCGGCGACATATTCCATCTCGGGGGTGATGATGCCGCGGCGCGCATAATGCATCTGGCTGACATTCATGCCGGGCTTGGCGCGCAGCACGGTCTTGCGGACATTGGGGAAGGGAGGCACCCCGCCCGAACGATCGGGGCCGAGCCGGCCATTGTCCTCGGGGCGAACCTCGCGCTGCGGGACATGATCGACATCGCCACGCGCCAGGATCCAGTCGCGGCGCAGCTCGGGCAGACCCGCGGAAATATCGATATGCGCATTGGGGTCGGTATAGGGGCCCGAGGTGTCATAGACGCGGACCGAAGGCTCGCCACCGGCGAGATCGATCTCGCGCATCGCGACGCGGATGCCGCTGCCCGATTTGGTTGCGACATGGATCTTGCGGCTGCCGCGAATGGGCCCGGTGGTCACGCCGATTTCGGTGCGGGCATGGATATCAGCCATTGTCTTGCTCTCCTTGTACGGCGGGAGAGCGGATGCGGGCGCATGGATGAACAACGCCGCTCCCTCCCTCCGCCGGTATCAGCCGGTTCAGGTTCAACGGGTCGTGGGGCGCAAACCCACCTCTCAGCCGCTCGGCTCCCCGGGGATGGGGCTCAGATTAGGACGGTGCGCGCGGCATGGCCAGCGAAATCCGCTTGCGACATGTGTATTGCTGCTACAATACACCACCATGCTGACGTTGACCGACATCTCCCGATCCTATGGCCGCAAGCGCGTGCTTGACGGCATTTCCGCCACCTTTCCCACCGGCCTGACGCTGCTGGTCGGGCCGAGCGGGGCGGGGAAGTCTACCTTGCTCAGGCTGCTCGCTACGGCGGAGAAGCCCAATGCGGGGACGATCGCGTGGGACGGGGCGGCGCTGCCGGGCGCGCGCAAGGCTCTGCGCGCGACGCTGGGCTATGCGCCGCAGGCGGTCGATCTGCCCGAGGACCTGACCGCGCGCGAATTTGCGCTGCACATGGCGGCGTTGAAGGGACTCGATGCGCGCTCTGCCGACCTGCAGTTCGGCGCGATTACCGAGCGGATTGGGCTGCATGCCGATATCAACAACCGCATTTCGACCTTTTCCGGCGGCATGCGGCGGCGGCTGGTGTTTGCACAAGCCATGCTCGGTGCGCCGCGGCTGCTCGCGCTCGATGAGCCGACGGCAGAGCTCGATGGCGAGACGGCGGCTTCGGTCAGCTCGCTGATCGTCGAGCGGGCGCGCGAGGCGGTGGTGGTGATGACCACGCATCTGGCCGATGCGCTCGCACCCCAGGCGGTGCAGGTGCTGCGGGTCGATCAGGGCCGGGTCGCGCCGCAATGACGCCGGTGCCACAACCGGCGGCGGTGCTGCGTTCCTCGTTCGCCACTAGCCTAACGCGCTATCGGCGCAGCTGGGGGCTGTGGCTGCTGCTGCTGATCGCGCCCATCGGCGCGCGCTTCATGATCTCGGACGAGAGCGGCCGGGGTGTGGCAATCGCGGTCGCCGACCAGCTGCCGGTGCTGACATCGGCGATGCTCGGCGTGTGGCTGGGTATCGTGGTGACGACGCTACTGCTGCCCGCCGGTTACATTTACCTGCGCGCCAATACCAATCGCCGCCAGCCCTGGCAGGTGGAAGAGGTGACCGCCGCGCCGCGCATCGCGATGCTGCTGGGGCGGTTCGCCGCCGATGCGGCGGTGATGCTCGGCACGCTCGGCGCGTTGACGCTGGCGGGCTGGTTCCTCGGCTGGCTGATGGTAAGCGGGCCGTACAGCCCGTGGCAGATCGCCTATCCCTTGTGGTTGATCGCTGCGCCGCCGCTGGTCGCGCTCGCCGCCCTGCGCATCCTGTTCGATGCCGTGCCTTGGCTGCGCGGTGCGCTGGGGGATCTTGCCTATTTCTTCGTGTGGATGACCTCGATCGTCATGCCGATCGTCGCGGCGGACCAGCCATCGTCCTTCACCGCCAATCTGCTCGACCATCCCGGCTTCGTCCGCCCGCTTGCCGGGCCTGCGCCAGCGGGCGAGATGAATGTCCAGATCGGCGGAGTGGACCCGGCCACGCTCAAGCCGGGGCGTATCGATCTGGACGTTGCCGCCGGGTTGCACGCACCGGGCTATATGGCCGCGCGGCTGGCCTGGATCGGGATTGCGGTGGTGCTGGTGCTGGTCGCGGGGCTGATCTATCGCCCGCACCGGTCGGGGCGCAAGCAGGCCGGACAGGGGCGCATTGCGAAGCTTCTCTCCGCCGGGCCACCGCCGGCCGCGCGCGCCGATGCGCCGCCCGCTCGTGCGGCGCGATCGGCGCTGCCGGGGCTGGTACTGGCCGAATTCCGGCTGATCGGGGCGGGGCGGCTGTTTCTTGTGCTCGCGATGGCAGCGGCGCTCGCAGGGATTTCCGGCGACTATCGGCACATCGGCAGTCCGGCGGCGCTGCTGCTGCTCGTCTTCGCGCTGAGCGCGCATGCCGGGCGCTGCGAAGCGCGCGGGCTGCTCAAGCTCACGGCAACGACGGCGACCCCGCCGATGCTGCGCCGGGCGGCGTTTGTGGTTGCGGGGCTGGCATGGTCGCTGCTGCTCGCGCTGCCCGCCGCGATCGTGCGGGGATCGGGCGAGCCGCTGCTGTTCGCGCTGGGCACCGGCGCGTCTGCAGCACTGGCCGCGATAACGCTGGCGGCGGCGACCGGATCCTCCTTTGCCCCCCGCGTGGTGCTGCTGATTGCCTGGTATGTCTATTTCTCGAGCTGACGCCAATTCATGGCACCATGGCGCGCCCCCTCGACCCTGAACAATCGACAGGCCTATGACCTGTCGCATTGCTGCTGTCACAGGCGGCGATTAGGATCGCGCTACCCAGCATCAACAGGAGAGAACCATGCCCGCGCATGAGATAGATTACGAGATCAAGGGCCAGGAACTGCAGTTTGTCGAGATCGAGCTCGACCCCGGCGAGAGCGCGGTAGCGGAGGCCGGATCGATGGTCTGGAAGGAACCCTCGATCGAGATGACCACCGTGTTCGGCGATGGCAGCGACGACCAGGGCGGCGGCTTCATGGGCAAGCTGCTGGGCGCGGGCAAGCGTCTCGTCACCGGCGAGAGCCTGTTCACCACCGTGTTCACGCATACCGGATCGGGCAAGGCGCGCGTCGCTTTCGGTGCGCCGGTTCCAGGATCGATCCTGCCCATCGACCTGTCGCGCTATGGCGGGCGGCTGATCTGCCAGAAGGACAGCTTTCTCGCCGCGGCCAAGGGCGTGTCGATCGGCATCCACTTCCAGAAGCGCATCCTTACCGGCCTGTTCGGCGGCGAGGGCTTCATCATGCAGAAGCTTGAGGGCGACGGCATGGTGTTCGCGCAGATGGGCGGCACGATCGTCGAACGCGAGCTGAGGGCGGGCGAGGAGCTGCATGTCGATACCGGCTGCATCGCCGCGTTCACCGGCAATGTCGATTTCGACCTGGTCTCGGCGGGCGGCATCAAGACCTCGCTGTTCGGCGGCGAGGGTCTGTTCTTCGCGCGGCTGCGCGGGCCGGGCCATGTGTGGATCCAGTCGCTGCCCTTCTCGCGGCTCGCCGGGCGGATGCTGGCCGCCGCAGGACCGCGCGGCGGTCAGAACCGGGGCGAAGGCTCTGCGCTCGGCGCGTTTGGCGACCTGATCAGCGGTAACAACTGAGGGTGAATGGCCCCGCGCGTCGTGCCGGCGCGCGGGGCCATTCCGAAAATCAGAAGGTGTAGGTCACGCCGACGCCGCCGAAATACTGGTTGGCATCGCCGCGGATCGACACGATCGGGCTGTCGGCAAAATCGCCCTGCAGCCGCGAATAGCTGGCGAGCGCGAACACGCCCCAGCCGCCATCAAGCGCGTTGCCCGACAGGTCGAGGCCGAGCAGGACCGAGGTCTGCAGCGACTTCAATCCGCCATCGGCACGGAAGCGCGGCAGACCCGATGCAGCGCTGCCGGCAGCATCAATGCTGAAATAGGTATTGGCATAATCGCCATCGACGAAATCGGCCGAGGCGGAGACGTTGACCACGCCCTTGGTGCCGAGCAGCCGGTTATAGCTGACCTGCGGCGTGACGATCGCGCCCGAATGCACGCCGGTCACGTCGAACAGCGCGTCGGTGGTGAAGGTCATGCTGTCGAAACGGCCGAAGATGCGGTTGATCTTGACCCCGCCCGATGCGCCGAGCTCGAGCGCGATCGGAAAGTCGCCCAGCCGTTTGACCACGGCATCGCGGATGCGGTTGTTGCGCTCGGGCCGGACGCGGAACATCGGGCCGGCGATGAATTCGACCTTGGGCAGCACCGGGTCCTTGACCAGATCGACGAACAGGCCCGGGCCGCGCGCAGCGAAATTATAGCCCTTGTAGCTGCCCTGGATGATCGGCGCAGGGAAGAAGACATACTGGTCCGAACCTTCGTAGCTGGGCACCATGCCCGCCCCCAGGCCCACGGTCATGTAGAAGTCCTTGGCGAACACCGACTGCGACATCGCCGCAGCGGTCGCCAGAAGTCGGAGCTGTTCGGGTGTCGGTCCGGGCTTGGCGGGCGCCTGCTCCTTCTTTTCTTCCGCGGCAGGCGCGGGCGGCTGGTCGGCTACGGCCTGGGCAAGCGCGGGCGTGCTGATGCTGGCAAACAGGGCAAGGCTCGCAAGGGTTCTGGCGATCATCGGATGAATTCCATGAAGGATGGTGCTCCGCCGGGGCGAGAGCATGTGGGGGGACACCGCGCGGCCCGATATAATGCTGCGGTGCAACAGATCAAGACGATTGCGCGAAGCTCGGATTGTTGTGAATAAATTTACACAATGACAAAGCAAGGCCTTCGCACTTGCCGCAATTAGACAAGATTCTTGCAGCAATGATGCGGTGATCCGGCTCATGTCGCGTAAATCAGCAGCATCAGCTGTCAATTTATGACACTGCCTGATTCGCAAGAGGAAAGCCCCATGTCCTATACCGATCACATCCGCGCCAACGAACAGCTCGTTGCCAGCAAGCAGGGCCGCTGGACCGGCATCAATCCGGAATCCGTCGCGCGCATGCAGCTGCAGAACCGGTTCAAGACCGGTCTCGACATCGCTCGCTATACCGCGAAGATCATGCGCGAGGACATGGCCGCCTATGATGCCGATCCGTCGCAATACACCCAGTCGCTGGGCTGCTGGCACGGCTTCATCGCGCAGCAGAAGATGATCGCGATCAAGAAGCATTTCGGCACCACCAAGCGCAAATATCTGTACCTGTCAGGCTGGATGGTCGCCGCGTTGCGCAGCGAATTCGGTCCCCTGCCCGATCAGTCGATGCACGAAAAGACGAGCGTGCCCGCGCTGATCGAGGAACTCTATACCTTCCTGCGTCAGGCCGATGCGCGCGAGCTCGACCTGCTGTTCAGCGGAATCGACAAGGCGCGCGCCGCTGGCGACACCGCGAAGGAGCAGGAACTGCTGGGTCAGGTCGAGAATTTCCAGACACACGTCGTGCCGATCATCGCCGATATCGACGCCGGTTTCGGCAATGCGGAGGCCACCTATCTGCTCGCCAAGAAGATGATCGAAGCAGGGGCCTGCGCGCTGCAGATCGAGAATCAGGTGTCGGACGAAAAGCAGTGCGGCCACCAGGACGGCAAGGTCACCGTGCCGCACGAGGACTTTCTCGCCAAGATCCGCGCCTGCCGCTATGCGTTCCTGGAACTGGGCGTCGAGGATGGCGTCATCGTCACCCGCACCGACTCGCTGGGTGCCGGCCTGACCAAGCAGATCGCGGTCAGCCACGAGCCGGGCGATATCGGCGACCAGTATAACAGCTTCCTCGACTGCGAGGAGATCGACCCCGCCACCGCGCGCAACGGCGATGTCATCCTCAACCGCAACGGCCGCCTGCTGCGCCCGAAGCGTCTGCCCAGCAACCTCTTCCAGTTCCGCGAAGGCACTGGCGAGGACCGCTGCGTGCTCGACAGCATCACCTCGCTGCAGAACGGCGCGGACCTGCTGTGGATCGAGACCGAAAAGCCGCATGTCGAGCAGATTGCTGGCATGATGGACCGCATCCGCGAAGTCGTTCCCAATGCCAAGCTGGTGTACAACAACTCGCCATCGTTCAACTGGACGCTGAACTTCCGCCAGCAGGTCTATGACGCGATGGTCAAGGAAGGCCTGGACGTCTCCGAATATGATCGCAGCGCACTGATGGATGCGAAGTATGACGATACCGAACTCGGCATCGCCGCCGACAAGCGCATCCGCACCTTCCAGGCCGATGGTGCGCGCCGCGCCGGCATCTTCCACCACCTGATCACGCTGCCGACCTATCACACGGCTGCGCTCTCCACCGACAACCTCGCGAAGGAATATTTTGGAGAAGCGGGCATGCTGGGTTATGTACTCGGCGTCCAGCGGCAGGAGATCCGTCAGGGAATCGCATGCGTGAAGCACCAGAACATGTCTGGCAGCGACATCGGCGATGCTCACAAGGAATATTTCGCTGGCGAGGCGGCGCTGAAGGCCGGCGGCGTCAACAACACGATGAACCAGTTCTCTTGAGCAGTCGGTTCATGGTGATCGGTACTGCGTTGTTAAAACATGTCTGACCGATAAAGTTTTCCTGGGGAGGAAAAAGGTTACCCCGCCGGTGGCAACATCGGCGGGTTTCCTTTTTTCTGGCATCGACTTCATGATATCTTGGACTCCGACTCGCGATACGGAGGCGGCATATGGGCAAGGTCATCGGGCTGGGCGGGCTGTTCTTGAAATCGCCGGACCCTGATGCGTTGCGTGCCTGGTACAGCCGCGTGCTGGGCCTTGCCTTCGATGACTGGGGCGGGCTCGTCTTTTTGCCGCAGGACGCCGCGAATCACCCTGGCGCTGGCACGGTGTTTTCGCCGTTCGCGCAAAGCAGCGAGTATTTCGCGCCCTCGACCAAGGAGTTCATGTTCAACCTGATGGTCGACGATCTCGAGTCCGTGCTCGCCCGCTGCGCCGCCGAAGGGGTGGAGCCGGTCAAGACCTTCCCCGCCGAGGCGAACGGGCTGTTCGCGCACATCATGGACCCCGAAGGCCGCAAGATCGAACTGTGGCAGCCCAAGCCGATGGAATGAGCGGCGCATCTGCGCAGGCGATGGTCGCGTAGCTGGCCCAGCAACACACAAAAGGGGGCCATGATGTTCCGATATGCCTTGCTTGCGCTCAGTCTGGTTCCCGTTTCTGCGGCAAGTGCCCAGCCAGCGTCCTCTTCCGCCCCTAATGCCGCCGCCGCCCGTGCCAGCCTGGCAGGGTCGTGGGAAGGCGAGCTGGGCTATCTCGATTATTCGGCCAATCGCTGGTTCAGTATTCCGGTCAAGACGCGCGTCATCGATCAGGGCGATGGCGCGACGATGCTGCGCGTGTCCGATTTCGACGATGGGCCCAAGGTCGGCAACGTCCGCATCACGACGGGCGAGCTTTTCGATGGAAAGGCGTCGACGGTCGCGGTCGCATTGTTGCGCAAGGGGCGAGCGGTCGAGGTGACGACCTATGCGGTGCGCATCGATCCGGCCTCGCGCGATGCGACGCACTGGACGATGATCGAGGAAACCAAGGGCAGCGACGACGATCGTCCCGCAACGCTCAGGCTCACCACCGTGCGCGATGGCGATAAGGTCGAGACGCTCAAAGAGGTCGATTTTCTCGACGACGACAAGAGCGAGTGGCTCACCCGCAACCGCACCCGCTTGACGCGCGTTGGCGCCTGACCGCATCGTCCGACCTATCCCTCTGGCCGAAAGCCTCGCCATGCTCCGCTATGCCGCCGCCTATCTGTTCACCGGGCTCGCCTTTGCGCTGATCGACAGCGTGTGGCTGAAAACCATGGCCCCGCGGCTCTATCAACCACTGCTCGGCGATCTGCTCGCGCCCTCGTTCCGGCTCGCGCCCGCCGTGGTCTTCTATGTGCTCTACATTGCGGGCATCCAGATATTCGCGGTCGTGCCCGCGCTCGCCGATGGCCGTTGGCAGACCGCTTTGGTCAAGGGCGCGCTGCTCGGCTTTTTCTGCTACATGACCTATGATCTCACCAACCAGGCGACGCTCGCCACCTGGCACACGAAGATCACCGTGCTCGACATCATCTGGGGCACGTTCCTCACCGGATCGTCGGCGCTGGTCGGATTTGCTGTCACGCGGGCGGTGTTCCGATAAAATGATGATGAACGACCGATAATGTGACTCGCGCCGCCTGTTCGCTCTAGCCTGCGTCCGCTGCTCCAGACAGCCTGCGAAGGAGAGACCGCCATGCCGACCCGAGGTGAACTGGGCAGAAGCCTGATGCTGTCGATCAGCCATATCCCGCAAGGTCGCAGCAATCGCAGCGGATCACCGCTGCTGCCAAGGTACATCACGGTGCACAATACCGACAACTCGAGCATCGGAGCCGATGCCGAGGCGCACGCAAATTTCCTATCGAAGACCGGATATTATATCCATAACGGTAGCAAGCGCTGGGTATCCTGGCATTTCACCGTGGATGACGACAGCTGCGTCCGGCATCTGCCGCTCAACGAGGTCGGCTGGCATGCCGGATCGAGCCAGGGCAATGCCCAAAGTCTGGGCATAGAGATCTGCATGAACAAGGGCATCAACCAGAACAGGGCGTTCGACCGGGCCAAGACCTTGATCGCCTGTCTGTGCTACGACCTGAACCTCGAACCCGAGACCCGGGTGGTGACGCACCGGCACTGGTCGGGCAAGAACTGCCCCCGACTCTTGCTGAACAATGGCCAGGAAGGCGCAATCTGGCAGGATTTCATTGCCGATGTTCGCGCGATCCTGAACAGCATTGACGATCCGGCGCAGGTTTAGGCGCTGTCGATACTCTCGGGTAACCGCCAATCGATCGGCTCCTGCCCCTGCGCCATCAGAAACGCATTGGCCTGGCTGAAATGGCCGCAGCCCAGAAAGCCGCGATGTGCCGAGAGCGGCGAGGGGTGCGGGGCCTTCAGCACCAGATGCCGTCCGCCGCGATCGACGCTATCGACGCCCGCCGCCTTCTTTTGCGCATGACTCCCCCAGAGGAGGAACACGACCGGGCGCTCCAGCGCATTGACCCGGGCGATCACTGCATCGGTGAACCGCTCCCAGCCCTTGCCCTGGTGCGACCCGGCATCGCCCATCTCGACGGTGAGCACAGCATTGAGCAGCAGCACGCCCTGGCCGGCCCAATGTTCAAGAAAGCCGTGGCGCGGCGGTGCGATGCCGAGATCGCGCTGCAGTTCCTTGTAGATATTCGCCAGCGAGGGCGGCACCGGCACACCGGGGCGGACGCTGAAGCACAGGCCATGCGCCTGGCCGGGGCCGTGATACGGGTCCTGCCCCAGAATGACGACGCGCACCTTGTCGGGCGGGGTCAGATCGAGCGCGCGGAACCAGTGGCTGCCCGGCGGAAAGATGCGCGCGCCCGCCGCCTTGCGCTCGAGCAGGAAGCGCTTGAGATCGGCCATATACGGCGCGGCGAACTCACCGGCCAATGCCTCTCGCCATTGCGGATCAAGCCGGATGGCCGCTTCGGTGCTTGCGTTTTCGATCATGCAGCGAAGCTTGGCGCGGCGCTGGTCATGGCGTCAAGCCAGGGGTTTTCGCCGGGAGCTGTTTTGATGGTATACGCGGCAGGTGTCGCGAATCGCGACGCCACAGCAGGGGTTGCCATCATGCCGCTCACCCACGCCAAGCCTGTCACCTTCATCAACACCGCCAACCGCCGCGCCGCCGAAAGCTTCTATCGCGACGTGCTCCAGCTTGCGTTCGTTGCCGATGATGGCTTTGCCGCCGTGTTCGATCTGGGCAGCGCGGTGCTCCGCATCACCGAGCTCGAAGGCTATGCCGCCTCGCCGCACCCGGCGCTTGGCTGGTCGGTCGAGGATATCGAGCAGACCATGGAGCATCTGGTCAGCCGCGGCATCGCGCCCAGGATCTATGAAGGCTTCGGCCAGGACTCGCTCGGCATCTGGACCGCGCCCGATGGAGCGGCACGTGTCGCCTGGTTCCAGGACCCGGACGGCAACCTGCTCAGCGTCGTCCAGAGCGGCTAATCTGCCTCAGAGCGAATGCACCAGATGCCCGCCATCGACCGTCAGGATGCTGCCGGTCATGAAACGGCTGGCGTCGGAGGCGAGCAGCAGCAGCGGACCGTCGAGATCGGGCAGCTCGCCATAGCGCCGCATCGCGATGCGCTTGCGCAATGGTTCGCCTGCCTCGCCAGAGAGCTGGTCGCGGTTGATATCGGTGAGGAAATAGCCGGGGGCGAGCGCGTTGACGCGGATGTTGAACCGCGCCAGCTCCATCGCCAGCTGCTTCGTCATGTGCAGCACGCCCGCCTTGGACACGGCATAGGGGCCGGTGCCCGCTGCGGGCTGAAAGCCGGTGATCGAGGCGGTGTTGATGATATTGCCGCCGCCGCGCTCGCGCATGCCGCGCGCCGCCTCGGTCGCGACATTCCACGCACCTTTGAGGTTGATGCCCATCACGAAATCGTAATCGTCCTCGGTCTGGTCGAGCGCACGCTTGGTGACGGCGACGCCTGCATTGTTGATGCAGGTGTCGATCGCCCCGGCGGCCGCCATGCCTTCGCGCACCGAGGCGAGATCGGCGACATCCATGCGGATCGCCTCGGCGCTGCCGCCGGCGCTGCGGATGTCCTCGACCAGCGCCTCGAGCGCGGGAAGGCGGCGCGCGGTGACGATGACATGCGCGCCGCTCCTGGCCAGCAGCCGGGCGAAATGCGCGCCGAACCCCTCGCTCGACGCGCCGGTGACGAGGATGCGCTGGCCGGTCAGGTCTGCGGTGAGCGTCATGCGGCGGCTCCTTCTTGAGCATGTTTGTGGTCGCGCTTGATTTTCTTGGCGAGCGACCATTTGTGCACCTCGGTCGGGCCGTCATAGATGCGGAAGGCGCGGATTTCGCGGAACACCTGTTCGACGATCGTGTCGCCGCTGACCCCGGTGCCGCCCATCACCTGCACGCAGCGATCGGCGACGCGCATCAGCGCCTCGGACACCGCGACCTTGGTCATCGAGCTTTCGACCGTGCCGAGCGCGCCGGTATCGAGCATGCCAGCGCACCAGGCAATCATCAGCTCGGCCTGTTTCAGGTCGATCAGATTCTCGGCGAGCATGAAGCCGACACCCTCGTGATCGACTAGCGGCTTGCCGAAGGCGTGGCGGCGGCAGGCATAGTCGCTCGCGATCTCGTGCGCGCGGCTTGCCGCACCGAACCAGCGCATGCAGTGCGACAGCCGTGCAGGGGAGAGGCGGACCTGCGCATATTTGAAGCCCTCGCCGCTGTTCCCAAGCATCTGGTCGGCGGGGACGCGCAGGTTGTCGATGCTGATGACGGCGTGGCCGCCGGGCATCGAGCTGTCGATGGTGTCGAGCACGCGCTCGATACGGATCGCAGGGTCGGGCAGATCGACCAGGAACATGCACGCGCCATCGTCCGACCTGGCCATGACGATGCCGACCTTCGCGCCTTCCGCTCCGGTGATGAATGCCTTGCGCCCGTTGATCACCCAATGGTTGCCGTCGAGCTTCGCAGTGGTCTTCATCATCGACGGGTCGGAGCCCGCGCCGCCTTCCTCCGCCGGTTCGGTCATGAAAAAGGCCGATCGCGAATCGCCCGAGACGAGCTGATCAAGGAAGCGCGCCTTCTGCTCCGGGCTGCCGACCTTGCCGAGCAGATACATGTTGCCCTCGTCGGGCGCGGCGGTGTTGACGGCGACGGGACCGAGCGGCGACAGACCCGATTTCTGCAGCACGATCGCGGTCTGTGCCTGGGTCAGATGGCGGCCATCGGGCAGGATATGCGGCGTCATCACCCCGGCCTGGCGGGCGAGCGCGCGCAGCTCCAGTACCAGATCTTCCGACGGCCCATGCGCGCCGCAGCGCGGATCCTTTTCATAAGGGGCGACGACATCGCGGACGAACCGCTCGACCTTCGCGGCAATCGCATCGACTTCGGCGGCGGACAGATGGGACATGAAAAAGGCTCCCGTATGCGTAGCATGTGCGCGAGCCGGGTATCAAAGCTGGCGGTTTAATCAACTGATTAAATTGCAGGGGGTCAGGCTGTTGGCCCCGTGCTGTCCCTAGCGGGAGAACGAAACTCTAAGCCCAGCGCCCTCGCTTGGCTTCATCAGTCCATGGGAACAGGGCAAGAATGGCAACGGCGCACGCCGCCGCATAGATCTGCGCCGCTTGCACGCCAGCAAAGAAGGCAAGTGCGTTGTTTGCACAATGCACCGCCACACCTATCGTCAATTGTCGCCAGTTGGCACCGGTGAAATAGAAGGCGTAGATCACAGCGGTCAGACCATGCACACCTAAGGCCGGTACAGCTTCCAGCGACTCGAAAAAGCCGTGCATGGAAAATGGCTTCTCCATGGTGAACGGCTTTGAGAGCATCAGTTCGTAAATTCCGAACAGGAAGACCAGTGCGAAGCGGTGTAGCGGAGCGCGCAGCGAACGACAGGCCAGGACCTTTGCAAGCTCCTCAAACACGGGGGCTAGTAGAACGATGTTGACGCCCAGCAGGGTCCATTCATTCAACGGAAAAGCGAGATCGACTGTGATCGACAAGATCGCTCCGACCATTTCGGCGGCGAGCATGTACAGCAGGCACGTCCACAGAATCCGTATCGCTGTAGCGTCGGCATCGGTGAGATACAGCCAGACTGTTAGACACAGGGCGCCGATCAGGAATGTGGTGACCATTGGTGAGCACAAAGCTGAAAAGATGATCCAGATCAACCGCAGGTCCGCATCATCCGCCTGGCTTCGCGGGGCAAGCAGAAATCCTCCCCTACAAGGGGAGGTGGCATCGCAAAGCGATGACGGAGGGGTGATGTCCGTTCGCGGATGCGGACACCCCTCCACCACTTCGTGGTCCCCCTCCCCTTCCAAGGGAGGATTTTGGAGCGACGCACCCCCGGCAGCCAAGCCTATCCGACGCCACTTTGGATTCCTGCTTTCGCCGGAAAGCGGCGCGCCAAGTGCGGACTGCGCCTAGCTGTTTGCTTCCCTAGTCCGGAATGTACCAGCGCATCATGCCTTCATATCGGCCCTCGATGGCTTCGCCCTTGCTATTGGTCGCGGGACGAAAACGCGCGCGCCTGACCAGACACCGGCATGTCGCCTCATCCAGCCATTGCGAGCCGGAGGATTCGGTGATTTCGCATTGGGCGACCCGCCCAGTGGGAGCGATCAACAAACGGTAACGGGTTACGCCTTCGTGGCGGGTATCCGTGGGATAATCCTGCAGTGTAATCCATGTAGAGGCGTCATTCCGGGGCCTGGCAGCCTGGCTTGCTGCAACTTGCGTATCTCCTGTCGGGGCGACGCCCTCTTGCCCTTCCCAACTTGCAACGACCGGCTCAGCAATCGCTATGACGATCACCGAGATGCCCAACGCGCCAGCAAAGAGATTGAGCAAGCATCTCGAAGTCATTGGCATCCTCCGAAGGATTAAGTCGGCAGTGTGAGCCTGTTCAAGGTCGGGAGCAATACTGTCCGGCAAGAGGATCTTGCAGGCGCGGCGACAGTTTCGGCATGGAAAGCTAGCCAAACGACCAACAAAAAACCCCGCCGCGCCATCAGGCGCAGGCGGGGTTTCATGTCTCTCATCCCGGCCCGTTCAGGCCCGGAGGTCCGGTCAGCCGTTATGCGCGACCAGATTGACGGCGCTGTGCTTGCCGCGGCGATCGACTTCGAGGTCGAACTCCAGACGGTCGCCCTGGTTGAGCCCTGCCATGCCGGCACGCTCGACCGCGCTGATGTGCACGAACGCATCGGGCTGGCCATCGTCGCGGGTGATGAAGCCGAAGCCCTTCATCGCGTTGAAGAACTTGACCGTTCCGGTCGCACGCTCGCCGGTGAGTTCGCGGCGCGGAGCCTCGCTGCGCGGACCGCGATCGCCACGATCGCCGCCGCCCGAACCTTCGGACACGGGGATCAGTTCACCGTCGATCTTGAGGTCGCTGGCCGAAACCTTGCCGCCGCGATCGACCAGCGTGAATTCCAGGCCCTGGCCCTCGGCGAGGTTGGAAAGACCGGCCCGCTCGACTGCGCTGATGTGGACGAACACATCGTCGCCGCCATCTTCGCGCTGGATGAAGCCGAAGCCCTTCTGGGCGTTGAAGAACTTCACCTTGCCCTTGGCTTCGCCGACCACCTGGGTGGGCATGCCGCCAAAGCCGCCGCGGCCACCACCGCCGCCGCCGCGCGGGCCGCCGC
>NZ_JAPFGW010000016.1:0-56213 GCF_059803595.1 Blastomonas sp. 34TW
TGTGCAGACGTCTTCCTCGCCGCCATCACGTTCGCAGCTATTTTCATCTTCTGGATCAATGAGTCCTGACCCTAGGCAGCAAGCTGCCAAGTCTCGCTGCCTCTCCCATCAAGGGAGAGGCGTTCTCGCTGAACAACGCCAGTTCCAGAAACAAAAAAGAGGGCGGACCCTTGCGAGCCCGCCCCCCGCGCCCGCTCAGGACGCTGCTTTCTCCTTAGGCCGGATTGGCCGGGTCGCATTTACCGCACCGCCCACCGGAGAAAATCTGAACTGGGACCCCGCGCCCGTGGGGCGCGGGGGTTTTTCCGGCGGCAGGGTCAGGCCGGGTCGCAATAACCTGGCCCTGCCCCGGAAAACTCGAAAACTCACCTGGCCGATCGTTCAGGCCGCTTCGGAAATCTCCAGCAGCGTGTCGCGATCGATAATCTTCACGCGCCCCTGTTCGAGCTCGATCAGCCCCGCGTCCGACCAGGCCGAAAGCTGGCGATTAATCTGCTCGCGTGACAGTCCCGCGAATGTGCCGAGCTCGCTCTGGCTGAGATCCAGCTTGAGCTTGCCCTCCTTCGCCCCCGAAACCATCAGGCGCAGCAGATAGCGCGCCAGCCTGGGTCCGGAAGTGAAGGCCCGGTCCGCCTCGATCACGTCATTCGCCTGACGCAGCCGCTTGGCCATGACCCTGAGCATCCGTCGCGGCATCGCCACGTGCCGCTCGGCAATCTCGTCGAAAGCCGGCCGCGACAGCGAGAGCGCGGTCACTTCGGTCAGCGCCTCGATCGAGGCCGTGCGCGGCCCGCCATCCAGAAACGCGATTTCGCCAATGACATAGCCGGGCTCGGCATAATCGAGCACGATCTCATGACCGTTGCTCGCCACCATGCTCACCCGGGCAAATCCGGTCAGGATGATCAGCAGATTGTCGCCATCATCCCCCTGCCCCATCAGTTCCTGCCCCTTGCGGTAGCGGACGAAATGCCCGCGCAGGATGATGTCCGACAGTTCGTCATTGTCGCAATCGGCGAACAGGCTGTGGCTGGCCAACAGCGCGGCAAGCTCGTTCGCGTGCATGATTGCCCCTTGTCCCTTCCTTTCTGTCGGCTTTGTCCTTGCCGAGCATCTCGCTGCGGCCGTCCCTGTCGCCGCCGACAGATGTGCTTTTGCCCGAATCGTTTTACGCCGCTGTGCGCCACCGCACAACACCGTCAAATAGAGTAAAATGGCCGTTACAGAATGTGGTAAATTGGCGCATGGCGCAGGAAAATTGCGCCAAAGGGGCCGCGCGGTTAACGCATGTCAACCGCGCGACCCCTTTGGGGTAACCTATATTGTTCAGGTCAGACCAGCCTGCTCTGCGCGACCGCCGCTTCGATGAAGCTGGCGAAGAGCGGATGCGGATCGAACGGCTTGCTCTTGAGCTCGGGATGATATTGCACCCCGACAAACCAGCTGTGATCGGGACGCTCGACGATTTCGGGCAGCACGCCATCAGGCGACATGCCGGAAAAAACGAGGCCGCCCTGTTCAAGCCGCTCGTGATAGGCGGTGTTGACCTCGTAGCGATGGCGGTGGCGTTCGCTGATCATATCGGTGCCGTAGATGCCACGCACGCGGCTGTTGCCCGAGAGCTTGGCCGGAAACGCGCCGAGACGCATGGTGCCGCCCAGATCGCCCTCGGCGCTGCGCTTCTGCAGACCGGATTCGCTCATCCATTCAGTGATCAGGCCGACGATCGGCTCGTCGGTCTCGCCGAATTCGGTGGTCGACGCCGCCGTGATGCCGGATGTGTTTCGTGCAGCCTCGATGCACGCCATCTGCATGCCGAGGCAAATGCCGAAAAACGGGACGTTGCGTTCGCGCGCGAAGCGGACTGACGAGATCTTGCCCTCGCTGCCGCGCTCGCCGAAACCGCCGGGCACCAGGATGCCATGCATCGGCTCGAGCACGGCCGCCAGCTCGTCATCGGGCAGCTTTTCGAACAGCTCGGCATCGAGCCATTTGACATGCACCTTGACCCGGTTGGCGAGGCCGCCGTGCACCAGTGCCTCGTGCAGCGACTTGTAGGCATCCTGCAGGCCGACATATTTGCCGACCACGCCGATCGTCACCTCACCCTCGGGATGCTCATGGCGCTCCATGATATCGACCCAGCGCGACAAATCGGGTTCGCGCGCATCGGTGATGCCGAAGGCGCGCAGCACTTCGCTGTCCAGCCCTTCGCGATGATACTGCATCGGCACGGCATAGATGCTGCGGGCGTCGAGCGCGGGGATCACCGCTTCCTTGCGGACGTTGCAGAACTGCGCGATCTTGGCGCGCTCGGATTCGGGTAGCGGCTTTTCGCAACGGCACAGCAGGATGTCGGGCTGGATGCCCAGCGAGGTCAGCTCGCGCACGCTGTGCTGGGTGGGCTTGGTCTTCAGCTCGCCCGCTGCCGCGATATAAGGCACCAGGGTCACGTGGACGAACAGCGTGTTCTCGCGGCCGATCTCGTTGCGCAACTGGCGGATCGCCTCGATGAACGGCAGCGATTCGATATCGCCGACGGTACCGCCGATCTCGCACAGCACGAAATCGAGATCGTCGGTTTCGGCCTGGGCGAATTCCTTGATCGCGTCGGTCACGTGAGGGATGACCTGCACCGTGGCACCGAGATAATCGCCGCGCCGCTCGCGCTGGATGATCGTCTGGTAGATGCGGCCCGAGGTCACATTGTCCGACTGGCGCGCCGATACGCCGGTGAAGCGCTCGTAATGACCAAGGTCGAGATCGGTCTCCGCGCCGTCATCGGTGACATAGACCTCGCCATGCTGATAGGGCGACATCGTACCCGGATCGACATTGAGATAGGGATCGAACTTGCGGATGCGCACGCGGTATCCGCGTGCCTGCAGCAATGCGCCCAGGCTTGCGGCCATCAGGCCCTTGCCAAGAGAGGAAACCACGCCGCCGGTGATGAAAATATAACGCGCCATGGGAGAAACCCGTTAGCGGTTCGCGCGCAAGACTGACAAGCGCGCGAATCCGCAGGAAAGACAAAAATCTGTGAACAGCCGGGGATTTCTCCCCGACCCGCCTCAATTTCAGTTGGCGGGAGCGTCGCCCTGGGCCGGAGCCGCGGCAGGTGCCTCCGTCGCTGGCGCTGCAGCCGGCGCACCAGCCGCCGACAGCGGATCGCCATTGGCGGGCGCCGCAGGGGCTGCCGGAGCAGGCGCCGTGAGCGGATCGCTGATCGGGGCGGGGGCACCGCGCTGAAGCGAAGTATCGATATCGCCCACCGAGTGCATGTTCGCCGCCATCACCGCCAGAACGATGCTCAGCAGCACGAACAGCGTTGCCAGGATCGCGGTCGAGCGGGTGAGCAGGTCACCGGCGCCGCGCGCCGACATGAGGCCATTGGGATTGCCGCCGACACCCAGACCACCCCCTTCGGAACGCTGCATGAGGATGACACCCACCAGAGCCGCTGCAATCAGCGTCTGCACGATGGTGATGAACAGGAAAATCGACGACATGAACGGTCAGACCCAGCAAATGAATTTCAGGATTGGCGCGCACATAGCGATTAGGCCGCGCCAGCGCAACCGGCGCGGCGGCTCCGCCTTCGACGCGCCAAGGTCCGATTAGCGCGGTGCGGCCTCGATGACCGGGATGAAGGTCTCTGCCTTGAGGCTGGCTCCGCCGACCAGCGCGCCGCCGACATCGGCAATGGCCAGAATTTCGGCTGCATTGGCCGGGTTGACCGATCCGCCGTAGAGAATGCGCACGCCCTGGCCTGCCTCGCCCAGCTTCGCGACCAGCGTCGCGCGCAGCGCCGCGTGCATCGCGGCAATATCCTCGGCCACGGGCACGCGTCCCGTGCCGATCGCCCAGACCGGCTCGTACGCGACCGAAAGCCAATCGCCGCTCGCCGCTGTGGGAAGCGACGCCGACAGTTGCGCGGTGACGATGGCAATCGCATTGCCGGAATCGCGTTCCTCCAGCGTCTCGCCGACGCACAGGATCGCGCCCATGCCGGCAGCGTGCAGCGCCTCGGCCTTGGCAGCGACATCGGCATCGCTCTCACCCTGATCGGCGCGGCGCTCGGAATGGCCGACAATCGAATAGGTGGCCCCCGCCTCGCGGATCATCGCGGCGGACAGATTGCCGGTATGCGCGCCCGACGCCTTGGCATGGCAATCCTGCGCGCCGATCTGCACCTTGCCCGCAGCGGCGGCAAAGGCCGCGATCAGCGTCGCGGGCGGACAGATACCGACATCGACATGGCCGTTCGCTGCGGCGGCCTCGGCGATCGCCTGCAGCACCGCGACATCGGCTGCGCTGCCGTTCATCTTCCAGTTGCCGACGATATAAGATGCTGTGCTGGCCACGATGCTGTCTTCCCCTTTTGTGTTTATGCTGTGGGGCGCGCGGCTAGCAAATCGCGAGCCGCTTGGCCAGCCACGGCATGGGCACACGGGCCACGCGCAGTTTACAGCCGGTTCAGCGGCGCCAAGGGTTGAAGCGCGCGGCAAAGCCCCCTAAAGCCAGCCCGCATTTTCACGCGGCCGGGTCATCGCACGCCCGGCGCTTTGGCGGACCGACCGATGATCACCTTTTTCCGTTCCTTCTTCAATTCCAAGATCGGGGTTGTCGTCAGCCTGATCTTTCTCGCGCTCATCGCTGTCGCCTTTGCGGCGTCCGATGTCACCGGCGGTGCGAGCTTTGGCGGAGTGGGCAATGAAAGCGTCGCCCAGATCGGCGGCGAGGAAATCGGCACCGGCGAGTTCTCGACCACCGTCACCAACGCCTTCCAGCAGTTCCGCCAGCGCAACCCGCAGCTCGACATGGCCTCGTTCGATGCGCAGGGCGGCATCGACGGCGTGCTGGAAGAGATGATCGGCAGCTATGCCTCGGCTGAATTCGCCGCCAGCATCGGCCTGGGCGCGAGCAAGCGTCTGGTCGACAGCGAGATCGCGGGGATCCAGGCATTCAAGGGCGCGGATGGCCGGTTCGACGAGACGCTGTTCCGCAATGCGCTCGCCCAGCAGGGTCTGACCGAAGCGCGCGTGCGCGAGGATATTCGCCGCAGCCTGCTGGGCGACCAGCTGCTGCTGCCCGCGACGTTCGGCGCCAAGCTGTCGCGGCAGATGGCGCTGCCTTATGCCGGGCTGATCCTGGAAGGTCGCGAAGGCCAGATCGCCTTTGTCCCATCGGCCGCCTTCGCCCCCAAGACCGCGCCGAGCAACGACCAGCTGCAGAAATTCTATGCCGCCAACGCCGCGCGCTACCGCATTCCGGAGCGCCGCATCCTGCGCTTTGCCACCTTTACCACCGACCGCTTCCGCGACCAGGTCAAGGTCAGCGATGCCGAGATCGCGGCCCTGTACAAGAAGCGTTCGGCCGAATTTGCCGCGACCGAGAAGCGCGATGTCGAACAGTTGATCGTGCCGACCGAGGCCGCCGCCAAGGCGATCGCCGCGAAGATCAACGGTGGCGCCAGCATGGCTGCCGCCGCGAAGGAAGCCGGGCTAGCGCCGATCGACCTTGGCCTCCAGTCGAAGCAGGAGCTGACCAAGAACGCCTCTGCTGCCGTCGCCAATGCCGTGTTCGCCGCCGCTGCCGGCAAGGTTGCCGCGCCCGCGCGCTCTCCGCTCGGCTGGCATGTCGTGCGGGTCGACAGCGTCAGCGCGATCGCCGGGCGTTCGATCGATCAGGTGCGCAACCTGCTCGAAAACGAGATCGCGCAGGAAAAGCTGCGCCAGACGGTGGCTGATTTCACCGCCAATCTCGAAGACCGGATCGCCGATGGTGCCTCGCTTGCCGATATCGCCAAGGACGAAAAGCTCGAGCTGCAGGTCAGCCCGGAAATGCTCGCCAATGGCCAGGCGCCGGGCAGGCCCGATTTCGCGCCGACCGGCGCCTATCAGGCGATGCTGCCCGTGGCCTTCGGACTGGAAGAAGATGCCGAGCCGCAGCTGGTCGAGGTGCAGCAGGGCAAGGAATTCGCCGTGTTCGAGGTGCAGGAGATCAAGCGCGCGGCACCGCCGCCGCTCGCCAGCGTCCGCCAGCGCGTCGCTGCCGACTGGGCGCTGGCCCAGGGCCTCGCCTCTGCACGCAAGCTGGCCGACGGCATCGCCAAGTCGTCGCGCACTCCTGCAGCGCTCGAAAAGGCGGTCGCCGGAGCCAGCGTGCGCCTGCCCAATATCGAGCAGATCCGTACCAACCGGCAGACGATCATGCAGCAGCAGGGCCGCGTGCCGCCGCCGGTGGCACTGCTGTTCAGCATGGCCGAAGGCACCACCAAGGTGCTCGAAGGGCCGAACCGCACCGGCTGGTTCATCGTGCATCTGTCGAAGATCAACCGCGGCGATGCGAGCAAGGTCCCCGAGCTGATGGCCGCGACCCAGCAGCAGCTTGGCCAGGTGATGGCCGACGAATATGGTCGGCAGCTGGTGGCAGCGCTCAAGGTCGAAGCCAATGTGAAACGCAATCCGGAAGCCATCAAGCGGGTGAAGGACCAGCTGACCGGTCGTAATCGGGAAAATTGATGGCGGGCCCTTCCAGCCAGAACCGCACACAGGCCGCCGGGGCGCTGGCCGATGGCCGGTCGAGCCTGATCTGGCGGCGGCGGATCGCCGATACCGAAACGCCGGTTTCGGCAGCCTTGAAGCTGATCGAGCCCGAGCGCGGTGACTTCCTGCTCGAATCGGTCGAGGGCGGCGAAACACGCGCGCGGCACAGCTTTGTCGGCCTCGCGCCCGATCTGGTATTCCGGGCCTCGGGCGATGCTGCCGAGATCAATACGCAATGGGCGACCGATCGCGCGGCGTTCGCGCCCTGCGAGCAGGGCTCGCTCGATGCCTTGCGCCAGCTGGCCGAGGCCTGCCGGATGGAGGTTCCGCCCGAACTGCCGCGCGCACTCGCGTTTCTGGTGGGCTATTTCGGCTATGAGACGATCGGTCTGGTCGAGAAGCTGCCGCGCGCGCCGCAGTCCGATCTGGCGCTGCCCGACATGCTGTTCGTACGCCCGACCGTGCTGCTGATCTTCGACCGGCTGAAGGACGAGCTGTTCCTGATCGCGCCGATCTGGGCGGGCAGCGGCGATCCCGAGCAGGCGATCGCTGCGGCCGAAGAACGGCTCGATGCGGCCGAACGGGCGCTGCATGCGCCCCTGCCCGCTGCCGTGCGCGATGCCTCGCTCGACCCGGACAGCCTGACGCCGCAGCCCGTGCTCGCGCCGGGCCGCTATGGCGAGATGGTGCTCAAGGCCAAGGACTATATCGAGGCGGGCGATATCTTCCAGGTCGTGCTCGCGCAGCGCTTCACCGCGCCCTTCGCGCTGCCACCGATCGAGCTCTATCGCGCGCTGCGCCGGGTGAACCCCTCGCCCTTTCTCTATTTCCTCGACCTGCCCGGCCTCGCGCTGATCGGATCGAGCCCCGAAATTCTGGTGCGCGTGCGCGATGGCGAGGTGACCATCCGCCCGATCGCGGGAACGCGGCCACGTGGCAAGACGCCGGCGGAAGATCTGGAGAATCGCGCAAGCCTGCTCGCCGATCCCAAGGAACTGGCCGAGCACCAGATGCTGCTCGATCTTGGCCGCAACGATGTCGGCCGCGTCGCAGCGGCAGGCACGGTGCGCGTCACCGACAGCTTCACGGTCGAACAGTACAGCCATGTCATGCACATCGTCAGCAATGTCGTCGGCGAACTGGTGCATGATCGTGACGCGATCGACGCGCTGTTCGCGGGCTTTCCCGCGGGCACCGTCAGCGGGGCGCCCAAGGTGCGCGCGTGCGAGATCATCGCGTCGCTGGAGCCCGAGACGCGCGGGGCCTATGCCGGCGGGGTCGGCTATTTCGCACCCGATGGCTCGGTCGACAGCTGCATCGTGCTGCGCACCGCGATCGTCCGCGACGGCACCATGCACGTCCAGGCGGGCGCAGGCATCGTCGCCGACAGCGTGCCCGAATATGAACAGCGCGAATGCGAAGCCAAGGCTGGCGCGCTATTCGCCGCCGCGCGCGAAGCCGTCCGCCTCGCCAGCGAAGCAGGATTTGGCCAATGATCCTCGTCATCGATAATTACGACAGCTTCACCTACAATCTCGTCCATTATCTGATGGAGCTGGGCGCGGACGTGCGGGTCGAGCGCAACGATGCGCTCACCGCGCGCGAGGCGCTGGCAACCAATGCGCACGCATTCCTCATCTCGCCCGGCCCATGCACGCCCAACGAGGCGGGGATTTCGCTCGATCTGGTCGCGGCCTGTGCCGATGCCGGAAAGCCGCTGCTCGGCGTGTGCCTGGGGCATCAGTCGATCGGCCAGCATTTCGGCGGCGAGGTCGTTCGCGGCGGTCTGATGCACGGCAAGACCTCCCCCGTGGTCCATGACGACACTGGGCTGTTCCAGGGCCTGCCCTCGCCGTTCCTCGCGACGCGCTACCATTCGCTGGTGGTGCCGGAGGAAAGCCTTCCGCCCGAAATGATCGTCAACGCGCGCGTCGAGGCACCGGCAGGCGAGACCGCACATGTGATGGGCTTTCGCCACGCGACGCTGCCGATCCATGGCGTGCAATTCCACCCGGAGAGCATCGCCACCGAACATGGCCACAAGATGCTGGCCAATTTCATGGCGCTGGCGGGGCTAGAGGTGAAGCCGATGCGCGCGGATCTGCTCGCATGACCTGGCTGCCCGATACCGCGCATCCGCTGAACCGCGACGATGCTGCAGCAGCCTTTGCCGCGATCCTTGACGGCACGGTCAGCGACGAGACGATTGCCGAATTCCTGATCGCACTGTCCGAACGCGGCGAGACCGCGATCGAGATCGCTGCCGCCGCGCAGGCGCTGCGCGACCGGGTGATCCCGATCGCCGCGCCCGCCAATGCCATCGATGTCTGCGGCACCGGCGGCGACGGGCACCATACGCTCAACGTCTCGACCGCGGTGTCGCTGGTCGTCGCGGCGTGCGACGTGCCGGTCGCCAAGCACGGCAACCGCGCCGCCTCGTCCAAGGCGGGCGCGGCGGACACGCTCGAAGCCTTGGGCATGGACATGACCGCCGCCGGTGCCAGCGCCGAGCAGTCGCTCGCCGAGATCGGCATCTGCTTCCTGTTCGCGGTCAACCATCATCCCGCAATGCGCCGCATCCAGCCGATCCGGCAGAAGATCGGCCGCCGCACCATTTTCAACCTGATGGGTCCGCTCGCCAATCCCGCAGGCGTCCGCCGCCAGCTGATCGGCATCGCGCGGCCCGGCTATGTGCATGTCTATGCCGAGGCGCTCGAGATGCTGGGCACCGAACATTCGCTGATCGTCTCGGGCGACGAAGGGCTCGATGAGCTGTCGCTGGCCGGTGGCAACGAGGTCGCCGATATCGGCCCCGATGGCGTCATCATGAAGCGCTGGCAGGCCAAGGACGCAGGGCTGCCGACGCATCCGATCGAGGCGATCCGGGGTGGCGATGCGGCGCATAATGCCGCCGCGCTGCGCCGTCTGCTCCAGGGCGAGACCGGGCCGTATCGCGATGCGGTGCTGTTCAACGCCGCTGCTGCGCTGCTGATCGCGGGCGAGGTCGAAAGCCTTGCCGAAGGGGCGGAGGAAGCCGCCGAGGCCATCGACAAGGGGCTCGCCAACGCGCTGCTCAACTGCTGGATCGATTTCACGAAAGCCGCCGCATGAACAAGCTGGAAGAGATTTGCGAGGTCAAGCGGCAGGAGGTCGCACGGCGCAAGGGGCTGATTTCGCAGGCCGAACTGGCGAGCCGCGCTGCGGCTGCCTCCGCCCCGCGCGGTTTCGCACGCGCGCTCCGCGAGACATCGCGCGACGGCTTCGGCCTGATCGCCGAGATCAAGCGCGCCAGCCCCTCCAAGGGGCTTATCCGCGCCGATTTCGATCCCGCCGCGCATGCAGCCGAATATCAGGCCGGCGGCGCGGCCTGCCTTTCGGTGCTGACCGATGAGCCCTATTTCCAGGGGCATGACGATTATCTGGTTGCCGCGCGCGCCGCGTGCGACCTGCCCTGTTTGCGCAAGGATTTCATGGTCGATGTCTGGCAGGTGGCCGAAAGCCGCGCGCTGGGGGCCGATGCGGTGCTGATCATCGTCGCCGCGCTCGACGATGCGACCATGGCCGAGATCGAGAGCGCGGCGCTGGACCACGGCATGGACGTGCTGGTCGAGGTGCATGACGAGGCCGAGATGGAGCGCGCGCTCAAGCTCCGCTCGCCGCTGATCGGGGTGAACAACCGCGACCTGCGCAGCTTCGTCACCGATATCGCCACCACCGAGCGGCTGGTCGGCATGATCCCCGAAGGCCGCATCGCGGTGTCCGAAAGCGGCATCAACAGCCATGCGGATTGCGTGCGTCTGTCAGAGCGTGGCGTACGCTGCTTCCTGGTCGGGGAATCGCTGATGCGCCAGCCCGATGTCACGCAGGCGACGCGCGCGCTGCTCACCGGAGCAGCCGCCTGATGGACAAGCTGACCCATCTCGACGCGACCGGCGCGGCGCAGATGGTCGATGTCTCCGCCAAGGCCGATACCGTGCGCGAGGCGGTGGCCGAAGGCGTGATCACCATGGCCCCGGCGGTGATCGCCGCCATCCGCGCGGGCGATGTCAAGAAGGGCGACGTGCTGGGCACGGCGCGCATCGCGGGCATCATGGCCGCCAAGCAGACCAGCAACCTGATACCGCTCTGTCACCCGCTGCCGATCTCCAGCGTCTCGGTCGATTTCGAGTATCTCGAGACCGGCGTGCGCGTCGAAACCCGCGTGCGCACCAACGGCAAGACCGGCGTCGAGATGGAAGCGCTGACCGCCGCGAACATAGCCCTGCTCACGATCTATGACATGGCCAAGGCGCTCGATAAGGCCATGGTCATCGGCCCGGTGCGGCTGCTCGCCAAGAGCGGCGGCAAGTCGGGCGACTGGACCGCCGACTGATGGCGGGCGGGCTTATCCCGCTCGACGAGGCGCGCGACCGCCTGCTCGCGCTTGCTGCGCCCCGCCCCGCGATCAGCCTTCCGCTCGATCAGGTCACCGGCCTCACCCTGGCCGAGCCGCTGGTGTCGCAGCGCAACCAGCCCGCCGCCGATCTGTCAGCGATGGACGGCTATGCGGTGCGCAGCGCCGACCTGCCCGGCCCATGGCGCGTCATCGGCGAGAGCGCGGCGGGACGGCCCTTCGCGGGCGTACTTGCGCCGGGACAGGCCGCGCGCATTTCGACGGGCGCGATGATCCCCGATGGCGCAGATTGCGTCGTGGTGCAGGAAGACGTCGCGCGCGAGGGTGACCGGCTGACGCTCACCGGCGATGGCCCCGCAGCTCCCGGCGCGCATATCCGCCGCGCAGGGCATGATTTCGCAGACGGGACGCAACTCGCTGATGCGGGTGCGATCATCGACGCGCGGCTGATCGCGCTTGCCGCGATGGCAGGGCACGGCGCGCTCGCCGTCCACCGCCGCCCGCGCATCGCGATCCTCAGCACCGGCGACGAGCTTGTCCCACCCGGAAACCCGCTGCCCTCGCCCGCGCATATCCCGGCGAGCAACGGCGTGATGCTGGCAGCGATGCTGTCTTCCCTACCCTGCGATCTGATCGTCCCGCCGCTGCTGCCCGATGACCGCGCCACCATCGCCGCGGCGCTGCTCGAGCACAGCCAGGCCGATATCATCGTCACCACCGGCGGCGCATCGGTCGGCGATCACGACCTCATCCAGCCCGCATTGCTCGACAGCGGCGGAACTGTCGATTTCTGGCGGATCGCGATGCGACCAGGCAAACCGGTGATGGTCGGACGTCTGGGCGATGCGATCGTGCTCGGCCTGCCGGGCAATCCGGTCTCGGCCTATGTCACTGCGACGTTGCTGCTGCTGCCGCTGGTGCGCAAGCTTTTGGGTTATCAACAGCTTGTCCCTGCCACCTCCCAGGCGATCGCAGGCGAACCCTTCCCGGCGAACGGCCCGCGCCAGGATTTCGTGCGTGCGCGCTTCCACGATGGCGCGCTCATCCGGCTGAGCAATCAGGACAGCGGAGCGCTATCGGCGCTGCTTCAGGCGGATGCGCTGGTGGTCCGGCCAATCGATGCGCCCGAGGCCAAAATCGGCGATCCGATCGATTATATCGCGCTTCGCCACGGGACTTGACACAAGCTCTTGACCTGACCGTCTTTGTTTCGTAATTGTTCCGTATTCGTTCGAACGCAGGTTCGGCGCAGAAAAGGAACATCGGCGATGCTGACCCGCAAGCAACATGACCTGATCCGCTTCATCCAGGAACGGCTGGAGGCCGATGGCGTCTCGCCTTCGTTCGAGGAAATGAAGGAAGCGCTCGATCTCAAGTCCAAGTCGGGCGTGCACCGGCTGGTCAGCGCGCTCGAGGAACGCGGCTTCATTCGCCGTCTTCCCAACCGGGCGCGCGCACTCGAAATCCTGAAGCTGCCAGAGGCGAGCGTGAAGCCGCGCGAGAAGGAGCTCGCCGCTGCTGCCGCCGCGCGCGCCGATGCCGCGCGGAGCAATGTCGTCAGCATGGACGCGGTGCGCAAGGCGGTGTTGCCGGAGCCTGCGAACAGCAATGTGCTCGAAATTCCGCTGCACGGCCGCATCGCCGCCGGTGCGCCGATCGAGGCGTTCGAGGGCACCGAGATCCTGCCTGTTCCCGCCGCCCTGCTCGGCGCGGGCGAGCATTATGCGCTCGAAGTGTCTGGGGACTCGATGGTCGAGGCGGGCATTCTCGATGGCGACTTTGCGTTGATCAAGCGCACCGAAACCGCGCGCGACGGCGAGATCGTGGTCGCGCTGGTGCGCGGCGAGGAGGCGACGCTCAAATATCTGCGCCGCGAGAACGGCCGCATCCGGCTCGATCCCGCCAATGCGTCCTACGCGCCGCAATATTACGCGCCGCACGAGGTGCAGGTGCAGGGCAAGCTGGCCGGCCTGTTGCGCCGCTATCACTGATGCCGATCAAGCGGGCCTGGCGATCGCCGGGTCCGCGTCGGAATGGGCGGGCCGCTCCCCTCGAAGCGGCTCAGGTGCGGGTGAGCCCCATATCCTCGAGCAGCCGCCCCATATGCTGCTTGAACGGGAAGAAGCCCTTGCGCGCGTGCGGCCAGAAGGTGTCGTCCCATGCCCGGCGCACCTGGACGAGTTCGATCCCTTCGCCCGCCAGCGCCTTGGCGATTTCCGTCAGCCGCGTCGCGACCGGGCCGACCGGGGCATAAGGCGTCACCACCCGGTTGACGCCCGCCTCACGCGACGCCTGCACGATCGCCTCGGCATTCAGGGCATCTATCCGCTTCACCGGTGCCCTGCCGGTTTCGCCAAGCGACGCAGCCATGTCGTGCGCAGCATCCGCAACGAAGCCGCGCGCCTTTTCACCCCAAAGCAACGCCGGATCGGCAGCGATGCAGGTGCCGCAGATATCAACCTCGCGGAGCACCGCATCATCCGGGTGCATGTCCTCGCTGGTGATCAGCAGCAGCGCCGGCGCCCCCCTGGCCGATCCTGCCGCAGGCAAGGGCGCTGCGGCAGGTACCGGTGCTTCGGTCAGCGGCTCGGCGATTTCCGCCAGGCCCTTCGGCGCAAACCGCCCCCCGGTATAGCGCGCGATATTGTCGGCCGTGGCGAGATAGGTCTTGCCCGCCGTCTGCAAGCCCGCGACCCAGCGCCAGGACAGGGTATTGCTCGCCGCATCGGCATCGATCAGATGGCGCAGGAAGAAACCCGCGCCCAGCGTCCAGGGCAGCCGCAGCGTGAAGATCCAGATCGAGGCGAACCACATGCGTGCGTGGTTGTGCAGATACCCCGTCTCGACCAGCTCGCGCGCCCAGTCATCGAAGCCCTCGATGCCGGTGCGGCCCGCTTCCGCCTGTTCCAGCGCGCGGACATTGCGCAGCCGCTCGTGCTGCTCGTCGCGCTCGACGAGGAAGCGCTCCCAGATGCCGGGCCGCATCTCGAGCCAGCCCTTCCAATAGGTGCGCCACAGCACCTCCTGCACATATTTCTCCGCCGCCGCGAGCGAATGCCGTTCCAGCACCGCCGCGCACACTTCCTGCTCGTTCAGCAGGCGATAGCGCAGCCAGGGTGAAAGCTGCGACACCGCGCTGGGCCGACCGGGCCCGAGATCGCTGTTGCGCCCCTCGGCATAGGCGCGGCCCGCGTGCGGCACGAAGGCATTCATCCGCGCAAGGCCCGCCGCGCGCGTCGGTTCGAACACTCCGCTCATACCCGCCGCTCGCGCAGCAGACCCTGCAGGCGTGGTCTGATCGTGAGAAAGCGCAGATAGGCACGCTCGAGCATCGCCAGCACCGGCTTCCAGCGCGCGATGAGACCGAGCGGTCGCAGCAGGGGAATGGCACGCCACATCGCCGCAAAGGCCGCTGCGCCAGAGAGCATCACGCCATTTTCGCGCGCATGGAAGCGTTCGAGCAGCGCCGTGCGATCGATCGGGCAAGAGCCGCCCGGCGTCGATACGTCGATGAAGTCGATCGCCCCGCGCCGGTCGAGCCGCCGCATCAGCGCGATTTCGCGCGTACAGAGCGGGCACGCGCCGTCATACCAGACTTCAAGCTTGTCCCTCATTCCGTGCGCGGCCCCGTTTTCTGCTGTCTCGTGTCGAAGATAGATACGCGCAAGACCAGCGCAACGGATGCTGTTTCGCGGAATCTGTTTTTGCTGGAAACAACCATCCCGATTAATGGGAAATTTTCCCAACAGTCAGCATTTGTTCATGTTCAACTTGGGCCTGAAAAAGCCTAAGTCGCTGGAATAGCGTGGTTTTTTCAGTTTGGCACGGCGTGTGCAAAGTATCTGGCATCTCCGGACACACCGACCGGAACCACCAGATACCCACGAAAGGACACCGCCATGACCCTCTTCTCGAACGCCCAGAGCCAGATCGCCGCCGTCGCTCTCGCCATCCTGACCTCCAGCCTGTTCATCGCCGCCAGCGTCGCTCCCGGCGTCGTCGCCTGATCCCCAGCCAGCACCTCAAACCGAAATCGAAAGGACCTTCCCCATGAACATCCTCGCCACCGCTCTCGCTTCGATCTGCTCGGTCATCCTCATCGCCACCAGCGTCGGCCCTGGCATGATCGTCTGATCCACACCGCTTCAACCATCTTCGACACAGGAAACACCATCATGAACGTCATCGCCACCGCTCTCGCCGCCATCTCCTCGATCGTCTTCATCGCTGCCAGCATCGGCCCCGGCGTCATCGTCTGACCGAATTGAGGCCCTGTTAGACCGCAGCGCCGACCAGCCTGCCAATCCCCGCCGTCAGCGCCATGGCCAGCGCCCCCCAGAAAACGACGCGGATCACGGGACGTGCCACCGGAGCACCCCCCGCCCGGGCGCTCACCGCCCCCAAGAGCGCGAGGAACAGGATCGATCCTGCCGCCTCGCCCAGCACCATCGACCCCATCGGCAGCAACGCCGCGAGCAGCAGCGGCAGCGCCGCGCCGACCGTGAAGGTCAGCGCCGAAGCGAGCGCCGCCTGGAGCGGCCTGGCAGCCGTCAGATCATTGATGTGCAACTCGTCGCGCGCATGGCTGCCCAGCGCATCGTGCGCCATCATCTGCACCGCGACCCGATCCGCCGTCGCCGGATCGACCCCGCGCCCGACATAGATCGCGGCCAGCTCGGCGCGTTCGAACTCGGGATCGTCCGCCAGTTCCGCCCGCTCGCGCGCCAGATCCGCCGCCTCGGTATCCGACTGGCTGCTGACCGAGACATATTCGCCCGCCGCCATCGACATCGCGCCTGCCACCAGCCCTGCCGCGCCCGCGACCAGCAGCGCCTGCCGATCCGCCCCCGAAGCCGCGACGCCCAGAATCAGGCTGGCGGTCGAGACGATTCCGTCATTCGCCCCCAGCACCGCGGCGCGCAACCAGCCGATCCGCGCGATCTGATGGCTTTCGGCATGGACGGGCATTCCCGGCTTGGCTGTTCGTGGCACTGGCGATCCCTTATCTGCGTCTGCTGGCCCAGTCTGGCGCAAAGCAGCGAGCCGATCCAGAGGCGAGGCCCAGCCGCAACGATCGATTCCGGCACCACGGTTCTGGACAGAGGCAGCCATCGGATGCCAAGCCATCGCCATCCCCCCTGCCCTGCCGAGCCGGAGATGCCATGAATCCCCTTTATCGCGACATGCCAACCACGATCTTCGAGGCCATGTCGATGCGTGCGCGCGAGACGGGCGCGATCAATCTGGGCCAGGGCTTTCCCGATGGTCCGATCAACGCGGCGGTGATCGCGGCGGCCTGCGATGCGATGCACCAGCGGTCCAACCAATATCCTCCGATGATCGGCCTGCCCGAATTGCGCGGAGCGGTGGCAGGCTGGTACGCGCGGCACCAGGCGCTCGATCTGGCCGCAGAGGAAGTGGTCGTAACCTCGGGCGCGACCGAGGCGATCGCCGCCGCATTGCTCGCGCTGATCGTGCCGGGCGACGAGGTGCTGCTGTTCCAGCCGCTCTACGACGCCTATCTGCCGCTGGTGCAGCGTGCCGGCGGCACCGCGCGGATCGTCGACATGGACCGGACGAGCTGGCGCATCGACCCCGCCAGCCTCGCCCGCGCGATCGGCCCGCGCACGCGGCTCATCGTGTTCAACGATCCGATGAACCCGCTGGGCACCTGCGCGCATCCCGACGATCTGGCCTTGCTCGCGCAGGCGTGTGTGGAACATGACCTAATCGCGATCTGCGATGAGGTGTGGGAGGCGCTGGTCTATGACGGAGCGCAGCATCGGTCGCTGATGCAGCAGCCCGGCATGCGCGAGCGCACGGTGAAGATCGGCTCTGCGGGGAAGATCTTCGGACTGACCGGGTGGAAGCTGGGCTGGATGTGCGCCGCGCCGCCGATTGCACGCGTGCTGGCCAAGGCCCACCAATTCCTCACCTTCACCAGCCCGCCGCACCTGCAATGGGCGGTAGCCGAAGGGTTGGACAGCCAGGACGCCTGGATCGCGATGGCGCGCGACGCGCACCAGGCCAGTCGTGACTTTTTCTGCGCCGGCCTGGCCGCCATCGGCCTTGCCACCATCCCATCGGCCGCGACCTATTTCGTGACCGTGGACCTGGCCGCATCGGAGGTGCCGATGGACGATGTCGCGTTCTGCGAGGCAATCATCGGACAGGCCGGCGTCGCCGCGATCCCGATCTCGGCCTTCTATGCCGAAAATACCCCCAACCATCTGGTCCGCTTCTGCTTCGCCAAGCACCGTGCGACCTTGCAAGCGGCGCTGGATGGGCTTGGCCGGGCGCTGCCATCGCTGCGATAAGCCGCAGAAAGAGCGGTTGGCTGCCTGGGTGCCGCTGCCTCGCTCAGGAGAATGCTAGCGATCCACCTCTGCCCAAAGGCAGGGATCAGCCGACCGCCACGCGATAGCCTATGCCGGGTTCGTTGATGATCAGCTTCGGGTGCGCCGGGTCGAGTTCGAGCTTGCGGCGCAACGCCCGCACCGCGACGCGCAAATAATCGAGATCCTCGCGATGCGCCGGTCCCCAGACATCGGTCAGCAGCTTGTCATGCGTGAAGACGCGGCCAGGATGGTCGCACAAGGCCCAGAGCAGGTTGAACTCGCGCGGGGTAAGATCGATCTGGCTACCGCGTATGGTGACGCGATGCGCGGACCGATCGATCATGCCTTCCTGAAACTGGCGGACAGCCGGATCGGCGACGGGGCCACTCTTCCGCCGAATGGCCGATCGGACGCGCGCGAGCAGTTCCTCTGTGTCGAAAGGCTTGGTGACGAAATCGTCGGCACCAAGGTCGAGCGCAGCGACCTTCTCCCCAGTCGCATCGCGCGCGGTGAGCACGATGACAGCCAGCCCATGGCCCGCAAGCTGGGGCACGATCTCCAGCCCATCGCGATCAGGCAGCCCCAGGTCCAGCAGCGCGACCAGCGGCGCAGGTTCGGCAATGGCGAGGCGAAGCGCCTCGCCGGCTGTGCCCGCCTCGACATGCGTGAGGCCGCTACGATCCAGCGCACCGGTCAAGAGGCGACGGATAGCGGCCTCATCGTCGATGATGAGCACATCGCTACGCATTCTGCTCATGGTCTTGTTCCGGTGCGGGCGCGGTCAGTGGCAGGCTTATCTCGAACACGGCCCCGCCGCCTTCCCGGTTCGACGCCGTGATGCTGCCCCTTACCGCCTCGATGAAGTTCTTGGCAATCCACAGACCGAGGCCCGATCCGCCCACGCGGTCGCTGCCCTCGAGGCGATGGAAGCGGTCGAACAGTCCGTCGCGATCGGCTGGCAGGCCGGGTCCACGGTCTGCCACTCGGCACAAGGCCGCATCGGGGCCGCAAAGCAGCTCGACATCGACGCGCGAACCGGCGGGCGAGAATTTGAGTGCATTGTCGATCAGGTTGATGAGCACGTGCCGCAGCAGCAGCGGGTCGCTTCGGATGAACGGACAGTCGGGATCGATGCTGGCCACCACGCGGCTGCCGGGCCGATCCTGCCTCAGATCGCGCAGCACGGCATGGATGATGTCGGTCAGGTCGAGGCTTTCCCATCTCGGTTCGATCGACCCGTCCTCGATCCGCGAGGCTTCGAGCAGATCGTTGAGGAACCGCTGCAACCGGCGCGTCTCGCTGCGCGCGATGCGCACTTCGTCGGCATAGGCGCCTTCGGCCGGAATGGCCTCGGTTGCAGCGATGACGGCTGTAAGCGGCGTGCGCAGATCATGCGCGATACTGCCGAGCAGCGCCCCGCGCAGCCGGTCGCGCTCGCGAAGGCCATCGACCTGTCGCGCCTCGGCTTCCAGCACCAGTCGCTCATGCGCCAGCGCAGTCTGATCGACGATAGAGGCGAGCAACGTCGCGTCATCGGGCCGGATCACCCGCTCGTTGCTTGATCGCGCCACGCCCAACGCCCCCATGGTGCCGAGCGCGGTCTTGAGCGGATGAAACTGCCAGTCCGCCGAAGCCAGCGTTCCGGTGTCGCGGCCTGCCGTCTGGCCATGCTCCAGCGCCCAGCGCGCGGCGGTCTCATCGACCATCTCGAGTTGCTGGAAATCTTCATTTCCGCGCACGATGACCGCGCCGTCTTCCAGCGACACGATCATCGCCTGCACATCCAGCAGATTGCCGATCTCGCGACAGGCGACCCTTGCGGTCTCGTCGCGGTCGGACAGCGAACCCATCAGTCCGGCAAAGCGCGCCAACGAGGCATTGAGCCGGGCGACCCCGGCGCTGGTTTCGGCCTGCCGGCGCACCTTGCCTGCGAGCGCACCGATCACACCTGCCACCATTGCCAGCGCGATGAAGGTGACAAGATCAGCCGGGCTGTGAATCGAGAGCGTATAGAGCGGCTCGATGAAAAAGAAGTTATAGCCCAGCGCCGCCCATAGCGCTGCCCAGAGCCCGGCGCGCATCCGCAGGAACATCGAAGTGATGACCACTGGAAACAGCAGCAGCAGATCGATTGCGCCGGGGGCGATCCACGGCTTCAGCAGATACAGCACGCCCACGACGGCCGCGACCGCAACAAAGGCGATGGCATTGTCACGCTGCGAATAGGGGTCATATACCGGCACCGGCTTTTCGTCGGCCTCGTTGAGCGGCACGACATGCACCGGAATGCTCCGGGCATGGCGGATGACATCCTGTGCCACCGATCCGTGTCGCCATTCGAACCAGCGGCTTCGCCGGCTCTTGCCGATGACGATCTGGCTGGCGCGCAGTTCGCGGGCCTGTTCGACCAGTGCCTGGCCGACATCCTGCGCCGCGACGGTCATCAGCGACGCGCCCAGCGAGGATGCCAGCGCGAGATTGTCCGCAAGCTGCTCGCGCTGGCTGCCCGCGACTCCGCGCGCGCTTGCGCTCTCTACGACGACGGCGGTCCAGGGGGCGTGCAGCAGATCGGCCATGCGTTTTGCTTGCCGGACCACCCGCGCACCACCGCGTCCGGGGCTGACCGCCACCATCAGCCGCTCGCCGGAGACGAAATCCGCGCGCTCCCCGCTCAGCTCGAGCTGGCTGCTCAATCGGCGGTCGACATTGTGTGCGGCAAAGCGCAGCGCCAGTTCGCGCAGCGCCGCCAGCTTGTTGGGGGTGAAGAAATTGGCGAGCGCGCGGCCTGCCGTATCGGGCAGATAGACCTTGCCCGCGCGCAGCCGCTCGATCAGCGCATCGGGCGGCAGATCGACGACGATCAGTTCGGCATCGTCGAGAAAGCTGTCAGGAACGGTCTCTCGCACGCGGATATGCGTGAAACCGGCGACCAGGTCGTTCAGGCTTTCGATATGCTGGATGTTGACCGTGGTGGCAACATCGATGCCCTCGCTGAGCAGCTCGGCCACGTCCTGCCAGCGCTTGGGATGGCGGCTGCCCGGCGCGTTGGTGTGCGCGAGTTCATCGACCAGGATCAGTCCGGGCCGCCGGGCCAGCGCGGCATCGAGATCGAATTCCTCCAGCCGGTGCCCCTGATGATCGACCGCGCGGCGCGGCAGGATCTCGAACGGGGCGAGCAGCGCTGCCGTCTCGCCTCGCCCGTGTGTTTCGGCGACCCCGACAACGACATCCTCGCCCTCTGCCCTGCGCCGCGCCGCTTCCTGCAGCATCCGGTAGGTCTTGCCGACCCCCGGAGCTGCGCCGAGATAGACCGTCAATCGGCCGCGCTGTTCGGCCTTGGCGATCCGCAGGAAGCGGTCGGCATCGCTGGTAGTGGGGCTTTCGTTCATCTCAGCGGTGGCTTAGCGCCCCAAGCGGTCAAGGGCCAGATTGAGCTCGAGCACATTGACGATCCGGGCGGGCGCGGCAGGGCCTCCCGGCGCGAAGGCCATCCGGTCGATCAGCGCCTCGACATCGGCAACAGGCAGCGCGCGGGCAGCGGCGACGCGTGCAGCCTGATAGCGCGCTCCGGCCAGCGAGATATGCGGGTCGAGCCCGCCCCCCGATGCCGCGACCAGATCTGGAGGCAGCGGGTTGTCGGCGGCGGCCGCGTAACGCGATACCGTCTCGGACGCGCGCTGCTTGAGCTTGTCGCTGGTCGGCGACAGGTTGCTGCCCGCCGCTCCCACGCCGTTATAATCGGCAGCAGACGGGCGCGGCCAGAAATAGCGCTCCTGCGCGAAATTCTGCGCGATCAGCGCGCTGCCCACCGGCTTGCCGTCGCGCATCAGGATCGAGCCTTCGGCCTGGAACGGTGCCACCGTCTGCGCGAAGCCGTACACCAGCGCCGAATAACCGAGCGCGCACACCAGAAGGCTCACGATCCAGAGCCGGAGCGAGGGGAGAAGATAGGTCGTCATGTCCTTATGTCCTTTGCTTTGGTCCGGTTCAGCGCATCAGCGTGACGTGTTCGGCAATCGGGCCCAGGGCAGCCGCCGGCAAGAAGGTGAGCGCGCCGAAGATCAGGATCGTGATCAGCAGCATGATGCCGAAGGTGCTGCTCTCGACGCTCAGCGTACCTGCGCTTTCCGCGCTGCGGCGCTTGCTCATCAGCGAACCGACGATCGCCAGCGGCACCAGGATGGGCAGGAAGCGCGCGATCAGCATCACGATACCCGTTGCCCAGTTCCACGGGCCGGTATTGTCGCCAAGCCCCTCGAAGCCCGAACCATTGTTCGCCGCCGACGAGCTGAACTCGTAGAGAATCTCCGAAAAGCCGTGAGCGCCGGTATTGTTGAGCGTGTCGGTGCCCCAGGGGGTGGCGGCGAACAGTGCCGTGCCGCCCAGGATCAGCAGCGGATGGCTGATCAGCGCGAGCACCGCGAGCCGCATCTCGCGCCCCTCGATCCGGTGGCCCAGATATTCGGGGGTGCGGCCAACCATCATGCCAGCCACGAACACCGCGACGACGATGTACAGGAACATGTTGATCATGCCGACGCCGACGCCGCCAAAGGTCTCGTTGAGCCACATGCCCGCCATGGGGACGAGCCCTGCCAGCGGATTGAGGCTGTCGTGCATCGCGCCGACCGATCCGTTGCTCGTGGCGGTGGTGAGCGCCGCCCAGAGCGGACCGGTGGTCGCCCCAAGCCGCAGCTCCTTGCCCTCCAGGTTGCCGACATCCTGCGCGACCGGCAGCTCGGCAAAGGCCTGGGTGGGAGCCGCTTCAAAGGCGAGCGCAGCGGTGATCTTGACCAGCAGCAGCGCCGTCATCACGCCGAAGATGACGACCGCATGCTTGGTTCGCCCGATCATCCGACCGAACATCCATACGCACGCCATCGGGAGGATGACGATCGCCGCCATCTCGACCAGATTGGCCCAGAATGTCGGATTCTCGAGCGGATGCGTCGAATTCGGGCCGAAAAAGCCGCCGCCATTGGTGCCGAGCTGCTTGATCGCGACGAATGCCGCCGCCGGGCCGCGCGCGATCGTCTGGACCGCGCCTTCGAGCGTCGTCACCTCGGCGGCGCCATGGAACGTCATCGGCACGCCGGAAACCGCGAGAACGAGCGCGACAAGGATCGCCAGCGGCAGCAGCACCCCGAACGAAGCGCGCTGCAGGTCGATGAAGAAATTGCCCATGCTCTTCTGGCCGCCAATCCCGCGCGCGAGCGCTGCCAGCGCGGCGATGCCGGTCGCTGCCGAAACGAACTGCAACCACATCAGCCCGGCAAGCTGGGCGAGATAGCTCCAGGTGCTCTCGCCCGAATAATGCTGGAGATTGGTGTTGGTGACGAACGAGGCCGTGGTGTTGAAGATGAGATGGATCGAGGCTGGTCCCTGGCCGTCCGGGTTGAGCGGCAGCAGGTGCTGGAGCGACAGCAGCGCGAACACGAACGCGAACATGACGGCGTTGAACGCCAGCAGCGCGATCGAATAGGCCTTCCAGTCCTGATCGGCCGAGGACCCGCCAAGCTTGGCGAAAGTGCCGTCCGTGCTGGCAAAGCGCCCCGAAAACAGCGCAGCCATATAGCGGCCGAGCGGCCAGGAGAGCAGTATCGAACCGCCGACGACGATTGCGACGGTAAGTAGGGATGCAAGCATGATGTTAGGTCCTCTCGCTCAGGCCAGGCCGAGGCCGGCGACGGCGATGTCGATGAGCTTGATGCCGATGAACGGCGCGATCACGCCGCCTAGGCCGTAGATGCCAAGGTTGCGCAGCAGCTGGCTGGCGGCGGGCATCGGACGATATGCCACGCCCTTGAGCGCCAGTGGCACGAGCAGCGGGATGATGATCGCGTTGAAGATGATCGCCGACAGGATCGCGCTCGACGGCGTTGCCAGTCCCATCACGTTGAGCACGCCCAGCGAGGGGTAGAGCACGACGAAGATGGCAGGCAGGATGGCGAAATATTTCGCCACGTCATTCGCGATCGAGAAGGTGGTGAGCGCCCCACGCGTCATCAGCAACTGCTTGCCGATGCCGACGATCTCGATCAGCTTGGTCGGGTCGCTGTCGAGATCGACCATGTTGCCCGCCTCGCGCGCGGCCTGGGTGCCGGTGTTCATCGCGACGCCGACATCCGATTGCGCCAGCGCGGGCGCGTCATTGGTGCCATCGCCGCACATCGCGACCAGCTTGCCGCCCGCCTGTTCCTTGCGGATCAGCGCCAGCTTGTCTTCGGGAGTCGCCTCGGCGAGGAAATCGTCCACGCCGCTTTCGGCCGCGATCGACGCGGCGGTGAGCGGATTGTCGCCGGTGATCATGACCGTGCGGATGCCCATGCGGCGGAGTTCGGCAAAGCGCTCGCGAATCCCCGCCTTGACGATGTCCTTGAGGTGGATGACGCCGAGCAGCCGGTTGCCATCGGCGACGGCCAGCGGCGTGCCGCCCGACCGGGCAATGCCCTCGGAGGCTTGATGGAGCGCGGCAGCAGCGGTCGGATCAGCCTTGTCGCCCAGTCGCCGCAGCACGGCATCGACCGCACCCTTGATCAGCGCGCGTTCGCCGATCATCAGTCCGCTGACACGCGTCTGCGAGGTGAACGCGATCGGTTCAGCCCCTTCAGGCATCGCATCTCCGTCGCCGGCCAGAGCCACGATCGACCGGCCCTCGGGCGTCGTATCGGCAAGGCTCGAGAGGCGCGCAGCCGCGACCAGATCGGCCAGGGCCACGCCGGGCAGCGGCACGAACTCGCTGGCCTGACGGTCGCCGATGGTGATCGTCCCGGTCTTGTCGAGCAGCAGCGTGCTGATATCGCCCGCCGCCTCAACCGCGCGGCCCGACTTGGCGAGCACGTTGAAGCGGATCAGCCGGTCCATGCCCGCAATGCCGATCGCTGAAAGCAGCCCCGAAATCGTGGTGGGGATGAGCGCGACGAACAGCGCGACCAGCACGGGCACCGCAATCTCGCCCCCGGCATAAGCGGCAAAGGCAGGAAGGGTGCCGACGGCGATCAGGAAGATCAGTGTCAGGCCGGTGAGCAGAACCGTGAGCGCGATCTCGTTCGGCGTCTTCTGGCGGCTGGCGCCTTCGACGAGTGCGATCATGCGATCAAGAAACCCGCTGCCGGGTTCTGCCGTGACCTTCACGTCGATCTGGTCGGCAATGACCATGGTGCCGGCGGTTACCGCAGACCGATCGCCACCCGCTTCGCGAATGACCGGCGCACTTTCGCCGGTGATCGCCGCCTCGTTGACCGAGGCCACACCGGCCACGACCTCGCCATCGGCGGGAATCGGCTGCCCCTGGATAACCCGCACTACATCACCCGCGTGGAGCTGCGTGGCAGGGATTTCGGCAAGCTTGCCATCCTGCCCGATGCGGAAGGCAATGAGCTGGTCCTTGGTGGAGCGCAGCGACTGTGCCTGCGCCTTGCCACGCCCTTCGGCCAGCGCTTCGGCAAAGTTGCCGAACAGCACCGTGAGCCAGAGCCAGAAGACCAGCTGGCCCTCGAACAGCGGATCGCCGCTGCCCGTAGCCAGGTTGCGAACCATCACCACGGTGGCGACGGCAGCCACCACGGCGGTGGTGAACATCACCGGATTGCGGACCAGCGTGCGCGGGTCGAGCTTGACGAAGGAGTCGCGCAGGGCCGGAACGACGAGCTTGCGTTCGAAAAGGGACGCGCGCTCCATCAGAAGCGCTCCGGGGTCATCAGAACGACGACAAGATACACCAGCAGGCCGACGGCGACGACGCCGGCAAGCGCAAGATTGAAGGACATAGGAGCTCCTTGGTTGGCGGAGCGTCAGGTGCGCCTGAGACCCGTGAAAATGCGCGGTGCAAAAGCGGCGAGCGGCATGAAAAACGCATGAAAATCGCTTTCTTCACTCGGCACCGAGCGCGGGTTTCACGAGGATTTCATGCCGCAAGGCGTTGAGGCACATGGATATTTTACGGCGCCATGCGTCATCCGGCGGCCGGCAAGATGCGTCTTGCCCTGACGAGAATTGTCCCGCCAGACTCGTCGAAACTCGCACCCCGGGGCCGACAAGAATCGCGGTCCCGGGGTGCCTTTTGATCGATGCTCCTTGAGCTGCGTCCTGCATTTGCTGGTGACGTTCAGCTGCCGGATCAGAACGTTGTGCGCGAGGACGGGTCCCGAAACCGCTCATCAGCAGCACGACCGGCGGGCGCTGGGCGGGATCGGCAAGGGTATCAATATGGGGCGCGGCCGCCGGACAGGCGTCCGCGCAGACATTCTGCAATTGATACACGGTGAAAAGCTCCGACAGGGCCGGAGCCAAGCGCATAGGATAGAGTTACACCCCGGCGGGTCCGACAAATCGGTTCAGATTGTCAGGAGCACTGCCGGTTGGCCGCGCAGCGGCGGCCTGAGATCGAAAGAGGGTTGCAGGACCGGCGCAATAGGCTGCGCGAAACCGGTCGCCAGAATGACCACCAGGGCATAGGCGAGCAGGTCGGGCGGCGCCCCGCCGAGCGAAGCCATCGACAACACCGAGAAGGCGCAATGACCTTTGCCTTAGACATGATCGCCCGAGGACCCGTCCGAATCGTCCTTCATCGGAATGACGATCTGCTTTGCTGCCTCGTCGCTGGTTGGCCACACATGGGCAAGCCGGACGCACGCTCGCACGACTGTATATTTTTCTGTATATTCAAAACACAAGCCATCCGACCAAGTATCTGTCTCAAAACAGAAAATAAAAATTGGTCGGGGAGACAGGATTCGAACCTGCGACCCTCTGCTCCCAAAGCAGATGCGCTACCAGGCTGCGCTACTCCCCGATCCGGCCAGTTCTGGTCGGCTCCTGGCGGTGTCTTTCCGGACGGACTGGTGGGCCCGGAGGGACTCGAACCCCCGACCTAGCCGTTATGAGCGGCCAGCTCTAACCAACTGAGCTACAGGCCCGTCCCGGCTGTGCCAGAGGCGCGGTTAGCCCAGCGCGGGGCTGGATGGCAAGCGCGAAAAGCCTCGGCATGGGTTTTAGCGCACAACGCGCACCGGCATCATCTCAGGATATTGGCGTCGATATCCGCAATGCTGGTCGGCTTCACCCCGCGCTGCGCGAGATAGGACAGCACGTGATGCCACCAGTCGTAGAACGCGGTCACATCCTCGTCCTTGCGGACATAGGGCGTATAGCCCGGCTTGAGCGACGGTGAATGGAACGAGAAATTGAGCACCGGCAGCCCATCGTCGAGCGCAATGTCGATACCGCGCACCACCTCGTCGATCGAGATGCCCTCGGGCGTCAGCGAGATCCGCTCGAGCAGCCGCCCACGTGCCATCAGCGATTTCGTGACACCTGCCATCTGGGCCAGCGGGAACAGCGTTCCCTGACGGCGCAACAGGCCCCAATAGACCGAGGTTACCGGCAGCTCGACAATACCCAGCTTGCGGTCAAGCCAATAGGGCTCGAGCGGATATTGCGAGAAATCGGGTCCTTCCGCCTTGCTGTAATCGAAATTGGCGCGCACCGAGGTGTCGTAGAGCACCCCCGCCTCGCGCAGCAGGTTGAGCGTTTCGCCGCCAATGCCATAGCGACCGGCGCGATAGGCAATCGGCTGCTTGCCGGTCACCTCGGCAATCGCATCGCGCAGCTTGAAAAACTTGGCGCGCTCGAGCTCCTTGGGCAGGTTGCCAGCATAAGTGTTGCGCTGGTTGACCTCTTCCTCGAACGGCGGATTGACCCAGGGGTGCAGCTGGATGCCGACCTCGGCCCGCCCTTCGCGCACCAGAGCGCCATAAATCTCGCGCCCGCGCGGGTCCGAAATCACCGGCCAGTCGACGAGATACAAGGGCGTTACGCCATAATCCTCGCACAGTTTCTGGAAATCGGTGATGGCCTCGACCGCTTCGAGCGAATAGCCCTCGCGCTCGATCGGCCGGGTCCAGTCAAACTCTTCCTCGACATCGACCGTCACCAGATAACGCTGGCCGAATTCGGGCGAAAAGCGAACAAAGTCATCCTTGCCCGGCAATCTTGCAAAGGTCATGCGCTCATGTCTCGCAGCGTCGCAAATGATCGGCCTGGCCCCTCCCCGGTCGCCACTCCGTGCGCGCTCCTCCCGCCTAGGATCGTGCGGCTTCTGCGCTAATCCCCGCCTCGGGCAAGGTCAAGCGCAGAGCTTCGTCCTCGATCGCGAGCGCGCCGCCATGGCTGGCAAGCAGATTGCGCACCAGCCTGAGGCAGAAGCCCAGGCCGAGCAGCGGACCGCCGTCGCGCGGCCCGGCATCGGCGCGGTCGACATCGAACAGCGCCGCTTCATCGAGCCCGACGAGCGTCTTCGGGCGGCTGAACAGGATGTCGACGGTCGGGCTGTGATCGACGAACTGCACGTGCAATGTCTCGCCCGCCTCGCAGCTGCCGATCAGCGCACCGGCCAGGCGCGGAACAATACGGTCGAGCGCCTGGGCCGACATGGCAATCACCGAAGCCTGCGGAACCGGACCCAGAACCAGCGATGCCCCCGCATAATCGAGCAGTGGCTGCACCCGAGCCGACAGGCGTTCGGCGAGCTCACTCAGCGCGACATGGCCATCGGGATCGTCGATCGCGTTGCGGTCGAGCCTGAGCGCGGTGTCCAGATCGTCAAAGCCGTTCAGCAATTGCCGCGCGTCCTGGCGGATGCGCTGCGCCATCTCGCGGTAATCGCTGAGCACGGGGCCGAACAGCTGCTGCTCGATAATCTCGGAAAAGCCCATGATCGCATTGAGCGGCGTGCGCAGTTCATGCACGATCTGGCGCAGGCCATCGCGCCCGGTCAGCCCCGATGCTGCCGCATCCGGCCCCGCACTTTCCCAGGGCATCGGGCGCCGCAGCGTTCCGCTATAGCCGGTGAAACGGCCGGTCGCGCGGTCGAAGCACGGATCGGCATCGACGCGCCATTCGCCCGCCAGCGACGCGGCACTGCCCAGATCGGCCCGCCCCCCGCGGATCGGCATGCGACGACTGAACGCCGTCGCGACCGAGGCATCGACGCCGCGAAAGCCGCTCAGCGCCGGCTGAGCGAGCGAAAGCCCGTGCACCATGCCGAGCAGCATGCCACGCGTGCTGCTGATGCTGCCGTCGATGCCGGTGGCGAACTGGAAATGCTGATGCCCCTCGGGCAGGGCGCTGGCCGTCTCGACCGGTTCGGCGGCAGGGCTTTCCGGCGTGCCGAGCGTCTGTTCGAGCTGCTGCCAGCCATCGCGGCTGGGGGGCTCCTGCTCCATCGCCTGACGGATGCGCACTTCCTGCAGCGCCTCGATCCGCTTGACGATCTCGCCGATGCTCTGCGGACTGGCGGCGACCGGTGCGGGTTCGGGTTCGACCACCGGTTCGGGATCAGCCTCGACAATCGGCAAAGCGGCAGGCTCGGGCGCAGCCACCGGCTCGGCCGCGGCCTCGGGGTCGAGGATCGTTTCGGTGTCGACCGGTGGCGGCGCGGCAGGTTCGGCTTCGGGGGCCTGGGCCACCGGCTCGTGCTCGGTGGGTCCCGCAGTTTCGGCCGCCACCTGAACCTCTGCGGCGGGAAGCGCGGTATCGTAAAGCCCCAGCTGATCGAGCAGGGCCTGGGTGCGCGGGCCGATATCGCGGCGATGGCGCAGGAAGCCGCGCGCGCGCGTGGGGAGCGCGGGGACGAGCGTCGCCCAGCTTTCGTCGTCCAGCCGTGCGGCGCGGATCGCCGCGCTGGCGATTTCGGGACGCTCCGATGCGAGATACTGCACCAGCACCGGCGACACCAGCCGCCCGGAAAGGCACTGCACGGTCAGCAGCCGATCGGCATCGCTCACACTGGTGCGCAGTTCGTGGATCCGCGCCAGCGCAGGCGCGTGGCGCGCGTCGAGATCATTGCCGCCGATTTGCCCGAGCAGGTCCACCAGCTGGCGATATTGCGCCACTGCCGCTCCGCCAGTGGGGACGCTACCGGCCAGGACGGTGGAAAGGCGGTCGTCGTAGCGCATCGGCTTGGGCAAGGTCCTTGGAACAGCACGATTTGTTGGATCGGCGGGCCGTGTTCGTTACACGCAGCCGACCGATCGGCACAAGGGATAGCTCCGTCGGCTCGCCTGCGAAAGGGCGCTTTTTATCGCGTCGCAATGTGGGACAATTGCGTTACCGAGTAATTATATTATAGGTAGGTGGCGTGATGTTGCGGATTATTTCTGCTTCACGCCCAAATACCGCAGCTTGCACGCGGCCGACGATGGCAACCCACCGTCGGCACCGGCGGTTGCCTAGCAAAGCCAGGGGAAAAATCGTGTCAAGTCTGGACCATATCGACCGACAGCTGCTGACCCGGCTCCAGGATGAGGGGCGGATCACCAATGTCGAGCTCGCGAGCCGCGTCGGGCTGACCGCGCCGCCCTGTCTGCGCCGCGTGCGGGCGCTGGAGGAAGCCGGCATCATTCGCGGCTATCATGCCGATATCGACCCGCAGAAACTGGGCTTTGCGATCACCGTGTTCGCGATGGTCAGCCTGAAGAGCCAGGCGGAGAGCGATCTCAAGGCCTTCGAGGAGCATGTCAGCACCCTGCCCCAGGTGCGCGAATGCCATATGCTCAACGGCGAGATCGACTTCATCCTCAAGATCGTGGCGCGCGACCTGCAGGAATTCCAGGCGTTCCTGACGTCGAAGCTGACGCCCGCAGCCAATGTCGCCAGCGTCAAGACATCGCTGACCATCCGCACCAGCAAGCAGCAGCCGGGCGTCCCGCTCGAGGAATGATCGCCTTTGCCGGACGCGAAAAAGGCAGGCCGGGCGAATTGCCTGGCCTGCCTTTTTGCTGATCGGCTTGCGCGTGATCAGGCGGCGGGAGCGGTCGCGCCAGCGCCTGCCTTCTGGTCGATGTACAGCGTCCACAGCTTGGCGAGCGGAGCGCGCACGCCGGTGACGCCAGCCAGCGTCTGACGCGCGGGTTCGTACTTGCCCTGCGCCACCTGCGCGATCGCCTGGACCATCAGCGCGCGTTCCTTGTCGGTCGCGCCCTTGGTCACGGCGATGCCAGCCAGCTCTTCGGCCTCGGCATATTGCTTGTTCGCAAGCAGCGCGTCTGCGGTCGCCAGCGTAACGGTGGCGGTCGCCTTGCCCCGCGAATCGCGCACGGACTCAGGGAGCGTCGCGACATATTCGCCGCGCGCGCCACTGGCGGTAGCCAGCGCATCCTTGAAATAGGCATTGCCGTCGGTGATGATGCCCGCGGCCTTGCCTTCCTCGATCAGCGCGATGACTTCGGTCGGACGACGCGCGGCGCCGGCGGCTTCGATATATTCCTGATAATCGCTGGCGCTGGTCATGCCGCCCGCCATGCGCAGCAGGCGCATGGCATCGAGATTCTGCTCGCTGGTGAAGTTGCGGTTATCGGCCTGCACGGCCTGCACCACCTCGTGCCACGCACCCTTGCCCGCGTCGGCGCGGAGCAGCAGGTTGGCAAAGACGCTGCTGTCGGTCTTGGTCGCCCGCGCGATCTGGAAGCCGCGCTTGGCCCAGCTTGCCGAATATTGCTTGGTACCGGCAAGGTCCGCTTCCACCGCGCGCTGCAGATACGGCAGGCCTGCGGCAGCGATCGGCGCGTTGGTCGCATCGATGCTGCGGCCGCCCGACTTGGCGATCGCCTCGCCGAAATGCGCTTCGGCCAGCTGGAACAGGTTCACCGGACCATTCTGACCCGCCTCGACCGCAGCCGTCAGATACTGGCGGGCGCGCGCGAAATCGTTCTTCAGCAGCGCCTTTTCGCCGATGAAGCTGTTGAAGGTCTTCTTCTCGGCGTCGGTCGACTTGCCGCTCGCCAGCGCCTGTTCGATGCCCTTCATCTGCATCGCCTCGTCATTCTTCTTGAGGCCGATCTGCAGCGTCAGCTTGCCGGTCAGATATTTCTCGTCGGCGCTCGCGGCGACCGCGGCGGCTTCGTTCAGCTTGGCTTCCGCCGTGACGAAATCGCTGGCGCCAAAGGCGGTCTGGGCAGCCGAGAAGGCGTTGCGGAACTCGGCGCTCAGTTCCATCTGCGGCGCTTCATCCTTGCCTTTCTTGCCCTTCTTTTCGGCGCGCTGGGCAAAGGCTCCATCGACCGGCAGCGCCAGCGAAACCGCGGTGGTTCCGGCCAGCGCCAGCATCAGGGCCATGTTGAAACGGGAAATGCGACGCATGTTATCCTCCGAACTAAAACACGGCAAAGCCTGAGCTGCCGATCACCTGTCAGCCTTTGGCGGCTGGTTGATGAAGCCGTCCTTAATGGCTCTGGCAGGAACGGACAACGACCTTTGCGGTTCCGGTCCAAAAAGCCGATGGCGGCGGTGACAAGCGGGCGCAAGCCCTGCTCGTCCGACTATGTTCGATGGCCTTTGCATCGGTTCGTCGCTCGTCTATGCGCTGGCCATCATGATCATCCTGCTTTCCCCCGCCAAATCGCTGGATTTCGATTCGCCCGCCCCTGCCATCAGCCCGAGCGAGCCCCGCTTCGAGCCGGAGACCGAACGGCTGGTGAAATCCGCCGCGCGGCTGAGCAAGGCGAAGATGAAGCAGATCATGCCGGTGTCCGATGCGCTGATCGATCTCAACTATGCGCGCTATCGCGGTTTTTACGACCAGCCCGAGCGGCCTGCAGCCTTCGCGTTCAACGGCGATGTCTATACCGGGCTGGAGGCCAAGACGCTCGAAGAGCCCGCGCTCGACTTTGCGCAAACCCATGTGCGCATCCTGTCGGGCCTGTATGGCCTGCTGCGACCATTCGACAGCATCCGCCCCTATCGTCTTGAAATGGGGACGCGCTGGGCACCGCGCCACAATTCGCTGGTCGCCTTCTGGGGTGACCGGATTGCCGCCGCGATCGCCGAGGACCTGAGCGCGAGCGGCGGCGACACCGTGATCAACCTTGCCAGCCAGGAATATTTCGCTGCTGCCGGCAAGGGGCTGGCCAAGCGCGGCATCCGCGTCATCACCGCCGATTTCCGCCAGCAGGGGCCCAAGGGGCCGCGTTTCGTCAGCTTCGATGCCAAGCGCGCACGCGGCATGGCGGCGCGTTTCCTGTGCGAGAACCGGCATGCCGAGCCGGAGGCGCTCAAGGGCTTCGACAGCGACGGCTATCGCTTCGATGCCGAGGCAAGCGACAACGACGTCTGGCGCTTTGTGCGCGCATGAGCCGCACCACGGTCATCATCGGCGCGTCGGGCGGCATCGGCGCGGCCTTCGTCCGGCAGGCTGGGGCGCGCGGCGATACGGTGATCGCGCTTGCCCGCAGCCTTTCCGGCGAAGGTCATATCGATCTCGATGACGAGGCGAGCATCGCTGCGGCGGCAGCGCGTCTTGCTGACCGGGGCCTAGCCCCCGACCGGGTGATCGTCGCCACAGGCATGCTTCACGCAGACGGACGCGGGCCGGAAAAGAGCATGAAGGATCTCGATGCCGCCTGGATGGCACGCAACTTTGCGGTCAACACCATCGGCCCGGCGCTCGCCGCCAAGCATTTCATTCCGCTGATGCCGCGCAAGGCCCCTACCATGTTCGCCGCGATCGGCGCGCGCGTCGGCAGCATCTCGGACAATCGGCTGGGCGGCTGGTACGGCTATCGCGCGGCCAAGGCGGCGCTGCACATGACGATCCGCAACATCGCGATCGAATGGGGGCGTCGCAACGACCAGTCGATCGCGGTCGCCCTGCACCCCGGAACGGTCGACACCGCCTTAAGCAAGCCCTTCCAGGCCAATGTCGCAGACGGCAAGCTGTTCGATGCGGACCGCAGCGCGGGCATGATGCTGGACGTGCTCGACGGGCTTTCTGCGGCCGATTCGGGCGGTATCTTCGCCTTTGACGGCAGCGCCATTCAGCCCTGACTTTGGCGCGCTGCCAAGCGCCTGTTTTTCCTGTTGAAAAATACCCGTAAAATGCCCGCAAAAGCTGGCTTTTCAGCGCCCTGTCGCCTAGAGCCGATCGTGACGCGAAAGCGTCACAAAAGGCATAAAAGGCGCATGGAATGAACGATACCACCGCAACCGCGGAACCCAATGAAATCGAACGCATCGACATCGTCGACGAGATGCGGTCGAGCTATCTCGACTATGCCATGTCGGTCATCGTCAGCCGCGCCCTGCCCGATGTCCGCGACGGCCTGAAGCCCGTCCATCGCCGCATTCTCTTCGCCAGCCAGGAAGGCGGCTTCGTCGCTGGCCGACCCTATCGCAAGTCCGCCAAGATCGTCGGCGACGTCATGGGTAACTATCACCCGCATGGCGATAGCGCGATCTACGACGCCTTGGCGCGCATGACCCAGGACTGGTCGATGCGCGTGCCGCTGATCGACGGCCAGGGCAATTTCGGATCGATGGACCCGGATCCGCCAGCCTCGATGCGTTACACCGAGGCACGCCTCGCCAAGGTCGCCAACAGCCTGCTTGACGATCTCGACAAGGACACCGTCGACTTCACGCCCAACTATGATGGTTCGCGCGACGAGCCGCAGGTTCTGCCGGCGCGCTTCCCCAACCTGCTCGTCAACGGCGCTGGCGGCATCGCGGTCGGCATGGCGACCAACATTCCGCCGCATAACCTCGGCGAAGTGATCGACGCGTGCCTCGCGTGGATCGACAATCCGATGATCGAGCTGGAAGATCTGATGAAGATCGTGCCCGGCCCCGACTTCCCCACCGCGCCGCTGATCCTGGGCCAGGCGGGCGTGCGCAACGCCTATTCGACCGGTCGCGGGTCGATCATCATGCGCGCACGGCACAAGATCGAGGAAGGCCGAAACGACCGCCGCTCGATCGTGCTGACCTCGATCCCGTTCCAGCTCGGCAAGAACAGCCTGGTCGAAAAGCTCGCCGAAGCCGCCAAGGACAAGCGGATCGAGGGCGTCAGCGACATTCGCGATGAATCGAACCGCGAAGGCGTACGCGTTGTCATCGACCTCAAGCGCGACGCGACGCCCGAAGTCGTGCTCAATCAGATCTGGCGGCACAGCCCGGCCCAGTCGAGCTTCCCGGCGAACATGCTCGCGATCCGCGGCGGCCGCCCCGAGGTGCTGCCGCTCAAGGAGATCATCGAGGCGTTCGTCCGCTTCCGCGAGCAGGTGATCACCCGCCGCACCAAGTTCGAACTCGCCAAGGCGCGCGACCGTGCGCATATCCTGCTCGGCCTCGTGGTCGCAGTGACCAATATGGACGAGGTGGTGCGGATCATCCGCTCGTCCGCCTCGCCCGCCGAAGCCCGCGCGGCGCTGATCGCACGGCAATGGCCGATCGAGGAAATCGCCCCCTATATCCGGCTGGTCGAGGCGATCGAGGCGGAGATCGAAGGCGATACCTACACGCTCAGCGACATTCAGGTCCGCGCGATCCTCGACCTGCGCCTGCACAGGCTGACCGCGCTGGGCCGCGACGAGATCGGCAACGAGCTGAAGGCGCTTGCCGCGAGCATCGAGGAATATCTGGCTATCTTGGGTGACCGAGCCAAGCTGTACCAGGTGCTGCGCGACGAGCTGATCGCGGTGAAGAGCGAGTTCGCCACGCCGCGCCTGTCAGAGATCGCGCCGGCGGCCGACGGCATCGACGACGAGGACCTGATCGAACGCGAGGAGATGGTCGTCACCGTCACGCTGCAGGGCTATATCAAGCGCACCCCGCTCGATGCATTCCGCGCCCAGGGCCGCGGCGGCAAGGGCCGGTCCGGCATGGCGACCAAGGACGAGGATGCCGTCACCAGCATGTTCGTCACCTCGACGCACACGCCGGTGCTGTTCTTCTCCACGCACGGCAAGGTCTATCGCCAGAAGGTGTGGCGCCTGCCCGAGGGCGGTCCGGCGACACGCGGACGGCCGATGGTCAACCTGCTACCGCTGGCGCAGGGCGAGACCATCCAGACCGTGCTGCCGCTGCCCGAGGACGAGGATAGCTGGGCCGATCTGCACGTGATGTTCGCCACCGCCAACGGCACCGTGCGCCGCAACTCGATGGATGCGTTCACCAACATCCCCTCGAACGGCAAGATCGCGATGCGCTTCGACGAGGGATCGGACGACCGGCTGATCGGCGTCGCGCTGCTCACCGAGGGCGACGACGTGCTGCTCGCCACGCGCCAGGGCAAGGCGATCCGCTTTGCCGCGACCGATGTGCGCGAGTTCCAGAGCCGCACCTCTACCGGGGTGCGCGGCATGACGCTGCGTGAGGGTGACGAGGTGATCTCGCTCTCGATCCTGGGAGGCTTTTCGGCCAGTACCGAAAAGCGCGACGAGTATCTCCGCGCTGCTCCTTGGAAAGGCAATGATGCCGAGCCGACCTTGTCAAAGGTTGAAATGGACGCGTTTGCCGAGGCCGAGCAGTTCATCCTCACGGTCTGCGCCAATGGCTATGGCAAGCTGTCCTCCGCCTATGAATATCGCCGCACCGGACGCGGCGGCCAGGGCATCACCAATATCGACAATATCGACCGCAATGGCCCGGTGCTGGCGAGCTTCCCGGCGCACCAGTCGGACCAGCTGATGCTCGTCACCGATCAGGCCAAGCTCATCCGATTGAGCCTCTCGACCATGCGCGTGATCGGCCGCAACTCTGCCGGCGTGCGGCTGTTCAACGTGGCCGATAACGAGCATGTGGTCAGCGCCGCGCGCATCGCCGAAGAAGAGAATGGCGACGAGGCGGCAGAAAATCCCGAGCCCGCGAGCGAATAAGGCTCAGCTTTGCGGCACGATATGATCGCGAAACCAGCGGGCGACCTCATCCTCGGTGAGGTCGCCTGCGGCGAGCGCTAACGTCATGACGACAAGCTCGGCTTCGGTGATTTCAAACTCGATACCGTTGAGCAGCAGAAAGGTCAGCGCGACCACCGCCGCACTGCGCTTGTTGCCATCAGCGAACAGGTGGTTGCGCGCGAGGCCAAACGCATAAGCTGCCGCCAGATCAGCGGCATCCGGCTCTCCATAAGCGGCGAGGTTCAATGGTCGAGCGAGCGCGCTTTCGACCAGAGCAGCATCGCGAATGCCGCTCAGCCCACCATGTTCGGCTATCTGTTCATCGTGCAGCGCGAGGACGACATCGTGCCGCACCCAGATCCAATCGGCCACCTCACTTGGCCAGTTCGCGAAGTGCGTTGCGGTAACGCGCCATCACATCGCGGGCAGCCGACATCTGCTTGTCGAAATCCGGATCCGCAGATTTGAGTGCAATGCCATCGGCCTGCTTGACCACCGACACCTCATCGCCTTGCGACAGGTTCAGATGCGCCAGCACGTCCTTGGGCAGGATGACGCCGGTCGAGTTGCCGATCTTGATGAGCTTCAGCGGCTTGTTCATACGGATGTTATAACACTTTGGCCCCGCTCCATCAACCGGCGACGCGCGGGTCCTTGTGGCGCAGGCTCTGGATCACGCCGGTGCAGATCAGGAACTGGCCGAAATAATAGAGCGGCCAGATCAGCCATTCGGGGATGGCAGAGCCTTCCAGCGGTCCCAGCCGCGCGAAGATCAGCAGATCGGACACCACGAACAGCAGCGCGCCGGTGCCAACGCGATAGCGCGGGAAATCGCTGGTCCAGGCCATGGCTGCCATCACCGCGAGGAACAGGCTGTACAGCGCGATGCCCCCTGCCCCCGCCCGGTCCATCGGCAGCGCCCAGGCGATCAGCACCACGCCCGGCACCAGCAGCAGCGCGAACAGCCGCTGGCTGAAGGTGACACTCACCCGGCGGTGCCGCGCATAGAGCCAGATCGCGACGACATGGCCGAGCAGAAAGGCGATCGCCCCGTAAATCATGTCGATCTCGATAGCCATGTCGCCGATCGCGCCGAGCGTCATCACGGCGCCGACCAGTCGTGCGTCGAACGAATGGTGCCGGGCAAACGCGAACACGGCGAGAAATCCGACGCCCAGGCCCTTCCACACCATCAGGTAGAGGCCCGGAATCGGCGCATCGCTGACGAAATAATAGCTGATCGCCGCCACGAGGCTCAGCAGCAGCCAGGGCCGCGATTCCGCCAGTGCGCGCTTTACGACCATGTATCTTCCCCCGGCTTGCGTCCGTACCCCTGATGGCACCGAAGGCCAATCATGCGCAAGCTGGGCAAATGCCCTCGCACACGCTATCTGCACGCGCATGAGCAACAGCAACGATTTCCAACACCAGATTCATATCATCGGCGGCGGCCTGGCCGGATCCGAAGCGGCATGGCAGCTCGCCCAGGCAGGCGTGAAGGTCCGCCTGTCCGAGATGCGCGGCAGCGGCGACATGACGCCCGCGCACCAGACCGAGGGCCTGGCCGAACTGGTCTGCTCGAACAGCTTCCGCTCCGACGATGCCGATCGCAACGCCGTCGGCCTGCTCCACCAGGAAATGCGCACGCTGGACTCGCTGATCATGGCAGCCGCCGACAAGGCCAAGGTGCCGGCGGGTTCCGCGCTGGCGGTGGACCGCGACATCTTCTCCGATATCGTCACCAAGGCCCTGAGCGAGCACCCGAATATCCGCATCGTGCGCGAGCGGATCGACACGCTGCCCAGCGAAGGCCCGACGATCGTCGCGACTGGCCCGCTCACCGCCATGTCGCTCGCCCAGTCGATCGGCGCAGCCACCGGCGAAGACGCGCTGGCCTTTTTCGACGCCATCGCGCCGATCGTCCACCGCGACAGCATCGACATGGACATCTGCTGGATGGCCAGCCGCTGGGACAAGGTGGGGCCCGAAGGCGACGGCAAGGACTATATCAACTGCCCGATGGACAAGGACCAGTATCTCGCCTTCCATCGCGGCCTGATCGAGGGCGAGAAGACCGAGTTCAAGGAGTGGGAGAAGAACACGCCCTATTTCGAGGGCTGCATGCCGATCGAGGTGATGGCGGCGCGCGGCGTGGACACGCTGCGTTTCGGCCCGATGAAGCCTGTCGGCCTCGATAATCCGCGCACCGGGCGCTGGCCCTATGCGGTGGTGCAGCTGCGCCAGGACAACAAGCTGGGCACGCTGTGGAACATGGTCGGCTTCCAGACCAAGCTCAAGCACGGGGCGCAGGTGGAGCTGTTCCGCACCATTCCGGGGCTGCAAAGGGCCGAGTTCGCGCGGCTCGGCGGACTGCACCGCAACACCTTCATCAACTCGCCGCGCCTGCTCGATGGCCAGCTGAGGTTGCGCAAGGCGCCGCATATCCGCTTTGCCGGGCAGATTACCGGCTGCGAGGGCTATGTCGAAAGCGCCAGCGTCGGGCTGATGGCGGGGCGATTTGCCGCTGCCGAACTGCAGGGCCGCAAGCTGGCAACGCCGCCGGTCACGACGGCACTCGGCGCGCTGCTGGGCCATATCACCGGCGGCGCGGAAGCAAGCGACTTCCAGCCAATGAACGTCAATTTCGGCCTGTTCCCGCCGCCCGAGGACAAGGTGCACAAGAAGCAGCGCAAGGAAGCCTATACCGCGCGCGCGCGCGCCGATCTGCAGGGCTGGCTCAATGGCGCGGGCAAGGTCATCGCCGCCGAATAGTCAGCATTTGCAGCGCTGTAGCGGGCGCTTGGGCCGGGTTGTCGCGAACTCCTCGGGCGACAGGCGGCCATTGCGGTCTTCATCGGCCTTGGCGAAGCGATCCGATGTCGCCACCGCCCATTCCTCGAAGGTCAGCAGGTTGTTGCCGTCCTTGTCGAGCGCCTTGAACGCCTTGGTGCGGCTGGCGAGCAGTTCCTCGCGCGTGATGATGCGGTCGCCATTGCGATCGAACCGGGCAAAGCGGCGTTCCTCGCGAGTCATTTCGGTCGCTTGCGGCGGTTCCGGACCACGCAGCTGGCCCGGATCGGCCATCGGCAGGCCGGTGTCCTGAGGCTCGGGCGGAGGAGCCACGATCTCGGCCAGCTCGTCGTCCTGCTGCTGCGCGCGTATGAGGAAGAAACCGCCGACCAGCAAGGCGATGGCCCCCAATCCGCCGAACAGGATCCGCATCGCCCTTCCCCCTCTCGTCAGCCGGTCACCGTCCGGTTACCCCGTGCCAGACCAGGCGCGCGAACAGGCCGGGCCCGGCCCATGGACGATCCAGCCGACCCTTGGCGATGTCAAGCCGCACCGCGCGGTTGATGATCGACAACGGGCGCAGCTGCGCGGGGAGCGCGATGCGCTCCAGCGCCCGCGTATCGACCGCCGCGAAGGCGGCATCGAGCGCAGGCGTACGGCGGTGGAAGCGCACCATATCCCACAGTGCCCAGGCCTGGCCGATGCGCTGCAGATCGGCGGCATCGCCCCCCTGCCCCGCAAAGGCCGCGAACAACTGCCCCCGGCCCGCTGCGAAATCGGCGATCGCCTCGCTCTCCTCGCATTCGAGCGCCGCTTCCCAGCCACGGATGACCGGTCCCAGTGCATCGGCCAGCGCCAGCCCATCCGCCTCGATCGGTGCGAGGGCAGCGAGCACCGGATTGGCCGAAGGACGCGATGCCACCGGCTTGGCCAGCACATCGTGCCACCATTGCAGGCGGATCTGCGCCAGCATCGGCTCGCGCGCCTGCAGCACAATGCCCGCCATCTGCGCATCGAAGGCAAACAGCGCCCGGGCCCAGTCGCGGACCTGCCGGTCGCCATAGCCGACCGCCAGCGTGACGAGCGGAGAAACAGGGGTTTCTGGAGGAGCCATGGCGCGCGCAGTCCCCCAATTTCCGGAGCAAATCAAGGTAAACTTGGGCTTAACCATCTCCCTTTGAGGGCTGCTTACCATTGCGCGGATACAAGGCACGCTGCGTCCAGGGGGCATTAACCACATCATGACCATCCGCCACACCGAAGATCAGCGCTTTGGCACCAGCGCGCGGGCCGATGCCGCGAAGGCTGATGCGCGCCCGTGGCTCAACCGGCTGCTGGCATCAAAGCGCGGCAACGTGCTGCCCATCCTGGCCGCCAGCGTGCTGCCGATGGCGGCGATGATCGGCGGCGCCGTCGATATGAGCCGCGCCTATATGGTCAAGTCGCGACTGCAGCACGCCTGCGATGCCGGTGTACTCGCGGGTCGCCGCGCGATGGCCGCCAGCACGTACACCGACGCCGCCAAGGCCCAGGCGCGCGACTTTTTCGACGTCAACTATCAGCCGGGCTATAACGACACCACCAACGTGACGTTCGACACCAACAACGTGTCGGGCACCAGCCAGGTCACCGGTACGGCGTCTGCGGTGATGCCGACCACGATCATGGGCATGTTCGGCAAGAAGACGCTCAACATCGACGTCGCCTGCCAGGCCGAGCTCAACCTCACGAATACCGACACGACCTTCGTGCTCGACGTGACCGGGTCGATGCTGGATTCGATTCCCAACGGCTCGGGCGGTTCGATCGTCAAGATCAGCGCGCTGCGCAATTCGGTGATGAGCTTCTACGATACGCTTGCCAATGCCTCGTCGGGCAGCAACGCGCGCATCCGTTATTCGTTCGTGCCCTATTCGACCAACGTGAATGTCGGCGAACTGCTGTACGATGCCAATCCGCAATGGCTGAACGGGGGCAATGTCGCCGATACCTGGACCTATCAGTCGAGACGTCCGATCTGGCGGACGACGACCGTCGATTGCCAGGTCTATGGCGGCAACCAGTCGTTCTCGTGCCCCAACCGTTCGCATTCGACGATCTCGGGCGGCGGCACCAACATATCGCGTCAGAATTGCACCAGCTATGGCAGCAACTCGAGCTTCACCGGCTTCAGTCCCAACCCCGCGGGCACGCCGCTGCCGCCGGTTGTCTCGGGCACCAGCACGACGACCGTCTCCTTTGTCCGCTACAGCTGGGGCGGCGCAGCTCCGGGCTGGAGCGGTTCGGACAGCAGGCAATGCGTGAGGCAGCGCACGACGCAGGTCGATTCAACCGTGCCGGTGAGCGGCGCCACCGTCGTGTGGATCTATGAACAGCGCAGCCTTGCGACGCACAATTTCATTCGCTCGATCAAGTCGGCCAATCCGGCAGTCACCACGCCGAGCGAAGTCGACGGCAGCACCAGCCGCTGGGGCGGATGCATCGAGGAGCGCGACACGATCGCGGCGGCGAACTTTGCCAGCACGTCGAGCGGCATCACCGCCGATGGCAGCCTGGGCGCGCACGATCTCAACATCGATGCCGTGCCCAACAGCATGGAAACCAAGTGGCGACCCTATTGGGAAGAGGTCTATTTCTTCCGCGACGATGCGACCAGCATCAAGAACAAGGGCGGCGGCTATACCGCCTGTCCCAGCAAGGCCACGCTGCTGTCGACCATGACGCGCGACCAGGTGCAGACCTATGTCAACAATCTGGTCGCAGTCGGCGGCACCTATCACGATGTCGGCCTGCTCTGGGGCGCGCGCCTGGCGTCGCCGCAGGGGATCTTCCAGTCGACGGTAAACGCCAATCCGGGCAATCCCGGATCGGTCAGCCGCCACATGATCTTCATGACGGACGGTCAGCTGACCAGCTATGACTTTGTCGCCAGCATGTACGGCGTCGAGATGTACGACCGGCGCGTGACCGGCGGCAGCACCGATCCGACGCAGCTCGAGCGCCAGCGCCGGCGGTATCTGGCGATCTGCGAGGCGATCAAGTCCAAGGGGATCCGTCTGTGGGTGATCGCATTCGGCACGACGCTGACCACCGACATGACGACCTGTTCGAGCAGTGGTAGCTCGTTTACCGCATCGAACAGCTCGCAGCTCAATTCCGCATTCCAGAACATCGCCAAGCAGATTTCCGAATTGAGGTTGACCCAGTGATGCGCGCCCCTGCCTTCATCCGCCGGGTCGGCCAGGATCGGCGCGGCGTGACCGTGACCGAATTCGGGCTGATCGCGCCCACCTTTCTCATGCTGCTGCTCGGCGTGTTCGACCTCGGCTATACCGTCTATGCGCGTGCGATCCTGGATGGCGCGGTGCAGAAGGCCGGACGCGATGCCGCGCTGGAGACGGGGACGACCAATGTCGCGAACCTGGACGCGAAGGTGAAGGAAAATCTCGGCGTGCTGGGCGCCGATGCCACCTTCACCTATACCCGCCGCAATTATCGGGACTTTGCCAAGGTCGGCCTGCCCGAGGATTTCGAGGACAAGAACAGCAACGGCCAACGTGATCCGGGCGAGTGCTTCACCGACGAGAATGCCAATGCGGTATGGGACCGCGACCTTGGCAAGGACGGGGTCGGCGGCGCGCGCGACGTGGTGATGTACGAGGTGCTGATGTCGTACGACCGCAAGTTCCCGCTCTATGCGCTGATCGGCATGTCCCGACGGACAGCGATCAAGTCCGCCACCGTTCTGCGCAACCAGCCTTATGCAAGCCAGAATGCCGAGACCAAGCAGGTGATCTGCACATGATGACCACGCCCATTGCCGCCGCCGACGCCCGCCCCGGCTTCATCGCCCGCACCCGCAGCCTTGCGCGGCGGCTGAAACGCGATCGTTCGGGCCTTGCGCTGATCGAGTTCGCCTTTTCGCTGCCGATCTTCATCGGCCTCGGCTTTTACGGCGTCGAGGTATCGAACCTTGCCATCACCCAGATGAAGATGAGCCAGATCGCGCTCAACATGGCCGACAACGCCTCGCGCATCGGAACGCTCAACGCGACGCTAGGCGCCAAGGTGATCAGCGAAGAACAGATCAACGACGTGTTCCAGGCGGCGGCGATCCAGGCGGGCGCGGCGGGCATCTATCAGGATGGCCGCACGGTATTGTCCAGTCTAGAACTCAACGCCGATGGCGGCCAGACGATCATGTGGCAGCGCTGCAAGGGCATATTGTTCGATGATTCGGATTATGGCCCGGAAGGTACCGGCAAGACCGGAACCAGCTTTGTCGGAATGGGCCCGCCGGGGGAGAAAATCGCCGCTAGCACCGGCACGGCGGTGATGTATGTCGAGCTGACCTATGTCTATGATCCGCTGTTCGGCAGCATGTTCATGGAGCCGAAGGAACTGCACCAGGAGGCGGCCTATACCGTGCGCGACGCACGCGAGATCGGCAAGCCGCCGTCCGACAATGTGTCCGCCACGCGCAAGTCGACGTGTGACAAATATGATGCCGTGTTGCCGCAGACCAGCGACGCACAGATTGCTTCGGCCCAGGCCGCAGCGGATGCCGCCAGAGCCAACGACATGAAGGACGGCGTGCTCGACGGCAATGCCGGCAGCGGCGACAACAAGGGTATTTGCAGCGCCAGTCTGATCTGCATCAGGATATGAAATCGGCCGGGCCGTGCTGCCCGGCCGATCGTATCATAACGGTCGCGCTCAGCCCTTGTAGGTGACCTTCTTCACCGCCGCGATCACGCGGGCGCTATCGACCAGCGCAAGCTTTTCGAGGTTGGCGGCATAAGGCAGCGGCACATCCTCGTTGGTCACGCGCAGCACCGGCGCGTCGAGATCGTCAAATCCCTGCTCCATCGCGACCGCGCAGATTTCCGACGCGATCGAGCAGACCGGCCAGCCTTCTTCGACCACGACCATGCGGTTGGTCTTTTTCAGGCTTTCGAGCACGGTCGCGGTGTCGAGCGGACGCAGCGTGCGCAGATCGACCACCTCGGCCTCGATGCCCTCGGCGGCCAGCTTCTCCGCCGCCTCGAGCGCAACGCCGACGCCGATCGAATAGCTGACGATGGTGACGTCCTTGCCTTCGCGCATGATCCGCGCCTTGCCGATCGGCAGGACATGGTCGTCGAGCTTGGGCACATCGAAGGTGCGGCCATAGACCAGCTCGTTCTCCAGGAACACGACCGGGTCCTCGGTGCGGATCGCCGCCTTGAGCAGCCCCTTGGCATCGGCACTGTCATAGGGCGCGATGACGATCAGGCCTGGGACATTGGCATACCAGGGACCGAAATTCTGGCTGTGCTGCGCGCCGACACGGCTCGCCGCGCCATTGGGGCCGCGGAACACCACCGGGCAGCGCATCTGGCCGCCCGACATGTAGTTGGTCTTGGCCGCCGAGTTGATGATATGGTCGATCGCCTGCATCGCGAAGTTGAAGGTCATGAACTCGATGACCGGGCGCAGGCCGCCCATCGCCGCACCCGCACCGATGCCGGCAAAGCCATATTCGGTGATCGGCGTATCGATCACGCGGCGCGGCCCGAATTCCTCGAGCAGGCCCTGCGTCACCTTGTACGCGCCCTGATATTCGGCGACTTCCTCGCCCATCACGAACACGCGCTCGTCGCGGCGCATTTCCTCCGCCATCGCATCGCGCAGCGCCTCGCGCACCGTGGTCGGCACCATCTCAGTGCCTTCGGGGATCGCCGGATCACTGACCTGCGCGCGCTTGGGCGTTTCGGGGACGATCTCAGCGTTCTCGGTCGGGGCCTTGGCTTCGGGCTCGGACGCAGGGGTCCGAGCGGGTGCCGGTGTGGCTTCAGCCGACGACGCGTCCTCGCCTTCGCCCGCGATCAGCGCGATCACTGCGCCGACCTTCACATTGTCGGTGCCCTCGGCGATCAGGATCTTCGAGATCGTGCCTTCATCGACCGCCTCGAATTCCATGGTCGCCTTGTCGGTCTCGATTTCGGCGAGAATGTCGCCGGACGACACGGTATCGCCTTCCTTGACCAGCCACTTGGCCAGCGTCCCCTCTTCCATCGTGGGGGACAAAGCAGGCATTTTCAGTTCGATGGCCATCAATATTGCTCCACCAGCACATCGGTATACAGTTCGGACGGATCCGGCTCGGGCGAGGTTTCGGCAAAGTCTGCCGCTTCGCTGACGACCGTGCGGATTTCCTTGTCGATCGCCTTCATCGCGTCTTCGCTCACGCCCATCTTGATCAGTTCGGCCTTTGCCGCCTCGATCGGGTCGGACTTTTCCTTGACGTTCTGCACCTCCTCCCGGCTGCGATATTTGGCCGGGTCGGACATCGAATGGCCGCGATAGCGATAGGTCTTGAGCTCCATCAGCAGCGGGCCGTTGCCGCCGCGGACATATTCGAGCGCCGCCTCGGCCGCGCCGCGCACTTCGAGCACGTCCATGCCGTTGACCTGCATGCCGGGAATTCGGAAGGAATCGCCGCGCCGGTAGAATTCGGTCTCTGCGCTGCTGCGCGCGACCTTGGTGCCCATGGCATAGCCGTTATTCTCGATCACGAAGATGATCGGCAGCTTCCACAAGGCGGCCATGTTGAAGCTTTCATAGACCTGGCCCTGGTTCGCCGCGCCATCGCCGAAATAGGCCATGCACACGCCGCCATCCTCGGAATATTTGTGCCCGAAAGCGAGGCCAGCACCCAGCGGCACCTGCGCGCCGACGATGCCATGGCCGCCATAGAATTTGTGCTCGGTCGAGAACATGTGCATCGAGCCGCCCTTGCCGCGCGAGATGCCCGCGCCGCGTCCGGTGAGCTCGGCCATGATGATCTTGGGGTCGATGCCATAAGCCAGCATATGGCCATGGTCGCGATAGCCGGTGATCACGCTGTCCTTGCCCGGCTCGAGCGCCGATTGCAGGCCGACCGCGACCGCTTCCTGGCCGATATACAGGTGGCAGAAGCCGCCGATCAGGCCGAGGCCGTAGAGCTGACCCGCGCGCTCCTCGAAGCGGCGGATGAGCAGCATTTCCTTGTAGAAATGCAGCAGCTCTTCCTGGCTGGCTTCATAGCGCTCAGGGTTGCGCGGACGCGGATGGTTGCTGCCCTCCTCGGGCAGGACCGGAGCTTTCGACGAGGCCTTTGCGGGCGGTTTGCGAACGGGCTTTGCAGCGGGTGTCTTGACCAAGACGGAAAACCTTTCACGCTGATGGATCAGTGCCATGCGGCAGGGGGAGGATTGACCCCCTTCCTATAGAAGCAGAGCAAAGGTTTACGCAACGGCCAAGGCGGTTTTTGCGCAATATTCCCGCAGCATCGAGCCGTTTGCGGCACGGCTTATTTCAGCGGAACGATCACCTCGTCGGGATGCGCGACATTGAGTTCGCGGCGCACCAGCTCGCTCACCAGATCGGGATCGACCGCTTTGGGATCGAGCAGTTCGACCCGGTTGCGCAGGGCGTCGCGCTGCTTCTGCAGCCGCGCCAGTTCGACCTTCTGCACCTCCAGCCGCTGGCGATAATCGCCCCAGGCGAGCACACCCGTCGGCCCCAGCAGGGCATAGGCCGCAATGGCGAGCAGGGCGACGAGCGAGATGCCCGGCGCGATCGCCTGTTTTGCGGGTTTTATGACGGGTTTGCGCGACGACATTAATCTCTTGAATCACAAATGATTCGGGCTGGCAAGCCGAAACGGCCAGCCCGAATCAAATATGCGATCAATGCCTTGCAAGTCGCGGAACAAAACGGGTTTTGTTCAACGGAAGATGGCAGCACCCGCATAATGCGCCGATGCGCCCAGCTCTTCCTCGATGCGGATCAGCTGGTTGTACTTGGCGAGCCGGTCCGAGCGCGCGAGCGAGCCGGTCTTGATCTGGCCGCAATTCGTAGCGACGGCGAGATCGGCGATCGTCGCGTCCTCGGTCTCGCCCGAACGGTGCGACATCACCGCGGTATAGCCTGCGCGATGCGCCATGTTGACTGCTTCCAGCGTTTCGGTGAGCGTGCCGATCTGGTTGACCTTGACCAGCAGGCTGTTGGCCAGGCCCTTCTCGATACCCATCGCCAGACGCTCGGGATTGGTGACGAACAGGTCGTCGCCGACCAGCTGCACCTTGTTGCCGAGCAGTTCGGTGACCGCGAGCCAGCCTTCGAAATCGTCCTCGCTCATGCCGTCCTCGATCGAGCGGATCGGATATTCGGCGCACAGCTTGCCGAGATAATCGGCCATTTCGGTCGGAGACAGCGAAAGCCCCTCGCCGCTGATCTCGTACTTGCCGTCGCGGAAGAATTCGGTCGCAGCGCAATCGAGCGCGAGCATCACGTTCTCACCCGGCTTGAAGCCCGCCTTCTCGACCGAGGCCATGATGAAGTCGAGCGCGGCGCGGGTCGAAGCGAGATTGGGGGCAAAACCGCCCTCGTCGCCCACTGCCGTTGCCAGACCCTTTTCATGCAGGCCCTTTTTCAGCGTGTGGAAGATTTCCGAACCCCAGCGCACCGCCTCGGCCAGGCTGTCCGCGCCGACGGGCATGATCATGAATTCCTGAAAATCGATGGGGTTGTCAGCATGTTCGCCGCCATTGATGATGTTCATCATCGGAACCGGCAGGACGTGCGCCGAAACGCCGCCGACATAGCTGTAGAGCGGCAGGCCGCGCGCGTCGGCAGCGGCCTTGGCGACCGCCAGGCTGACGCCCAGGATCGCGTTGGCGCCCAGGCGCGACTTGTTCTCGGTGCCATCGAGGGCGATCATCGCCATGTCGATGTCGCGCTGATCCTCGGCATCGAGGCCGACGATTGCCTCGAAAATCTCGCTATTCACCATGTCGACGGCCTGGGTCACGCCCTTGCCCAGATACATGGACGTGTCGCCGTCGCGCTTCTCGACCGCCTCATAGGCCCCGGTCGATGCGCCGGAAGGCACGCCGGCGCGACCGAAACTGCCGTCTTTGAGCAGCACGTCGACCTCGACCGTGGGGTTGCCGCGGCTGTCGAGAATCTGGCGGGCGTGGATGTCCATGATCGCGGTCATAAGCGGCACTCTTTCCGGTATGTGGTGGGTGGAAGGATGGCGCCCCTCTAGGCGGTGGGCCGCGTCTTTGCAACAGGCGCAGGTGATCCCCAGAAGCGCTGTAAAGTCGCCTTGCTGCGGCCGCGAAAGCGCTTGAAAATATGCCGGGAGAGGCCAGAATATAACTTGGGCAAGCGGAACCGTGGCGGCGCTTCATGCGTCTGCCCTCAAGCTTGAGGAGGAATTCATGTCCGAAGAAGAAACCAAGGCCGCAGCCGCGCCGAAAAAGCCGCGTGCGAAAAAGGCAGCAACTGGTGACGGTGCCGCGAAGCCCGCCGCCCCCAAGCGCAAGGCGGCTCCCAAGCCCGCTGCGGAAAAACCCGCCGACGTCACCCCCACGCCGAACAGCGCAGTGCTGGTGTCGAGCGGCGTCGCTGCCGCCGGTGCGACCGTCGCCGCGCAGTCGAGCAACGCATTCCAACAGGTTTCCGAAAAGGTGAGCGCAATGATCCCCGAAGACATGGGCGGCAAGGCCAAGGATGTGGCGAGTGACGTCAAGGACATGGCCTGTGATGCGGTCAACAGCATCGCACAGATCCTGAACGACAGCGCCGGCGCGATCGACGACAATATCGGGCCCAAATATGGCGACTATGCCCGCAGCGCAGCGCAGAGCGTCACCGATGCGGCAGAGCGGCTGCGCGCCAAGCCGGTCGAGGAAATCGCCGAGGATACGCGCGAATTCGTCCGCACCAAGCCGGTTGCTGCCGCAGGTATCGCTGCGGTCGCCAGCCTGTTGGTCGCCAAGCTCCTCTCGTCGGTGTTCGGCAAGCGGCGTTGAGCGCCCAGTCCGGACCGCAAAGCGCGTGACCCAACCCATTCCCGATAGCGCGCCAGTTCCGGGTGCACCCGATCTTCCGCCTCCTCATGAGGCAGCAGCGGACAAGCCCGGCCTGGTCGAACAGTTGCGCGGCCTCTATTCCGATGGCCGCGAACTGATCGATGCAGAAATAGACTTTCAAAAGGCCCGCGCTGGAGCGGCCGGACGCCAAGTCCGCGCGATGGCAGCGCTCGCCTTTGTCGGGCTGGTGCTGATCAGTTGCGCCCTGATCGCGCTGGTCGTCGGCACGATGATTGCTCTGATTCCCTTTCTCGGTGCTTGGGGAGCCATGGGCGCAACGGTGGCGGGCACGCTGGTGCTGGCCGTGCTTTGCTTCTGGCTTGCGGTGCGCCGCATCAGCAAGATCGGCGCGCTGTTTTCGAGCGACGAGGAAGAGACGAAAGCCGCTGCATGACCGAGCCACTAGCCCCTGCGGACCACGATCACGATGACGAAGGCGTCGAAAGCCTAGCCGAGGTTTCCGCGCGCCGTCTCGCTGCGCGCAGCCAGTGGCAAAAAGCCCTGGCCCGCGCCAAGGATCGCTTTGCCCCTGCCAATCTGCGCGACGAGGCGATCGAGACTGTCGCCGAGAAGATCGGCAATGCCGCCGATCAGGCTGCGGGGCTGGCCTGGACGCACCGCTGGAAGATCGCGCTGGCCGGTTTGCTAGGCGGGCTGTTCCTGGCGCGCAAGCCGATCACCAAGGCCGCCGCGCCGCTGGCCGACAAGGCCAGGGAACAAGCAGAGAAGGCTCGCGACGCTCTGCGCAGCACCGGCAAGCGCTGACAGCGCGCAACAGGGCTGGAAAATCCCGCGCAACCGCATTATGGCGCCCCCCAGCAACGCGATGGGGCATGGCACGCAACACCCTGTCGCACGGGAGAGGATGCCGCCCGGCATCCGTTTCATCTGTCAGGGACGCATATTCACATGAGCAAACTTCATCTCGTCATGGGCGGACGCGTCAGCGACCCCCAAACCCTCGATTATTGCGAACTGGACAAGATGGACCTTGTCGGCGTCTATCCCGATTATGCCAGCGCCGAGGAAGCCTGGCGCAGCAAGGCCCAGGCCACCGTCGACGATGCCGAAATGCGCTATGTGATCGTGCATCTGCACCGTCTGCTCGATCCGGAAGAAACGCCGGCGAGCTGAGTTAGCGGATCAGGGAATATCGTGACGCGGCCGCCGGACCTGGTGGCTGCGCACGAGCGGCACCGCGAGCAGCAGGCCCGCGGCAAAACCGCCGATATGCGCCCAGATGGCGATCCCCAGCGCACTGCCCGCAAAGGCGAACTGGCTGAGCAGATTGATGCCGGTCCATGCCGCCATCAGCCAGGCCATGTGTACGACGATCTGCGGGACCGGGCCGATCGCGGGCGGCTTGCGGCGCGAGAAGAGCAGGAAATAGGCCGCCATCAGCGCCGAAATCGCGCCGCTCGCGCCGACCACCGGCACCATCGATACCGGGTCGATCACGTAATGCATGGCCGCAGCGGCGATCATCCCTGCGCCATAAAGCAGCAGATAGCGCTCCCAGCCGAGCGCCAGCTCAACGATCCGCCCGATCACGATCAACGCCAGCATGTTCATGGCAAGGTGAAACAGCCCGGCATGCAGAAAGGCCGAGGTGAACGGCGTCAGCCAGACCGGCACGACCCATGGATAATCGACCGGCAGCGCGCTCGAATGCCCGTACAGCGCGTCATGCAGCCGCGCGGACCAGAAGCCGCCCTCGATCTGCATCGTCTCGGTCCAGCCGGTGGTAAAGCCCACCAGCCAGACCAGCACATTGGCGATCACGAGAAAATTGGTTGCCGACCGCTGCGGCACGGCGGGCATGGTTCAGATGAACTCGATCTTGGACACGAGGTAGAACTTGTCGCCCGAAGGCACGCTCACCTCGACCTCGTCGTCGAGCTGACGGCCGATCAGCGCGCGGCCCAGCGGGCTTGAATAGCTGATCCGGCCCTTGCGCGCGTCCGCTTCGGCCTCACCGACAATCTGGTACTTGACCGGCTTGTCGTCCTCGTCGAGCAGCGTCACGGTCGCGCCGAACACGATCTTGTCGCCCGACAGCGTGGTCGGATCGATGATCTGCGCGCGGCTCAGCTTGCCTTCGAGATCGGCGATGGTCGCCTCGACCTGGCCCTGGCGTTCCTTGGCGGCGTGATATTCGGCGTTTTCCGAAAGATCGCCATGCGCGCGCGCTTCCTCGATCGCCTCGACGATCAGTGGACGTTCTTCCTTGAGCGCCTTCAGCTCGCGCGAGAGCTTTTCATAACCTTCTGCCAGCATCGGCAGCTTATCGACGGTTGCCATTCGGCATATCCCTTCATCCTTGGCCGACGCGAAGCCGAACGTCCGACAATAATGCCTTTAGCGGCCCTCGAACGGGGCCGCATCAGGGTAACGACTTGTCGGGGGGCTCAAGCGTCAGGCCGTATATTATAGGCCTGAAGCGGCTTTACTTCAAGGCTTGTCGCCGCAAGCGACGCCATGGCCTTGACCGCCGCGACGCTGGCAGCCGCCGTGGTGAAATACGGAATCTTCCCCGTCAGCGCGCTGGCGCGGATCGATTGCGAGTCTTTCAGACTCTGCCAGCCCTCGGTGGTGTTGAAGATCAGCGCGATCTCGCCGTCCTTGATCTTGTCGACGATATGCGGGCGGCCCTGCGCAACCTTGTTGACCTCGGTCAGCGTCACGCCATTGTCGGAAAGGTAGCGCGCAGTGCCTCCCGTAGCGACGATGTCCATGCCGAGCGCGATCAGCCCGCGCGCGGCCTCCAGGATCACCGGCTTGTCGCTGTCCTTCACCGAGATGAACACCGTGCCCTTGGTCGGCAGCGTCAGCCCTGCGCCGATCTGCGCCTTGGCAAATGCGGTGGCGAAATCCTTGTCGATGCCCATCACCTCGCCGGTGGACTTCATTTCCGGGCTCAGCACCGGGTCGACCCCGGCAAAGCGCGCCCAGGGGAAAACCGCCTCCTTGACCGCCATATGGTCGATATTGCGGTCGATGGTCGGCAGGTTCGCCAGCATCTCGCCCGCCATCACCCGCGCGGCATATTTGGCCACCGGCTGACCGATCGCCTTGGCGACGAAGGGCACGGTGCGGCTGGCGCGGGGGTTCACCTCGATCAGGTACACCTGGCCGCTCTTGACCGCGAACTGGATGTTCATGAGGCCTCGCACCTTCAGCCCCTCGGCGAGCAGTTTCGTCTGCCGCTCCATCTCGGCGATGATGTCGTTGCTCAGGCTATAGGGCGGAAGGGTGCACGCGCTGTCGCCCGAATGGACACCGGCTTCCTCGATATGCTGCATCACGCCCGCAATCGCGACATCCCTGCCGTCGCAGATCGCATCGACATCGACCTCGATCGCATCGCGCAGATACTGGTCGATCAGGACCGGGCTGTCGCCCGACACCTGCACGGCGGTGGCAATATAGCTTTCGAGCTGCGCCTGTCCGTCGACGATCTCCATCGCGCGGCCGCCGAGCACATAGGACGGACGGATGAGCACCGGATAGCCGATGCGATTGGCCACCGCGATCGCCTCTTCACGGCTGCGCGCGATGCCGTTGGCGGGCTGCTTCAGGCCCAATTTGTCGACCAGCTTGGCAAAGCGCTCGCGGTCTTCGGCGAGATCGATCGCGTCAGGCGATGTGCCGAGGATCGGGATGCCCGCATCCTCCAGCGCCTGCGCGAGCTTGAGCGGGGTCTGCCCGCCAAACTGCACGATCACGCCGACCAGCTCGCCGGTCGAACGCTCGACATCGAGAAGCTCGAGCACGTCTTCTGCGGTCAGCGGCTCGAAATAGAGCCGGTCCGAGGTGTCGTAATCGGTCGAGACGGTTTCTGGGTTGCAATTGACCATGATCGTCTCGAACCCGGCGTCGCCGAGCGCGAAACAGGCATGGCAGCAGCAATAGTCAAACTCGATGCCCTGGCCGATGCGGTTGGGTCCGCCGCCCAGGATCACCACCTTGCGCCGCGTCGTCGGCTGGCTCTCGCATTCGGGCTCGCCGAAGGTCGGGGCCTCGTAGGTCGAATACATGTACGGCGTCTTCGCGGCGAATTCGGCCGCGCAGGTATCGATGCGCTTGAACACCGGGCGCACGCCCAGCCTGTGGCGCAGCGCGCGCACCTCCTCTTCGGTGACGCCGCCGGTCATTGCGACCACGGCATCGCGCACCATGCCCGATCCGCGCGCCAGCGCATGCCCCATGCCGGGGCGCAGGTTCGCCGACTTGAGCGCGAGATAGGCGAGGCGCTTGTCGGAAAAGCCCATCGACTTGAGGCGGCGCATCCCCGCCGCATCGCGCGGTAGTCCATTGGCCAGCACCTCGGCCTCGGCATCGACGATCTGCTTGATCTGCTCGAGGAACCAGGGGTCGAACTTGGCGACGGCATGGATCTGCTCCACCGTCATCCCCTCGCGCAGCGCCTGCGCCGCGATCAGCAGCCGGTCGGGTGTCGCCTGGCTGAGTTCCGCAACGATGTCCTCGTGCGGTGCGCCGACGAGATGATCGACAAAGTTGAAGCCCGACAGGCCGGTTTCCAGTCCGCGCAGCGCCTTCTGCACCGATTCCTGGAAATTGCGGCCGATCGCCATCACTTCGCCGACCGACTTCATCGCGGTGCCGAGCAACGGGCTCGATCCCTTGAACTTCTCGAAGGCGAAGCGCGGAATCTTGGTGACTACGTAGTCAATGGTCGGCTCGAAGCTGGCAGGCGTCGCGCCGGTAATGTCGTTGGTGATCTCGTCGAGCGTATAGCCCACCGCCAGCTTGGCCGCGACCTTGGCGATCGGAAAGCCCGTCGCCTTCGACGCCAGCGCCGACGAACGCGACACGCGCGGGTTCATCTCGATGACGATCAGGCGGCCGTCCTTGGGGTTGACCGCAAACTGGACGTTCGATCCGCCCGTCTCGACGCCGATCTCGCGCAGCACCGCGATGCTGGCCGAGCGCATGATCTGATATTCCTTGTCGGTCAGCGTCAATGCGGGCGCGACGGTGATGGAATCGCCGGTGTGCACGCCCATCGGATCGACATTCTCGATCGAACAGATGATGATGGCATTGTCGTTGCGGTCGCGCACGACCTCCATCTCATATTCTTTCCAGCCGAGCAGCGATTCCTCGATCAGCACTTCGGTGGTCGGCGATGCATCAAGCCCGCCGGTGACGATCTGGACGAACTCGTCGCGATTATAGGCAATGCCGCCGCCGGTGCCGCCCATGGTGAAGCTGGGGCGGATGATCGACGGCAGCCCGGTGCGTTCAAGCACCGCGAGCGCCTCTTCCACCGTATGCGCGATGCCCGAGCGCGCCGATTCCAGCCCGATCTTGTCCATCGCCTCGCGGAATTTCTGCCGGTCCTCGGCCTTGTCGATCGCCTCGGCCTTGGCGCCGATCAGTTCGACATCATATTTGGCCAGCGTGCCATTGGCATCGAGCGCCAGCGCGGTGTTGAGCGCGGTCTGCCCGCCCATGGTCGGCAGCACCACCAGCTTCTCGTCCGGGCGCTCGGCGCGTTCCTTGGCGATGATCTTGGCGACGATCTCGGGCGTGATCGGCTCGACATAGGTCGCGTCGGCCATGTCCGGGTCGGTCATGATCGTCGCGGGGTTGGAGTTGACGAGGACGATGCGATAGCCCTCCTCCTTCAGCGCCTTGCACGCCTGCGTGCCCGAATAATCGAACTCGCACGCCTGGCCGATGATGATCGGACCGGCGCCGATGATCAGGATGCTGTCTATGTCGCTGCGCTTGGGCATTGTTTATCGTGCTCTCTTTGTATACATTGATTGCATTGAAATCATTTCGAGGAGGCCGTCATGGCCAGCCTGACCGTTCGTAATCTGCCCGACGAGGCCAAGCTGCGCTTCCGCCAGGTCGCTGCCGCGCATGGTCGCTCGATGGAGGAACATCTGCGCCAGCTGGTGATCGAGGCGGCGGGCATGGCCCCTGTTGCATCGACGGTCGCTGATGCATCGGTGCCGTTCCAGAGCTTCCCGCCCGAACAGACGCCCGAGGCCAAGGCCGAAAGCCGCGCGCGGATCGAACGGCTCATCGAACTGGGCCGCGGCATCGACTGGGAGCCCGAACCGCGCAAGCCGGAGCCTCTGACCAATTTCGAATTCGACCCGAAAGACTTTGAGTGATCCTGGTCGATACCAACGTCTGGAGCGAGATGGTGTCCCGCAATGGCGAGCCCGGGGTGATCGCCTGGCTCGCCAACAATGATGAACGCCTGTTGCTGTCCGTCCTCGTCATTGCCGAAATCCGGGCGGGCTTCGAAAAGCCCAGCGCCCGATCGTTCCGACCACGCCTCGAACGCTGGCTGGCCCAGCTGGAAACCGATTATGCGGATCGCATCGTTCCGTTCGACCGCCATGATGCGCATGTCTTCGGCCAGCTTGCAGCGCAACGCACCCTGGGCGGCAACACGCTCGATGCGCAGATCGCCGCGCAGGCCATCGTCCGCAACATACCCGTCGCCACGCGCAACACGACGGATTTCGCCTGGACGGGCGTCCGCATGATCAATCCCTGGCAGGATTGACCGCATCATCAATGCACCGTGCCGGTCTGGGCTTCGCAGCCCCAGCCGTCATATTCGAGGTCGAACAGCTGCGCGATCTGCAGGCAGAGCTCGGTGAGCGCGCGGATCGATTTTTCGTCGACCGCTTGCACCCGTTCGAGAAACAGCCAGGGATCGCCACCCTCGGCATCGTCCTCATGACCGAGCTCGGTCAGCCCCAGCTCCTCCGCCGCCTCGGACAGCCGCTCGAGATTGGCCTCCGACCCGCGAAAGCTCACGTCCACCGAACGACGAATGCTCGCCTGATCGCCATTGGCGGCCAGATTGCGCAGCACGTCCTGATCGGCGGCCCATTCCTGCTCCATGCGGGCGGGGTCGACGGGGGGGAGTTTGAGGGTCACGCGGCGGTCGCCGGAGCGGTGAGGCCGCTCACGAACTTCTCGAACAGATAGAAGCTGTCCTGCGGTCCCGGCGAGGCTTCGGGGTGATATTGCACACCGAATGCGTTCTTGTCGGTGAAGGCGATGCCGCAGTTGCTGCCGTCGAACAGAGACACGTGCGTCTCGACGACATTGGCGGGCAGCGTCGCGGCGTCGACCGCGAAGCCGTGGTTCATGCTGGTGATCTCGACCACGCCCGTCTCCAGCCGCTTGACCGGATGGTTCGCGCCGCGATGGCCCTGGTGCATCTTGAGTGTGCGCGCACCGGCGGCAAGGCCGAGCAGCTGATGGCCGAGACAGATGCCGAAGATCGGCACGTCACGCTCGAGCAGGCCCTGGATCACCGGCACGGCATAGACGCCGGTCGCAGCGGGATCGCCGGGGCCGTTGGACAGGAACACGCCCGCAGGCTCCAGCGCGAGGATTTCGTCGAGCGAGGTCCTGGCCGGAACCACGGTCACCTTCGCGCCCGCCTCGACCAGCGAGCGGAAGATATTGTGCTTCGCGCCATAATCAATCGCGACGACATGGGGTTTGGCCCTCTCCCCTTCAGGGGGGAGGGTTGGGAGGGGGGCCTGCGCAGAGGTCGGCGACGGGGG
>NZ_JAPFGW010000017.1:0-49679 GCF_059803595.1 Blastomonas sp. 34TW
CCTAAGCGCGCTCACAAGAGCACGCTAAAGAGCGCTCAATACCTACCCAGACAAGGCGGCCCCCGCCGGATGGATACCGCGGACCGGCAGAGGCGTCTTCAGATGAACAGGGTGCATGCTTGCGGACAATTAAGGACGCATGCAGACACAAAACCGCTCTTAATCAGCGGGTCCTAGGTTCGAGCCCTAGTGCGTCCACCACCTTCTCCTTACTTTTCAAGAAGTTATCTCCCTAGTCAGATCGGGCGGCATAGATCGATTGTGTGCTAGGTAGCTCTCTAGGTAGCAACGCGCTAATGCAGCGCTGAGGTTGCTCAAGCGCTACGCATCAGCGGTCTTGGTGGTGAATTCAGCGTCTGCGAGTGGTCGTCTGCCATAACGCGAGTCGTCGGATCACGTACCGACCACTGCGTCGGCTAATCCCACCTCGCGTCTAAGCAGCACGGCACGCTGGGATGGCCGCTTAGAGCCTCCGGCAGCGCGGGGTCATAATGACAGCTAGGCTACCCGAGCTCCGATCCAGATCACCCGGCCGACAATATCGACGCCCTTGCGCTGGATGCCCTGCCAGCTCGGATATGCGGGGTGATCGGTAAGAACGGTCAGACGGTTCTTCGTTGGGTCGATCGCTATCCGCCTTACGAAGATTTCAGAAGACCCACGAATGGCATAAAGGCCTTCACGCACGCTCTCCTGGAAGCGAACTCGGCTAATCATAACCTCGTCGCCATTGCAGAGGGTCGGCTCCATCGCCTCACCAACAATTGGCAAGATTGCGACACTGGCGGGCTGATCACACAGCCGACCTAGCCAAGCCGCATCAACCAACCGCCATTGTGAGCGTGAATCGTTGCCTGTCCCGTTCAGTAGGGGGACTTTGATTATCGAACGCTGCCCGACTGTCGGCCCCTCCTTTCCACCCAGCATCTCTACGGGCACGTCAAAATGCAATGCCAGCAGCGCTATATCGCTTTGGTCAAGGCGGGCTGGAGAACCTCGTTTAATGAACTGCTGGATGTATGCCGAGTTTCTCCCGAGGAGGCGCGAGATCGATGCGTAGGTCTCTCCTCGCTCGCTGATTAGGCCATCCAACGCCTCCCGCGGCTCCATCCTATCATCTCCTTCGATTTCCTACCTCTCTATCACATGCCGGAGGACGAATCCTAGTCGGACAGCCCCGACAAGGTCAGTAGGGCAAGCGAAAGAAACAAACGTCGTACGGGAGCAAAATGCCACGGCACCTGCGCTACTGGGTCGGCCTCGACGCCGGCCACTCGGAGACTGCGGTCTGCCTCGTCGATGCCGAAGGACACGTATTCTTCGAGGCAATGACTGAGACCCGCGCTGCTCCGATAAGAGATATCCTTCGACGGTTCGGCGTTGGGCCTGTCCAGTCTATTACGATCGAGGCCGGTGTCGGCACTCAAATGGTTCGGGATCTCCGTTCGTTCGGGTTTCCCGTTCAAGTCGTCGACGTTCGCAAATCAAGCAAATTCCTGGCGATCCGACGTCAAAAGACTGATGCGAATGATGCCAAAGGTCTCGCTGAGCTTGGCCGACTGGCGCCGTCCTTCGGTCCCCATGTTTTCATCAAACCGGTGGAGCACCAGGACATCCGGATAATGATCAACATCCGTCGAACCCTGCTAAAGCATCGAGCCAGGACGGATGCGCTGCTCCAGTCCATATTCAGGTTGCACGGTGCCAGTATCAAGCTCCTGAATGGGCGAGGATCGCTCGCGGCTGAAGTCGCGAACCAACTCAGGCTTTTGAGCACCAACGGCGTGACGATCCGCGTCGATTTGGATCCCCTGGTCAGGATGGGAGAAGATCTGCGCTCTCATATCTTGGATTTGGATCGAAAGATGCGCACAATGGCCGCCAGCATCCCGGTCTGCGCCAGATTTCAGACGATTCCTGGCGTTGGGACAATCACAGCGCTGTCATTTTACAGCGCCGTCGGAGACCCGTACCGCTTTAGAAGCAATCGAGATGTCGGGCCTTATCTCGGCCTAACGCCCAATCTGTATCAATCCGGCGCCACCGCGCGCCGCGGCCGGATCAGCCGTTACGGGAACAAGCTGACCAGGTCGCACCTAATCACGGCAGCCACCGTGCTGCTTCGCACAATCAAAACCGAAAGTTCATTGCGTACTTGGGGCCTCCGGCTGGCAACAAAGATCGGATTTCTCAAGGCTCGCGTTGCCGTCGCAAGGAAGCTCGCTGTGATCATGATGGCAATGTGGAAGACTGACGCCTCGTTTGATCCAGACAAATCGAAACCGCGGTTCCTCCAGCCGGAGGAGGCAGGCTTGGACCCCGTACGTATTTCTGGGACCTAGATCCCGTTGTAGGTAATTGGGCCAAGCCTGCCGTCTGATCCCGCTGCCGGCGCCTTCTGTAAAGGGTCAAACCTGACGCATTATCCGCTAATTCAGCGATAGGGCATCAAGCATGACACATTATGCGCCCATGGGCACCAAAGCGGACCGAACAGCAACGCCGCCGTTCGCTGCCATGTATCGGCCGCGACGTTAGTTTAAGAGCGCGACTGCCGGGAACGCCAGTTTACGCGCGAGAGTCTCAATTTCCTCGCGCCATGCCAGCTTTTCTAGCCATGATCGGCGGATCGACGATGCGCCGTAAATTGCGCCGGCCAACTGCCCGGCAATTGCGGCAGTAGTGTCGGCATCGTCACCGAGGTTGGCTGCCAACAGCACGGCATCGTCAAAGCTCGTCGTGTTTGCCACGGACCAGATCGCTGCTTCGAGGCTGTGCGCTACGAATCCGCTGCTCGAAATCTGATCGCGTGCTTTCCCGCGCCAGCTACCGGCCATGATTGGACCGACCTCAGGTCCATATTCGCCCGAGGGAACCGCCAGGGCATCCTCAAAGCTGGCACCTAGGATAGCCGCCCGCAAGACCAGTGCATACGCTTCACAGGCCTCGAGGCACGCATCTGCAGCGTGCGTGGTCATGCTCTGTCGGCGGGCTACTCGTGTCACTACTGCGGGATCTTGCTGTATCCCCCAGATCGCGACTGGCGCGAGCCTCATTAGTGAGCCGTTGCCTGCCGAGTACGGATCGGTCGAGCCGGCAATCGGGTCGCCCGTTTCCTCGAACCGAGATAGGGCCTGCCGGGTTGCGATCCCGATATCGAAACAACTGCCGGTGGGACTGAAGGCGCCTTTCCTCCACCAATCGACAAAGCGCTGTTGTGCTTCGCCCGGCTCAAAAGCCGAGCCCTTGGCCGCGCTGGCGAGCAGAGCTTCTCCCAGCGCCAGGGCCATGGAAGTGTCATCGGTCCAGGTCCCCGCATCCAGGCCGAATGGCCCTCCCCCGACCATGTCCGTGATGTGGGCATAGCTGTCGCGCGGCTTGAACTCGAGCGTCGTCCCCACAGCATCTCCGACCGCCAGTCCAACCAAACAGCCATAGGACCGATCATAGATACGCTCGATCTGTCGCAGGTGATCTTCTTGTGCCTTCGTCTCAATTGCGCCAGGCCTGACGCGGCGGACTTGATCGATTGCACTGCTAGCGTCAGCAAGGCCAAGTTCGATTAGCAGCCTCGCTGCCACAGTACCGGCCCGGCCGAGCCCGCCGCGGCAGTGGACGAAAATGCCGTTCCCGTTGATGAGCAAGCCGCGCAACCGAGCTCCGGCCGTCCGCCATCTTTGCTCGAAATCTTCGGCTGGAGCCGTAACGTCTGGGATCGGCAGATGAAGCCATTCCATCCCTCGCGCAACAACCGCAGCTTCCAGATCTGCGACTCCCAGCAGACCCATCTCGTGCTTTTCAATCAAAGAGACGACGGCAGCAGCCCCCCACCCACGCACCGCGTCTAAATCGGTCGCAAGATCACGCTTCCAGGTAAAGCCAGCGAGCGCAGGCCCTTGCTTTCCGGGACAGAAGGAAATGCCGATGCGTCCTGATGCCGCCGGAAGTGTAGGGATCTGGATCGGATCAGTGGTGCTTGTTCGAAGATTTCTGCTCATCGCGCTTTGATATGACCGATGTACGACATTATCGGTCGTATAAACCTAAGGCACCTGACAGGTATTGGTGGCGGTAGGGCGAAGCCCGGCTTTCATCTGGCTGTTGCCTTTTTGGGTTTAGGTTGGCCCGCTTTACCAGACGGAGAGACCCGGATTTGCAAATGCCCGGTCTCGGTTCTGCGAGATTCAAAGCTGCCTGCCTTCTCGACCAGATCGCTCAGCTTGCTTTCACCATAGGTTCGGGGGTCAAAGTCTGAAGCGAGCGCTGCAAGGCGTTGACCCACCCGCCCAAGAGGTACCCAGCCCCCTTCATCATCGAGCTGCGAGATGGCGGTTCGGATCAAAGGTGCCGCAGCAGTGGGCGATTTCTTTACGCTAGCCGGACGAGCATCCTGTCGACCTGGCTCATCTGACGTTGGCGCCTCTGGCAGCAGGTTCTCAGTGTAGATGAAGCGGCGACACGCTTGGCGGAAGCTCTCGGGTGTTTTCTGCTCTCCGAAGCCATAGACATCTATCCCCTGCTCACGGATACGCGATGCCAAACCGGTAAAATCACTGTCGGAGGAGACAAGGCAAAACCCGTCAAAACGACCGGTGTGCAAAAGATCCATCGCGTCGATGACCAAAGCAATATCTGAGGCATTCTTGCCGCTGGTGTACGCAAAGTTCTGGTGCGCCTTGATCGCATGAGTGGCGAGAACGTCGGCCCAGGGTTTAAGCCTGGTCCCGGAGAAATCGCCATAAATGCGGCGGACACTTGCCTCACCGATCTTTGCAATCTCTTCAAAGAGGCGCGGTGCGATCCGGGAGGATGCATTGTCTGCGTCAATCAAGACAGCAAGACGGGGGGTGCGGGGTTCATTGGCCATTTTGCACCATTGCCCTGATATCCATTAATCAGCCGATAAAGCTTGCAAGGCGGCGGCTGACAACGGCCTGATCTTGAGGGGTCCTGAGCAGGCGCTTGGCCCTATCGTGCAAGAATTCGCCTACCTCGAGCACAATCAACCTATAGCCATGCTTCGGCAGTAAATCGGCGCGGCGCTCATCATATAGTCGGCGCTGTTCACCCCGAGGCACCCCGGAAACCGTTGGCTTATCGTCGAAGAATCCGACACGTTCTCGGTGTTGGCGCTCATGATATTCCACGACGAGGCCAAGAGCAGGATAAAAGCCATCGACAGGTAATGGCTTCCGGTGACCACGCCGATCTGGATCTCCGGTCAGAAACGGGAAGCAATGCTGTCGGACCGCCTTCAGCCCGAGAACCGCGTCGCAGAGATCGAGCACGTAATGCTCGTCACGAATTGCGGGCTTGCAAGCGCCTTGTGCAGCCTTTGACGTCGATCGGAGCCTGACACTCGCTCCTGTTAGCTGCGCTATGACCCGTTCGATGTCTCGGTGCTGATCGCTCCCTCGCACAACCTCCCAACGACCGTTGTGCGGATGCCAATCGAGACTTGCAGCTCGAAGCGCTGCTCGCAGGCGCTTGGGGTCTATGCCGCTGGCGGCGGCCATTTCTACAGCCGTGATCAATTCGCTTGGGCCAGCCATCCAATCTTCCTTTTCCCAATCAGGCCCATTCTTGTCCCTCGTTCTCGGTCAGCCGTAAGCCAAATTCCTAAAAGCGACCACCCACGACAAAAACGGTCGCATGGTTACTACCTGCGCAGCTTCGAATTGTTGAGATTTGACCAATCAAAAGGTACGAAGCCGAACGCAAGCCTGGCGGCCAGCCGCCATGGAATGAGTAGTTGTATCCTGCGACCGAATTTGTCGTGATAATCATTCATCCTCCGGCGACGCAGAAGGAAGGGTTCAAGAAATATGGATAAGTTCCGGATCCGCTGGGTGGACTCAATGCACACTGGCGATAATTTCGAACTCATTCTCCAGGCGCTCGAAGTGGGTCGAGACGAAGGTCCAATCATCTTGGTTCCTCGACGGGCGGCACGTCGACTTGGTACTAAAGCGGGGGCGGACTATCAGGCTTTGGTGTTCGAAAATCCGGACTGGCTCGGCGCGCACCTTGTAGAGTATCGGGACCAGCTCAACCACGAAATCTGGCTTGGTGTATGCGAGGGTGTCCCAAGGGAGAGGCGGCAGGATGCAACAGTAGCCCTGTGGCATTATGCCAAACTGATAAATGAGCTCGCAGGTTGGAATCGGAAGCTTCCACGGCCGGGGAGAGCCGGCTCCTTAGCACCCCTTGTGTACGGTGCTGTCAAGGAGCCACCAGCCGAATTCGTTGAGGCGTTCCTCGAACAATCCGGAGATGCCTTCGAAAGCATGGCTGCGGAGTATAAGAATTTTCCGGCAAACATTCTGATTTCGCGAGAATGATGCCCATTCCGGTCGGACTGACCGGCCTCGCTTGACGTATCCAGGGCATCGCTGCTCGCGCAGATAACATATCAGGATATTCAGGGTAGAATGTCGCTAGACCGTCTTCGCAATATCGTGAACCCCACTGCGCGGCCGCCATCTGGCACCATTCGCCGATTAGTGCCCGCTGCGTTTACCAAGCAGAGGACGCTTGTAATCCCAAAGGGCCTGCTCGAGCAGTAACAGCGTCTGCTGGTCAAGGTCAGGGGCGAAGAACCAGACCGTGGTCCTTATGTCGAACGGGTGCTGTGCCGCCCACTGCTTGAGACGCATGGCAGAGGTCCCGTTCCCCCCGGTCAAGCCCAGATGCTGAGAGAACCGGCTGACAACGGACTTTGAGCTTCCGACATAAATCGCTCCAGGATAGACGTTTTCATGCAGCCGGCTGTAGCTGAGCTTCTGACCAGTACTGTCACACGACGCTGGCTTGCGGTCATAGCTCGCGCGAAGCTCTGGGTAGCCAGCTGGATCGACAAGCTCAAAACAGTAGATGGCGAGTGCGGGCGCCATGCAACGGCGACGCAGGCTGGTGACGATCTCGGATGCCCGATCAGGGGACAGGATGTCGGACAGCGGGAAGTTGACTGAGGTCTCACCCAGCATTTCGACTGTCTCTAGGCTTCGGGCAGCTCTCTCTAGGCTCTCCACAGCTTGCCGGCGCCACGCGTCAATCTCCATTCATATGGTCCTTTTGAACCGAATTTTTCGCGTTGGTCGTGCTGCGCTGCGGACGAAGATCAAGGGCAAGCTGGCTCATGGCGAGAATCTTGTTGTCGCTACCTCTGGCAAGGTGGTTCACCAGATCCTCCTGATTGGGCTGCCCCAAAGCTAGTCTGTAAAGCAGGCGCTGACGCTGTAGGTGATCAAACCGTGGGATGTCCCTGCTTTTGGCCAAGGTAAGAACATGACGCTCAACGTCGGCATTCTTGAAGGTCCACCATGGTGAGAGCCCCGTTTCATTGGGGTACTGTTCTTCAGCCAGCGCGGCAGCATTAGTCCACGGTGATCTTTTGTCATTCGGGCTGCCAAGCGCCTGGTGGCCGACTTCTGCGCCCAGCGGACGGCGCACCATGAGACCGCCATACCGCACGATCCGCCCTTCCCGCTGCTCGAGATCGATTGGGCTTGCCGGCAGATCCCAATGGACAATCCGCTGGCACCAGCTGTGAAAATCCAGACCCTCCTGGCCAATCGATGTGGTCGCGAGGACATGCGGCCAGAACGGCGTGTTGAAGGCGCGCCTAAGGCCCTCGGCACGGGGCGGTGCTTCGGCTTCGACTTCGTTGAGAGCTCGTTGTGCGGCTTCGGCATCGACACCGTCGGTGCCGCTGAAGGGTACGGCGGCATGGCACCGTAACCGGATCAGCTGCGACGAGGTAGGAATTCCCCGGAATGTGAACCAGCCCAGCGATGCGTGAAGCGCTGATCCGAGATCCTCGAGGAGGTTTGCCGCTCCCGTCTGTCCTTGCGCCAGCCAGAAATGCTCGTCGAGGACACTCTCCAGCCCGCCCTCGCGAACCGCCGCCAGGAGGAGCTCGGTCGGATTGCCATCACCGAGGCGACCCCAGAATACCTTGTTGTCGAGGTATGGCCGAAGGCGATGCCAGCAGAACCAGACAAGCTGATCGAAATGATCGGCTTCGAGCGCTTCCGAAAAATGTCGCATCCAGGCCCGTGCAACCGCGATGGCTGGCGACCCAAGAGCCAGATCTGCGAGGCGGCGGAGTTCTTCAGCGCTGATCCAATCCTTGCCGCCAAGCGCAGTGGTAAACCCTTCCACATGATCGCGGTCCGAAAGGATGCGCCCTAGCACGACCTCTGTCCCCGCCGCCTTCCGCCAGGCAGTTTGGGTCAAGGAATAGTCGCTCGTGCGCCGCTCGATTGCCGCCAGCAGGTTCCAGAGGGGGCGTGCGCGCTGAGCATCCTTCTTGGGCGAGGTTCGCACGGCGATCCCCAGCGCCTTGAGTTCGGCGCGGAGCTGACGGGTCACTGTCCGGAGTGCGTGTTGTACCGTGGTGCAATTGCCTTTCAGGGGGTCTGTCGCTTGAACCAGAAAGGGCGATGGATGGAAGAGCGCCATGACCGGCAGACCTGATTTGGGGGCCAGACGCTTGCTTTCCCATTGCCGCCTGCCAGACTTGGTCGATTTGTGGAGATAGGCATCTTCGACATTGGCGCTTAGCAGTGCCGCGACGCTTTGGGGCGTTGCCCTGAACCGGCTGAACATAAGAGTCTTCTGCGAAGGGCGGTGTTTCCATGGGCCGGCGAGCGGCCACCAAGGAATTGAGGGCGCTACCCATGGCAAAGCGAGGTCTCGTGTCTTTGCCAAGGACTGCAGAGCCCTGAACTTGGGACTGCCCCAGCCATCCTTGCTATCCCCTGCCTGGCGATTCGATCGCTGCACAGGGATGCCGGGCGCATGACCGAACTCGATGGTATCAGAGATTTTGTACCGCGAGCCAAGCGCCTGAGCGGGCAGCGGAACGGACAGCCAGTACGCGGCCGCGGCCGTCTTGTTCCGGTCTGATACCTTGCTGGCGAAGTGCTTGAAGGCGCGTAGGTCTGCTGGTGCTATCGGCAGCGGCATTCGAATGGTCCGGTGGTCCAGAGCCGGATTGGCGGGACGCTCAGTTCGCGCGATGCAAGGGCGCAGCAAGGCCTCGATCTCCTCGCGCGTGGCACGGGCACGGCGCTCAAGGACGGGATCGAGCATTTCGCCCTCGTGGTCACCAATGGCTCTCAGGATCTCCCCGAAGCTGACAAAGAGCTCCTCGGCACGCTTGCGCGTCTCGCTATTGACGGTCAGGAACTCGATCGTCTCATACAGTTCCTCATGGGCTTGTGGGCCGTCTTTTCCATCCCACGAATCTCCATAGAGCCGATAAGGCGTCGCGGAGAGCAGCAGCATGGCGGGCCGCTTCTTGCCTCGGCCAAGGAGTGCGAGACCAAGCCGGTCCCCCTCGGCGGGATGCAGCAGTTCGCGAAAACGCTGGAATTCGTCAAAAATGATCAGGTCAGGTGGGGTTGCCTCCAGGCAAGCCTCCGCAAGCAGGCGCCGGAGCACGGTTAGGGTGCGCGCTGCCGACTTTGCGTCCGCGGCTTCTGCAATCCGGCGGCCCAGCTTTCGCCCGCTCCCCCCTGGATCGAACCGGGCCTTCAATGCCTTGCGATAGGCTTCGATGAGCTTTGGGGCGATGGTCTTAAAGGCTTCCTCCGCAGTTCGGCAGGCTCGATCCCAACTCACCTCCGCGCGCTGCTGGATGAATCGGCTTGGCAGGAGACCGCTCACACCCGGAACCGCACGTTCGAGAAGCATGCCTAGAAAAGCCCTCTCGGTCGCGGAGCCTGGCGTTGGCCGCGCAGTCTCCGACGGAAATGACGTTTGGGGAGCGAGGGAATAAACCCGCAGAGGTGACGCTGGCTTTTTGCTCTTGGACCCCAGATCGAGCGGAATAAGGGCGAGGCGATCGACAGTCGAAAGTGCTGGTTTGCGGGCGTCCTTGTCTCCAAGGAAGTCGACCAGGCGCGAGGCGTTCTGATCGGAGACCCGCGTGTTGTTGGTGATGTAGTAGACCGTGAGCCGCTTGCGTCCGCCAGCCGAGAGCCGCTTCACAACCTCGCGAGCGACGGTGGTCTTGCCGAGCCCAACCTCGTCGGCAACGAGAAACCGGCGACTACCGGCGCCGATCAACGCTGCTACCGCGGCCTCGACTGTAGCCAGCTGGAATTGACGCGGGGTGCTACTCATTTCGTCATCAGCACGTCTCGCGCGACGCTCCAAGTTTGCTGTAGATCGAGAAGATCCTGCCGATCCTGAGGCGACAGATGCTCGCCGTGTGCCAAGATGGCTGCCACGTAGCGGTCCAACATGGCGTCGACACGTTGCAGTGAAGTGGTCTTCTCTGCCCGGTCTTTTGCCCAAGCATTCAAAATGTCTTCGAGGGCGAGACCGTCGAATTTCCAGCTCGCCTGGCGCGTAGTGCGCCCACCATCATCGGCGTCCCAATCATCTTCTGTCCCGGGCACTGTCCCGCCCTCAAGCATCTCACGCAGCCACGTCTGGAGACCAGCCACACTGAGGAAGCGACTGATTGCCGCCGCATCACGCTCGGCATCGAGCCCAGGCGTAACGGCGACCCGCAGCAGCCATGACGCAGGCGGGACATCCCCGACCACCAGTCGAAACTGGACGAGGTCCGTTTGTAGGGAGATGGGTACTTCGCCAAGTTCGACCCTGGTCATTTCGGTATTCCAAGGGTGCAAAGCCATGGTTGCCAGCCCCACCTCCAGCCTTGCCGTTGCCGGCAAAATCGGTACCTTTTCGGACATGAGTTGGAAAAATTTGCCTTCTCGGAACAGCTTGATCGGCATGTCCGAGATCGCCCATCGAATCTGCTCCAGCTGAAGCTCGCTTGCGTCGGTCTCGGCTTCTCCGAGACTTTGCAGAAGCGACGGCGACACCGGCGTGGCAGCGCCTACGATCGCCATGATCCCGCCAATCTCGGAGTTACCTCCCGAAAAACGGGCAACGACCTCTGCATTGCGGCCGGACCAGGCTCGCTCCGTCGCGTTGGCGCTACCAGCGACGATCTCGACACGGTCATTTTTTATGGCGGCAAACAGTTTCGCATGAAGGCCCGAATGTGCGCCGCCAGGGCGCCCTTCATCGGCATCCTCGCTGGCGGGCTCAGATGGCTGCACTTCAACAGCATTTTCAGTCTGCTCCCCTTCTGGATCAGGCGCTGCGAGCGCGAGCGTCCGAAACGGTGCGAGAAGCGAACGGCTTTCGGGGCCAAGCTTACGCAGGGCAGCTAGGCTGGTGACCAACGTCCGATCCGAGCTAGCGGCTGTCATGCGAGCAAGCGAGCCGACGAACGCGTCGCAAAGAAAAGGGCTCAGCACGACAACCTTGTGCCCCGCCACATCAGCGAAGGGCGGACTGGGGTCAGATCCCCTGGTCCACAGATCGATGCTCGACACCTCAACACCCTCGGGAGCTATCCAGCGCACCCCTTGCAGCTCGGCCCTCAAGGTGTCGGGATCGAACCCGGGCAACACGGCCTGAGCCGCGAGTGTGGCGCCAAGATCAGCGATGCCGTCGATCACCTGGCTACCCTTGCGGCGCCGGCTTTCCCCGTCGAGCACCAGCCCGAGATCGAGATCCCGGCTCGTGGTGAGATTTCGGCTGCCAATCCACAGCCGCCAGGTTCGCTGAGACTTCTCCCCTTCGTAGCACATCAGCGCGGCCTTGGGGTGCCAGCTACTGGAGCGCTCCCGGTAAGGCATTTCAATGACGAACTGGTCGAGGACCGCAGTGATCCTCGGCAACCGTGCGCCGCGGTGAATGCGGCCGCGCTGGACGATGAAGCGCACCTTGTCCCGCAAGGCCTCGACCGCGCCAGCAAAATCGGACCGGTTGCCTCCAGCGCTGTCTCGCCCACGACCATGGAGATTGAGCAGCGCGCCGCCGAGGACGATTGGATCAGCAGAATAGGCGGCGAACAGAGCCAACCTGGTTTGCGCTAGCTTTGGTGGGCGCAGCAGTTCGAGAAATGCCTGTCCTGGAAATTCTTTTGCGGCAGAGCTCATGCGCCAACGAGATCCTTCAGCAGCATTTGCACCTGATCCCAGCGGTAATGGAGTGGAGAGCCCAGCGGGTGATGATCATTGTCCCAGTCGGCTCGCTGATCGGCACCGAACTGACTGAGTGACAGGCGGGCGCGTCGATGTTTGCGGAAGGTTTCGGCGTCGCGGTACACTGCTTCAAGGCGCATTGGATCGGTGTGGCCGGTCCGGACCCATGCCAGGGTGTCATGAAGTGCGGTCGCCACCACTGGCGAAAGCTCGCTTCGGTCGTTCATGTCCTCGAGAAAGTCACTCCACTCGAGGCGCTCGGCTTGGGCAGCCCATCGTTCCAGAATGCTCGGAAGTGCGGCCCGCTGTGTCTGCGAACGGTTGCTGCCGTCCACCTCTTCGCACAAGGTTTCGACTTGGGCAGCGTAGACCGCTCGCCCGATTGCAGCGAGAGCAGCGGCTTGCCCCGCCCGCTCAAGTGCGGGCCGCTCGATGCCCGCTATGTCCAGGACTTGCGAACTCCACGCGGTGGGGCTCGCCGCGACATCGTGCCCAACCAAAAGCGAGAAAACCGATAGCGCTCCCGGGTTCTTGGGTGAGGTGAGCTTCCTCAGCCGCTTCGCCAAAAATCTGCGTTCAGAATGGGTCAGGTCGAAACTGAGGGTGCCCTCGCCCGCCCGGTGCCATTCGTCGGGAGGATCCGGACACAGGAAAGGCCAGGACGAGTCCGAGATAGGTGCCCCCTCGTCGTCCTTTAGTGAGCTCGTAGACTTGCCCGCTATGAGCCGCTCGACCTGATAGCGGCTCAAAGGTCCGGCCCCATCCTGCTCGCGGAGAAGCCCCCATCGATTTAAGGCCCCCCAATAGACCTGGCTCGGCCGCTGTTCGACCGGGGCAGGATAGTTGCGGATGCCGATCACGCCGGATGGCTCGTTCATCAGTCGCCCCGTCAGCAAATACTCCCGCCGCTTGATACTGTCCTGCGTGCGTTGCCCCTTTGCCGGCTTCAAGAACTCGTCGCGATAGAGCCATGGCACGAAAAGAACGTAGCGCAGCCGGGTGTGAAGAACCGAGGTCCCTGGGAAAAACCGATCGGCGTAACGCTGATGGACGATGAGAAATCCGATCTCGTCACGAACCCCCTGCTGGTCGGAATTCATGAACCTGCGCGCCTCGCGCATTGCGTCGGGAGAGAGGTAAGTCATGCCGAAGGAAGCCAAGCGCTGCCTCCATTATTTTGAAGCCTGAGAGTCACCTTACATCTGCCCCGCAGTCAGTTCACCGGTTTCGGTCCAGAATACGGCAGCACCTCGAACCGGCTTGCCTGCCTTCAATTCGACGGCATCGGTGTAAGCCGCAAGCTGAGGCCAGTAAGTTTCAAATCGCGCCACATGATCAGCAACCGTGCCACTCTTGTGGTCCACGATCATGAAGCCATCCGTTCCCTCGGCGATGAGATCGACAATGATGCTCTGACGTCCTCCGTCGGACAGTTCGAGCTCGATTGGCTGTTCGATATGCAGGCGCGGATAGCCAAGCTCCATGAGGGTCTGGCGAAGCGCTTGCGCCTGTTGCGCGAGAAGCTCGACCTCAGCGTCGGAAACCCGGCAATGATCGCCTACCCTGCCCCGCAGATCTGGCCGGCATAGCAGGATCCGCAATGCCTCGTGGACTGCAGTTCCCTTATCCGTTGCCTGGGCGAGATCCGATCCAGTGAGCCGGACACCTGCGGAAATCGCCCGGGTCTCGATTTGACGAGGCAGCGGCCGAGCAGTGGCGACGGCCTGCGAGGGACTGACCACCGAAACCAGCGGGCCGACCGCTCGCTTTTCAATGGCAAATCTGGGTTCGCGGTCGCTGCTCGCCAAGCAGACTCCGCCTTCCGTATCGAACGATGCTGGGATCTCCTTGTCACAGATCGTCATGCGCGATGGGAAGTTCGCCGAACCGACAGTGATCTGATTGCCCTGCAATTTGATGCCACAGACGTCGTTCAAAAGACGGCGCGCCGTGATCGGCAATGGCGGCTCAACCTTGTCGTCGTCCTGCGGCCATTCGATGATCAGGCGATCACGCGCACGCGTCAGAGCGACGTAAAGCAATCGGCGCGCTGTTTCTTCACTCTCGGGATAGAGCTCATGGAGAAAGCGCGCCGTCGCCTCTGGAGCAGCAAAATCAGGAGCATAGGCAAGTGTCGCCTCTTCGATCACATGATCGAGATCGTCGAAACCTGGAAACTTTGTGCTGAATGTTCCAGCACGAGGATCAAGCTTGTGGTCCAGGCCGCATACGACCACGATCGGCCACTCCCGCCCCTTCGATGCGTGCCAGGTCACGATCTCGATGCCGTCGGCCTCTGCGCCGGCAGGATTGGGGCGCAAATCCTCGCCCTTCAATCCCACCTTGTTCTCAAGCCAGCCAAGGAAGACGTTGGCACTCTGCCCATAGAAACCGGAGGCTTCCCGCATATCGCGGTGTGCCTCCATGAAAGCCGCCGCTTCAGCCTCGAAGCGAAGGAGATCCGCTCTCATCTGGGCTGGGTCGTCAAGCCGGTCGCACCAGTCCCGCAGTCCGACGACCTGGATCACCTGGTGAATCAGTCTGTCCACGGGCGTCGCAAGGGAGTCTGGCCAAAGCCCCTGCAACGCCGCTAGCTCGGGTGTATCGATCTGGCCATTACGGGCCAGCGCGCCGAGGGCTTCTGTGAGATGCGTTGCGCCAGGCCCGAGGGTGGCGGTGCAGATAGCTGCGTGATTGTCTGCAGAATCGACGGCGAAGCGGAGAGCAAAGCACGCAGCCTGGACGATCTTGCTTTGCCACCAGCCACCTTCTGCGACGCGGACTGGCAAACCCAGCGCACGCAGCGCAGCCGCGTAGCTCGCGCAGTGGTTGTGCGTCGGACACAGGATTGCAACGTCCCGCGGCTCCAGATCGCGCAGGGCCTTGGAATGCCTGTCGACGATGGTGACCTGATCATCCGTCAGCAAAGACAGGAGCCGATCAGCGATGAAATGCTGGGGCTTTCCGCCAGAGCGGGCGCCGCGTTTGTTGGCCAACTCGATGACCTCCAGGGCGGTGTCGTGCCCGGCGGCGTTCTGCGCGGCAAGCGCAGTGTAATCGTCTCCGAATAGGCACGGGCCCAGCGCGTTCACGAAATCCATGATGCGCGGATTGGAGCGCCAGTTCCGGTCGAGTGGGCTGGTTTCAAATTGCTGTGTAAGCGCGACGGTCAGCCGGGGATCCGCGCCCTGGAAGCCCATGATCGCCTGCTTGGTGTCCCCAACGATCAGCGCCCGCTTGGCCCTACGCGCGAGTGCCCACAGAAAGGTGAACTGGATCGGGTTGGTGTCCTGGAACTCGTCGACAATGACGCAATCGACCTCGTCCATGATGGCGCCAAGCACGGCTGGCTTTTCCTCGAGGATCCGCGCGGCGTTCGTCACCATGTCGCTAAAGTCGATGACGCCGAGCTCACGCTTGCGGGTCTCGTAGTCCGTCATCGCCGACTGTGCGCCTTCCACCAAAGCGCGCGCATGCGAGACCGCATCCTCAAGCGGTCCGGGATGAGAAACGAGGCTGTCGGCCGCCAGCATGACCGCCGTTGCAAGATCATCGTATCCATCAGGGGTCGGACTGCCGCGCTTCGACAGACGGAGATCGCGCAGCCTTTGCCACAGCCGCCAGTCCTTACCATTGGCGGCGAGGAGCTGCTGCGCCTGCTTCAGAGCCCGAAAATTCTCGCGGAATGCAGTCTTGGCGGCGGCACTGCCTGCCTCGTCAGCGAGCGATCGCGGAAAGGCGGTAAGCAAGGCATCAACAGCCTTCTTCAGCCCTGCTGCCAGGGTATCGGATTTGCCGATCGGCGCTCCGTACCCGGCTCGGATGGATGCCTCGACAAAGTCGGCCATGGCCGGATCGCTGCCCCGCGGTCCTAGCGTTCGCAACAAAGCGATGACGCCGAGCAACCTCTTGCGGAAGCTGTCCTCTGCGGTTTCGTCGGAGGAGAAGCTTCCTTGATAGCCAAGAGCGGCCAGGTTCCGGGTGATCTCGCTCAGTCCTGGATTTTCTTCGATCGAGCGGCGGATCAGCAAGTCTTGCTCGTCTTCGGCGATAAGGCGCTGCTGCGGGGATGACCCCGATGCGAAGGCATGCTCGATCAGCAAACGGCGGCCCAGCCCGTGGATGGTAGAGACATAGGCTCGTTCGACAGCCAGCGCTGCTGCAAGATTGCTGTCCGCAATGAGCGCGCCCCTGATCCGCTGCCGCAGTTCCCCGGCGGCGGCTTCGGTAAAGGTAACCGCGAGGATCTTCTCGGGCCGCACCTTGCCGTCCCTGACCCATTGGGTGAGGGTCTCCTGGATATGGTGGGTTTTGCCCGCCCCTGCCCCTGCGGGTACAATCGAAAGTTCAGTCATCTTGATCGTCCGGAAGGGTTACGGAGGGAGCGGTGTCGTCGCGCATGAAGGCGGTGATCAACGGACTGTCCTCCAAGGCGTAGGTGCCAAGGGCTGCTGCCTTCTGGAAGAATTTGGCATCGGCCGTGGTGTTTGTTTCTAGTCGGCCAGCCTTGAGGGCCTCGAACCGAGCCGAAATCAGGGCAAGTGCATTGGCAGCGATGTCGCCGGCAACGAGTTCGACCTCCGTGCTATCGAAGACCTCAATCCCGTTGAGGAGGACGTTCCCGTCGTTCAGCGTATGATAGGCAACGGCCGGGAGCTTGGACCAACCGCTCAGAGTCTCGCCAATTCGGACAACGCCTTCATGGCTGCGCTCATCGATCCGCACGCTCATGCGTCGATAGAGGTCGACCTGCAGGTCCCAGCCTTTTTGAAGGCGCTGGCGCCGCGTTCCCGAGCTGCTCTTCTTGTAATCGACGACAATCGGCTGCCCATCGGGAAGGCGAAGCAGGCAGTCAGCTTTGCCGTGGACGGGATGGCCGAACAGGGTGCCTGAGAGCCAGAATTCGTTGCCGACGATCTCGGCATCGAGCGATCTGAGGACCATCGACCAGTGCTTAGCCGCCTTTGTAATCTCCGCCTCGAGCGTATTGCGTTCGACAGCCCAGACCGACGTCTGCAGGAACGGCGCAATCGCACGAATCCGTTCCAGCAGCAGCTCAGGCACCTTCTCTTCGATGACTTCGTTCGAAGGATGATCCTTGCCCGGTGGGAACAAGCGCTCAAACACCTCGTGCGCGAGCGAGCCACGCAGCATAACGTCAAGCGCCTCCGGCTGCCACGAAACATGCTCGGCGCCGAGTTCGGCCAAAACCCAGGCCAATGGGCTGATGAGCAGCTTCTCGAGACGGCTCGGGCTCTGCGCCCTCGGGCTGCCATCATCCTTCTTGCGTAGACCAAGGAGATCGAGATCGAACTCGTAGTGGCTCGGCACCTCAAGCGGCTGGAGCGGTTCCATCACGGGACGTGGCTTCCAGGCCACCAGCCTGTCCCAGATAGTCCCTTCGCTATGCGTCAGCGGCACGACCAGTGATTCTGGGTCTTCCAAGCCTGCGACGAGACGCGCGATGAGAGGCAAGCTCGACGAGACGGAAAGAAAGCTGCCGCCACGATCGCGTTCTGACAGGAGGAAGATCACCTGTTCACTGGCGGCTCCAATCTGACGCGCGAACAGCTCGAGCGCTGCATCGAGCTGCTTAGCCTGCGACGGTAGCTGCAAGCCAGTTGCCCCGGCAATCGCCACAACCTCGCTATCGAGGAAGAACGGATTGCCCGACGGAGATGGCGGATAGGCACCATCGTTGAAGCCCAGGACGAGAAGCTTGCGGAACTGCCGCTTGGGCGCTTCATGGGCCAGCATCACCGAGATGCCGCCAAGGAAGTAGTTCCCCCGTGGGCAAGGCGGCGCCTGATAAGCAGCGGCCATTTGAATGGCCTTTTCCAGTTCTGCTTCGGCGGCATCATTGGCATTGCCGAGAGCAGCCAGGAGGCGCGATGCCAGCTGCTTCGCCTCGGCTACATCTGGCGCGAAGAGTTCGTCATCACTGAGCAGCCTTTGGAAGGAGCGTATCTGCTCCTTGAGCTGACCGTTCGTAGCAGGTGATGCTGACCGAATGAGCGTGAAGAGCGCTGCCTGTTTCCCGCTAAAGCTCTGCACCAGCATCGGCTGAAAATCGCCGGCCATGACTGCACTGGCCAGGGCCGTTCCCACGTCCGGGGGCCAGCAAAGGATCGGGGAGCAGTAGAGCGAGGCGAGCGCCATGGCGGGCGCTGGGCGCCGCCGGCATTGCAGGAAATGCAGGAGCGTCTCACCCCCAACATTTCTGCGGTCCGGAACACCAGGCAAGGACGATGTCGTAAGGCCGGCCTGCCCGAAAGCTTCGGACAGGTAATGAGTGTATTCCGGCCCGGACGGCAAGATGATGCAGATCTCACTGGCGGCCAGAGTTTGATCTTCGGCCAGCCAGCGCTGGACGATGGCTGCGGCTGCTTCGCATTCAGTCAATGCATCCCGGACGGAGAGAACCGCGAGGCTGTCGTCCATGGGCGCGACAGGCGCCGACGGGTCCAGAAGATGCCGTTGGACATGACCGGCAAGGACCGAGGCAGGCGCGCGGCAAATCTTGCGATCCGAAATCAACCGCACATGGTCAATGTCGTCCTCGTCGAGCTTGCCATGGTGGCTTTCAAGGTGCTCGAGCACAGCACGCTCGAGAGACGTCAGCTGGGTGCAGTTTCGATCCCAAATGACTTGAAACGACTGCAGTGCCTCGGCCGCTTCACAGGCCAGAATTGCCTTCAGCGTTGCCAGGTCGGACGGCACAATCGCTGGACTACCAGCCCAAAGATCCCGTAGCGCATCAATGTGGACGCGCGCCCGCCCATCCGACGGCAAAGCATCGGTCGTTATCGATCCTGGCTCCAGGTCTCGCGTGGCCATCATCAGATGGCCCAGCATGGCCCCGATGGCCGAGGCTGTCTGTTCAGGGGCGACCGCGAAGCTTTCCGCCCAGGGCACATTGTCGCCCAACGTTTCCAGGACCTCGCGCAGGGGCTTCTCGGTACAGTGAGGCAAGGCATAGAGGCTCGCCAGGAGTTGGGAGCTGAGCGGCATGCAGCTCGCAAATGGCGCGTCGCCGATCCGAAGATGGCAATTCTCAAACATTCAAACGAATCCCCCCGACAATCGTCGCACTATGCCCTGCCCTATCCCTGCCAAACCATTACGACATATTCGGTCGTAGCATTTCCTGAGCAGCGGAGAGACGCTTCTCCATCGTTTCCTTCAATGCAGCGGGCCCTTCGATGACCAAGTCGCCCGCCCATCCGAACAGATGATTGGCGAGTTCGAACAGGCCGCCGGAACGAAACCGCACCAGCAGTTCCTCGCCATCATCTTCGAACTGCTGATGCGGGTGGAATCGCCATGCGCGCGCACGCTCCACCGCATGCGGGAGGACCCTCAGCACAATGTCATGGTCTTCTTCTTGCCAGATGCCGAAACTGCGGGCCATCCAGGCGTCGAGATCCCAATCATCCGGTGGGCAGCCGACGATCCCGCTGTCTCGAACGTTGCTCATACGGTCGAGCCGAAAGGTGAATGGCGGATCATCCCGATCCGGCATCTTGCCCAGCAGATAGGTGATCGGGCCGTGGATCAATCCATACGGGATGACGCGCCGCCAAGAAGGCTCAGCCGCCCAATCGGGCTGATAGTCGAAATCGACACAGTGGGCGGCAAGGATCGCTGACTGGATCGTTGTCAGATCCCCGGGCGAAGCGATGACCGCAGGCCCTGCGGCAACTCGCGATCGCTGCAGCCGGGTGAGCAGATCGAGATCATTGTCCAGGCGGCGCCGCTCGGCGCTGTCGAAGGCGATCTTGATCTTCGACAGCAGCTTCTCAAGTGCTTCGGTGTTGGCGGTGCCTTCAATGCGTCCGGCTTCAACCACGGCCTGGAGGGCGGCGACTTCGGCAGCGTTTGGCCTCGCATAAGCCCGACCCGGGCTATCCTTGATCCTGAACCGTTTGATGCGGCCATCAACCGTTTCTTCCAAGTCGAAATGAATGAGTATGACGTTGCGCAGACGCTCAACAGTTCTACGGTTCACCTCGAGCAATGCAGCCATCTCATCGAGCGACAAGCCTTCGATGCTTTGCGTCAACGCATGCACCAGTTTTAGTGTGCGATCGAGATTACTGAGGCGCTTTGTCATTCCAGCTACTGCTAACTGCCTGCTCTTCAAGCGCAAGTCGGATCACGCGTAATCCCCACATTATACGACCATTATTGTCGCACTCGTATGTTTGAAGGCTCCTCATGGAACTGGAGCTCAGGGAGATTGCGCACAACATGGCACGTCAAAGGGCAGCACAAGCGGAGTTCGGCCAGAACGAGCAGGGCGAAACAGCGCATTTCGCGCATGCTGCTGCGCGCGTATTGCAGGGGTTGAGCGTCAACCAGGTGAAGCGGTGCGGTGAGGATCTGATTGATCTCATTGACCGGGAGGTGCCGGTTGCGGCGCTGCAAAAGCTCGCCAATAGGGAAAAGCCCTCCTTGGTCGAAATGCGGGCGGTAGCTCGGCAATTGGCAGCGAAGCGTGCCAAGCAAGCCCAGTTGGACAATGTCTTTGCATGGGTTGGTGAACTGTTCGGTCTGGATTCCGCTGAAATCACGATCCTCACTATTTTCGCTCGCTGGGGGAAATTTGAGTGCTGGCGGGAGCTCGTGCGCCGTGCCCCCATGTCATGCAGCAACCTCACCCCCAGTGCCGTTGCTCAGCTATCTGGCCTTGCCAACAATACCGTCGAGCAGAAATTGATGCCCGGCGCCCCGCTCTTCGCGTCCCGTCTCCTTCATGACGACCGTGACGGAGAATACAGCCTGAGCCCGCTGCTCAGGCGCCTCATTCGGGTTCATGCGGAAACCCGGGAGGACATGCTGCGCTGGCTCATGCCTGAACCGGAGCAAGGGGGACTGCTTTGGGATGATTTCGAGCACCTCGATCCATTGCGGGGCGTCGCACTCAAGATCCTTGTGAGCAAGGAACCCGTCAGCATTCTGTTGTTCGGCGAGCCCGGCACGGGAAAGACCGAGTTTGCCCGTTCGCTCGCCAGTGAAGCAGGAAGCGGCGCGATCTTTGCCGGTTTGAGCGACGACTTCGGCAACGAGCCTGATCGCTCCGAGCGTCTCGATCATCTCATGATCCTGCGCGCCATGTGCCGCCATCACCGGGACCGGGTTATCGTCGTCGACGAAGCCGACGATGTTCTGATGATGAGCGAGCGCAAGGGCAGTTCCAAGCAATGGATCAACCGCCTCGTTGAGGCTCCCCAGGTTTCCACGATCTGGATCGTCAATCAGCGTTCGCGACTGGACCCTGCCGTCTTGCGGCGCATGACCCTCGCGATTGGCTTCGATAGGCCGCGCTTTGCAGTGCGAGAGCGGGTTGCCCAAAGGTCCGCTGAGACAGCATCGGTTGCCCTGAGCACGGCTGAACTGCGTGAGATCGCGAGCCTGAAGGCGCCGCCTGCAGTCGTTGCGGCCGGCCTGAAAGCCGCCCATCTCGCCAGCGGCGGGGCCGACGTTGCGAAGACCGCCATCCACAGCGTGATGCGGGCCCTCGGCCAGTCCTGCGCCCCCGATGCACCAGGCAGTTCGATTTATGATCCGAAGCTGTCGCGGGCGGACACTGATTTGTCTCGTCTTGCTGAGCGTCTGGCCGCGACCCCAGACCGGGGCTGGAGCCTGTTGCTGTCAGGGCCTTCAGGTACAGGTAAATCGGCCTTTGCACGGCACCTCGCCGAGACCATGGGATTGGATATTGAAGAGCGGCGGTGCTCGGACCTGATGAGTCCCTATGTAGGCGAGACCGAACAGAACATCGCTGAAGCCTTCGCCAAGGCCGCCGAACGCGGCGCGCTGCTATTGATCGATGAGGTCGACAGCTTCCTTTACCGCCGGGAAGCCGGTCAACGGAGCTGGGAGGTCAGCCAGGTCAACGAGATGCTGGTACAGCTCGAACACCTCCGCACTCCCTTCATCGCCACGACCAATCTGGCCGACAACCTCGATCCAGCGACCCAGCGTCGCTTCACGATCCGGGCTGTGTTCAATGCCATGACGCCAGCGCAGGCAGGCAAGCTTTTCCAAGCCCGGTTTGGCCTCGACTGGCCCTCAGAGTGGCCCATCCACCATGGCCAAACGCCAGGTGACTTTGCGGTCGTTGCGCACCGTGCGGATCTGTTGGCGGAAAAGGATCCAGCTGTCCTCGTGCGGTGGCTGCGTGACGAGATTGATGCCCGTGGCGACCAGGTGCGGGGTACGATGGGGTTTCACCTCCACTCGCCCCCTGCACCACGTCAACGCGCAGAAGATTTGGACGAGGCAGCGTGAATTCACCCCGAAGCGGCTGAGCTAGTCGACCACAGGGTAATTCGGCATCGGCCAAGCGTGATCCGGGTTATCCATCATCAGGTCGACGAAGATGGGCAGCAGGCAACCCAGAAGAGACGCGCCATCCCTGACTTGGTCACGGTTGACGTCGCTGTTCCAGGTTGCGCCGCCATGCACCAACTGGTTCCTCAGAACGTAAAGCCGATCAAAGAGGATCGAGAGAATCCGGGCAGTGTCGTGCTCGCGCAAGGCATGATTGATAGCAGTCCGGCTCCGCTCAAGCTTTTGCTCCCAATCCGCATAGCCCGGGACACCATTCTGGTGCTGCCAGAACGGGTGATAGACATAGCGATTATCCAGAAGCAGTCGGATTTCCTGGCTGAACCGTTGCCAGACGGCATCGTAGACGCGGTGACGGGCGTCAAACTTCACCAAGGTCGAGAAAAATGCTTGAAAGAGGCCGCGCTCGCCCTCCGGCGCTGAGCTACTGGCCGATTCTTCGACATCACCGGCATAGGCCGCGTTAAATCCAATCCAGAGAAGGATGAAGCGGACATCATGGTCTTCATCCTCAGCTTCGGCTCGTCGAAGCCACGATAGCGCACGGTGCACGCGAAGCCCCAAAGGCTTCTGGAAGCCGTCCCGCAGCGAACGCTGCTTCTCCTTCAGAGCTTCGGGATGAAGAGTATTGCCCAGCGGATATCGATAAACCATGCGCGCAGCTTAGCGCGAGGAATCCTAACGGAATAGATCACGGCGTGATCAGTTTGGAATTCGCGATACGGCGCGGATCCACTCATCAATTTCCGCTTCGACCCAAACTGCACATTTGGGCCCCAGCGATCGTGACTTGGGGAAACGCCCTTCGCTCATCCGCTGATAGATGGCTGAACGACGCAACCCGACGCGGGCCATCACTTCCGGCAGTCGAAGAAGTCGGGCCGGCGGCACAGTTTCCGCCGGCGGCAGGTAGGGCGTTTCATCTTGTGCTGAATGCGACATTGCTGATCTCAATCGTAAAGTTCGGTCCCCTCCGAACTCTTAGGCTTACCGTGACAGCGACATTGCGATGTCGCGGCCCACAAAATCATCGATGTGCTTGGCGAGCATTCGCGCCACAAGCTGTGAGGTGCCGTTGGCCCACCTAGGCCGCAGATCCTCGATCCGGCGGCCGAGGGTCCGCTGCAGATGGACGGGCAGGCTGGTGAAGAACTCTTCGAGAAATTCGCCCATCTCACCATGCATCCACTCGCAGGCGAGATCTTCCTGCCCGGCGAGAGCGAGGATCATGCTGGCTCGGGGATGTGCTCCACAGGCGGCGAGCACACGAGCTGCTTCGTCGAGCCCGATGGGCCGCTCGCCGCGCGCAACGCGAAGCAGGGTCTCGCGATGCATTCCGCATTCATTGGCAATCCTGTGGCGGGGTTTGCCGGCGGCATCGATCGCATGGGCAAGCACGCGAGCCAGGCTTTCATTGGCCGGTCTGGCGGCGGCGGTTGGATGGTACATGGTTGTCTCCTCGCTTCTGCACTGGTGCGACTCGCAGGCATAACGCGAAGCATCCCATGTAGGAAAATGAAAAGAACATACGCGGAACATCTCGTTTAAAGGCGAATCAGTTCCTCGGCCCGAGTCGTCGGCGGATCACGGCGCATCGGGCGGCGATCTTCGACATAAAAACCCTACATTATCGCCATCATCGCTGTTGAAGACCGACGGGCGCTGAAAAATGTGTCCGCATCCATCCGTCTCCAAAGCGGATCAGATGCCAACCCTTTCCTACGATCATTTCCTAGATGCATGTGGAACACACAGCGAACGCAAGAACGCTGTGACCACCCCTCCAACCGGAGCTTCACATGCAGTCCCTCACCCTCCCCCGGCGCGCCAGCGTCAAGGGTCTCGGCAAGACCCTCAACATTGCCATCCCGGTCGCAGTCGCGGCGCTTGCGGCGAGCGCCGCCTATGCTGGCGCGGACACGACCTTCACCCCTGCCCTCACCAAGTTCACGGATTTCCTGGAAGGCTCGGGCGGCAAGATCATCACGGTCCTCAGCCTCGCCGGTGGCCTGATCGGTCTGGCATCCGGGCGGTTTTCGCTGGGCCAGGTCGCCGTTCCCGTGGGCGTCGGTATCGGCGTCGGCACGGGTGTTCCGATCGTCACCTCGGTCGTGACCGCGGTCATCTAAGCGGTCGGACGGGAAGGCGACGGCGCCATGGCAGACCCCTACATCATTCCCCGACGCCTCGATGACCCAGAGCTTATCGGCTTCTGGACCATCGACGAGTTCGCGGGAATGCTGGCCCCCTTCACCTGGGGGATCCTCACCCAGCATATCTTCATCGGCATCATCGTCGCCTTCGGCGCCTGGTTCGCACTGCGAAAGGCAAAAGCAGGACGCGCCAGCTCCTGGGTAGCCCATGCCGCATATTGGTATCTGCCTGCAGGATTTCTGGGTCTCAAGGCAACGCCGCCTTCCCACTGCCGACTGCTTGCCGGTTGAGGGGAGAAACTCATGTTTTCCGACATATCCCACGAACGTCAGCAATCGCTGCTGCGCCAGCGGAACCTGTTCGCGCTCACCAGCGCGGGTCTCGGCCTCGCACTGGTCGTGGCAGGGAGCCTTGCCGCCACCCGCGACCGCGAGGTCGTGCTGGTGCCGACCGTTCCCAAGCAACTCACGGTGAGCAGCGCCGGGGTCGAGGCCGACTATCTTGAGCTTGTCACCCGCGATGCCGCCCTTGTTCTCCTCAATCGCAGCCCGGAGGGCCTCGATTACTGGATGAACGAGATCCTGAAGCTGGCGGATCCCGCAAGCTATGGGCGGCTGAAAGCTGAGCTAGTGGGGATTGTCGAGGAGCAACGCGGCTCGGACGTTACCCAGGCATTCGTGATCCGGTCGATGAGCGTGGATCCCAAGGGTCTGACATCGGATGTGACCGGAACTCTCAAGACCTTCGTCGGCGCGCAGGTGATTGCCAGCGACGAGCGCCGTTTCCGCTTCAGCTGGACTTACCGCGGCCTGCGCCTGGCGCTGGCAGGGTTCGCCCAGCTCCCCCCACAGGACAAATCGAAGGAGGCCCAGTGATGGCTTACCGAAAAGGGGCCCATGCACGGGGCTCACTTCTGAGCGCGGCAGCGCTGCTCGCAGCAGCGACATCCCCCGCTTTTGCCGCCGACCAGTTCAAGCAAGCGGCTGACGGCGCCGGGATCGAGTGCAGCGTTTCAGCGCGGGAACTGACCCGCTTTGCGCTGGTCGACGACCAGTTCGCCAGCGTCTCGAAGATCTCGACTGGCACGCCCTACAACGACTTTGCGGTGACTAACGAGCCGGTGCGCGGCGACATTTACGTGTCGGTGCCGGAAACCTACGCGGCCCGGGCAATCAGCTTCTTCGCCACCACGAAAAAGGGCTTCGTCTACAAGGTCGCGTGCCGGGTTGAGCAAATCCCGGCGACCCAGGTCTTCGTGACCAACCCCGCGATCGCGAGAAACCGGGCAGCGGACTGGGAAAGCCAGACCCCGATCGAGTCAAGCGCCGTCAGGCTCATCCAGGCCATGGCCAATGACCGGACTGTCGATGGCTACGAGGTCCGCCAGGCGACCGCCGTGCCCGTGCGGGTCGGCGATCTCGAAGTCCAGCTCATCGCTGACTATCGGGGCGCCAGCCTCACCGGGAAAGTTGTTCGCGTCCACAATCGCGGATCGAAGCCCGTGACGCTGGCCGAGCGCGATCTCGCACCGCGCGACACCCTCGCCGTCTCGATTGCCGAGCCGAAGCTCGAACCCGGGGCCAGCACCACGGCCTTTGTTGTCGGCGCAAACGGGGAGACCGGCCATGACTGATGCAGTCAATGCGAACGGCACGGCCCCTCTCCAGGCCGCGACCGCTTCACCGTCCGAACTTTCCGGGCTTAACGCCCGCACTGCGCGCCGTCAGAAGCTGCTGCTGGGCTCGCTGGGAGCGCTCGCGCTGCTCGGCGGGAGTTGGTTCATCCTTGGCGGTGATGACAAGGCCAAGACCGACGATCCCAATGCGGCGCAGACGATCGACACGGCAGGTCTGGTCAACCGCGATCTGTCGCAGCGCGAGTTCGTGGCGACCTATGGTAACCGGCTGGATGCGGTCACGCGCGAACAGAAGGCGCTGAAGGATGGGAGCATCCCGCGGACGGAGATCGAGGCGCAGCTCGCGGCTCTCAGATCCGAAAACCAGGCCATGCGGGTCGATGGGCAGGCTGCGATCGATGCGATCTCTGCTGAGAATGCTGAACTGAAGACGCGGCTTGCCGCTCAGCCCACGACGACGGCACCCGCTGTACCGCCACCGGCCTATGGGCCGCAGGCAGGCGGTTATGACGCGCGGGGACGTTCGCCTCAGCCCAGTGCTGTGTCTGCAGGCGGTGATCCGCAGGGCGGCATGATCCCTTCGCCTGGCGAGGTGAAGCTGATGAGCTTCAGCTCCGACAAGGCGGCAAGCAGTGGTCTCAGAGTGGGTCGCCCCGATGCGCCGCCGGTCGTCGTCGAGGACTCGCCTGATTACCTGCCGCCCAATTCCTATGCGCCGGCCAGGGTCATCGTCGGCGTCGACGCCTCGGCGGGCGTCGCCAGCCAGACCGATCCGCTGCCCGTGGTGCTGAGGATCACGGGGCCTGCCCGATCCGTCATGCAGAACGGGAAGGTTCTGACCACCCGGATCCAGGGCTGCGTTGTGAACGGTGCAGCGCGCGGGGATCTCAGCAGCGAGAAGGTCTATGTGAAGCTCGCCCGGATGACCTGCGATCAGCCTGGCGGCCGGGTCGCGGTGAGCGAAGTCAAAGGGTTCATCAGCTTTGCTGGCAAGTCCGGGGTGCGCGGCCGCATTGTCAGTCGCGAGGGCAGTCTGGTCAGCCAGGCTCTGCTGGCAGGTATCGTCGGCGGTTTCGGGCGCGGCTTCTCCGCCAACGCCAACAGCGTCTTTTCCGGTGTCACGACCAACCCCGACGGCAGCCGCTCCAAGCTGTCTGCGGGCGACATCCTCGGCGGCGGGCTTGGCCAGGGCGCCGCCGATGCCGCCGACACGGTCAGCAAATACCTGATCGAGCGCGCCGAACAGTACCAACCCGTCGTCGAGATGCCGACCGGCATCGATGTCGAGATCGTGTTCCTCGACGGCGTCTACGTGAGGAACTCCCAATGATCGAAAACTCGCTTTTAGAGCACGGTAATGGTCGGCGCCGCTGGTTGCGCCTGGCCGCTGGGGTGGCAGCAATCATCGCCTTGTCGGGCGCGACCGGATGGGGTGTGGCAAGCCTTGCAGCCCCTGCTGCCGCTCCGGACACGGCGAAGGTGCGTGAAGCGCTCAAGCTGCGCCTGCCCAAGACGCCGATCGACGCGATCAACTGCAAGGGCCTTGGGGGCTTGTGCGAAGTCGCATCCAAATCGACGCTCTTCTACGTCGACCGGGCTGCGAAGTATCTGGTGATCGGCCGGGTCTACGACATGGAAGCCCGTCAGGATCTGACGGCTGCGCGGCTGCTCGCCCTCAATCCGGATCTGCTGGCGGCAGGCGCTGCGCGGCGCAGCAATCCCGAAGCGCAAGCAGAAGGCGGCCCAAGCCCATCCGGGGCCTCAGCCCGGAACGCGGCACCGCGCCATGTTCCGCTCGGTAAACTTCCTCCGAACGGCGCGATCACCTGGGGGCCTGCCAATGGTCCACGTGTCGTCGTCTTCTCGGACTTCCACTGCGGCTACTGCAAGAAGCTTGAGGCCGAACTGAAGGCGATCGGGGCGCGGGTCGAAGAACGGCCGATCTCGATTTTCGGGGCGGAGAGCCGCCGTGATGCGGAACGGGTGCTGTGCTCGCCGCGCCCCGAAGTCGCCCTCCACATGGCCTATTCGGGCCTCGCGCTCGCCAATCCCAAACCCTGCGACACGAGCGGCCTCGATGCCAATGAGGAGTTCGCGCGCGCTCACGGCTTTGGCGGCACACCCGTAATCGTGCGCCCCGCCGATGGCGCCGTTCTCGAAGGCTACCGCCCTGCCGCAGTGCTCCGGGAATTCCTGCGCGCTGCCCCCACCCCAGCTCCGAAAGGATAAACCCATGCGGTTTCCGACACGTCTTCTCACCTGCGTCTGTCTGGCCGGCTTCGCCAGTGGCTGCGCCACGTTCGGCACCAATGTCGAAGGCGACTTCACCTGCCGGGCGCCCAAGGGCGACTGCGCACCGGCCCACGTCATCGATGCCAAGGCGACGAACACTCTGTCGTCTCGCACGGCGCCTCATGCCGAGACACGCCCCCGGTCGGGCGTGGTGGACGCAGATACCACGCGTACGGCGGAGCGGACCCTGCGGGTCGTCTTCCCAGCGCATGTCGATGAGGCAGGAACGCTCCATGATGAAGCTGTCGCCTGGACGGTCGTCGATAACCCGCGCTGGGCAACCGAGCTGCGCCGCAAGGCGGGTGAGGACAAGAGCGGGTCCGTGATGCGCCAGGTCCGCCGGCAGTTGAAGGCCGCTCAAGCTGCGTCTGCGCACGAAGACGCTGACGAACACCCGGATGCTACCGCCGATCTTGCGCCGCCCTTCTCGTCCGCGCCCACGGATGGGACCAGCGCCTTTGATAACCTGGGCGCTGATGCCCCCAGTTCCGAAAATGCAGTTTCAGATGCCTCGCCGCTGGTCCTCCCCTCCACGGCGCGCGAGGCCGTTGCCGGTGCCAAGGCACCGGCGGTCGAGGGGTTCGACACGTCGCCTCCCCCGCGTGATCGGACCCCTCGGCCAGAGGCGGGGCACAGCGCTCCCGTGTTCCCCAGCGCAGCGGCGATTGAAGCCGCGAAAGCCGCGATCCGCCCGGCAACCGGATCCGGCGGTCAGGCCAACGTCAGCACCTCGCAGTCCAAGGAGCCCAAGTGATGGCCGAAAAACTCAAGACGGTCGTCGACCGGCTGCTCAGCGGATTGCTGGGGGATGCCGAACATGCCGAGAAGGCACGTCCGCAGTTGATGGTCGACATGCTCTCCGACTGGCTGCCTTACCGGGTCTATGATCCGGCAACCCGGCTGTACTTCAACGCACGCTCGAAAGGGTTTGTCCTCTCGGTCACGCCGCTGATCGGGGCGGACGAGCGCACCGGGGAAATCCTCGGGCAGTTCTTTTCGGAAGGCTTGCCAGCCGGCGCGTGCCTGCAGGTGCTGCACCTCGCGAGCCCCCGCATCAGCCGGATTGTCGCCCCGTGGTTCGCGCCACGGTACATCCAGGGCGGGGTCTATGAGGCGATTGCCCGCCACCGCGCGCGGCGGCTCTATTCACTCGTCTGGGAGTCAGGCTCTGCGGACGCGCCATTCCATGCACGGCATCACCAGGTCATCGTATCAGTCGGCGTGCCGACATCGAAGGCGGTCAGCAACGAAGATCTCAAGCAAACCCGCGAGGGGCTGATGGCGATGCTCAAGTCGCTGAACCTCGGCGTGGTCGAAGTCGGGCCGGAAGCGCTGATCGCGGTCATCGATGATCTGACCTCGCCCACCACCGCGCCGCAGGACGACGCGGTGCCCTACAACCCCAACGATCCGATCGCCTCCCAGGCGATCCGCCACGACATCGAACTGGTCGTGGCAGAGGATCGCATGCGCCTCGTGACCGAGCGGTTCCGTCCCACCGGCAAGGTCAATGACGGGGTGCCCGAGATCGGGACCGTCTATCCCGATGCTTTCGATGTCCGGCACTTTGCCGTCCGCAACATGCCGTCGCGCTGGGCCCCATGGGAATGCGCGCGGCTGATCGGCGACCTGTTCACCGACAAGCTGCGCTTCCCCTGCCCGGCCGCCACCATGCTGTGTCTCGTCTATCCGGACCAGGAGGCAGCATCGGCCAAGGCCGGCTTCAAGTTCATGCGGACAACCAGCCTCGCCGGAACCCGCAGCGCCCGGTTCCTGCCCAGGATCGGCGAACAGGCCGCCGAGTGGCAACATGTTCAGGCCGAGCTCCAGGAAGGCCGCCGTCTGGTGCGCGTGTTCTACGGCGTGACGACCTATTCGCCACTGGGCCAAGGCGACCGCCACGAACGCGCGATCAAGTCGATCTACAAGGCGGCTGGCTGGGATCTCACCGACGAGCGCTATCTGCAGATCCAGGGGCTGCTCGCGGCGATGCCGCTGACGCTAGCCGACGGGCTCGGTGCCGACATGGAGCGGCTCAAGCGGTTCAAGACCGTCCTGTCGACTACTGCAGCCAATATCGCGCCCATGCAGGGCGAGTATCTCGGAAGCGCCCACCCTCACCTGCTGTTCGTCGGTCGGCGCGGTCAGCCCTTCTTCTGGTCGCCGTTCGAGAACGAGGCTGGCAACCACAATGTCGCTATCTGCGGCAAGTCTGGATCGGGCAAGTCGGTCCTGCTCCAGGAGATGTGCGCCGCCCTGCGCGGCGCCGGCGCGCAGGTGGTCGTGATCGACGATGGCCGCAGCTTCGAGCACTCGGTCAAGCTGCAAGGCGGCCGCTTTGTCGAGTTCACGATGAAAGCGGGCTTCTGCCTCAACCCCTTCTCGATGATCGACGGAACCCGCGCCGCCGAGGACGAGGATTATCGCCTCGACTGCTTCGGAATGATCAAGGCGATCGTCGGGCAAATGGCCCGCCACAGCGCAAAGCTGACCGATACCGAGCGCGGGCTGATCGACCGGGCGGTCAACATGGTCTGGGCTGAACACGGCGCTGCAGCCACGGTCACGACCGTCGGCGAGATGCTCGGCAATCTTGGGCATGACACCGCGGCCGATATCGCGACCGCGCTCGCGCCCTACATGGCGGGCGGGACCTACGGCGCCTTCTTCGAAGGCCAGGCCAGTCTCGACCTCGATGCGGATTTCACGGTGTTCGAGATGTCCGACCTCGCGAGCCGGGAAGACCTGCGCAGCGTGGTGCTCTCGGCGATCATGTTCATGACCAGCCAGGCGATGACGCGCAGCCCAAGGTCGCTGCGCAAGCTCCTGCTGATCGATGAGGCGTGGTCGATGCTGAAGGGCGGATCGATGGGTGAATTCGTCGAAACCTATGCCCGCACCTGCCGGAAATATGGCGGCGCCCTCGCGACCGCCACCCAATCACTCAACGACTACTACAAGTCCGACGGGGCGACGGCAGCGCTCGAGAACAGCGACTGGATGCTGATCCTGCAGCAGAAGCCGGAGACGATTGCCGATTTCAAGGCGAGCAAGCGCCTCGATATGGACGATCGCACCGAGACGCTGATCCGCAGCCTCAAGCGGTCCGGCAGCGACTATTCCGAGGTGTTCATCAAGGGGCCGGAGACCGAGGCGATCGGGCGGCTCGTGCTCGACGACTATTCGGCAACGCTGTTCTCGAGTTCGCCCCAGACTTTCGCCGCCATCGATGCCGAGATCGCGCGGGGCCACCAGCTCGCCGATGCCATCGAACGCATCGCCTTCGCCAACCGCTGACATTCATTCAACAAGGATCCCTATTTCCATGCCTCTCCACCTCGTCACCCCATTCGACCGGACCGCCCCGTCCGAAGTCGAGCAGCCCGCCAGCCTTCGAGTGCCCACCTGGCGCTCGCGCATGGCCGATGGCTGCTACATCGTGCTTCGCGGCAGCCTGTTTCTGGGCTCGTCCTATCTGATGGCGCTGGGCCTGCCGCTGCTATTCTTCCTCCTTCTGTCGGGCGGAAATCCCGATGCCTTCTTCGCCCATGTCGCCAATCTCGCATACCGCTTCCTGGGGGCCGATCTCGAGCGGCGCGTGACGTTCCTCGGCGAATTCAAGTTCGTTGCTGTCGCTCTCGCGACGCTGATCGTGATGGCACGCATGCCGCGCTTCATCCGTGATCTCGACCGCGAACTCTCGGGAGAAAAGCTGTGAAGAACATTATAGCAACATCGAGCCTGCGCGTACGGCTAGCATCGATCAATCTCACCGCTGTCGCTGTCGGCGTCGGCATGGTTGGTCAGGTGCTGTGGGGTGTCTGGGCGACCGACAAGCTGCTCACCGTGGAGAAGCGTGAGGTCGTCACGGTCCAGCTGAGCCGGATCATGGGCGACTTCATCGAAGCCGAAGCGCGTGCCGGCCGGCCGCCCGAAGAGACCAGGCTGCGCGTCCAGGCCTACCTCAAGGCCGTGGAAGCCTCGGTACAGAAGCTCGGACGCGAAGGCCGGACGGTCCTCGTTGCCGAAGCCGTGGTCGCCGGGAGCACACCGGACCTGACGCAATCTGTGCGCGCGGATGTTGTACGCCGGATGGGAGCCATTCCCGATGCAGCCCGCTGATCGCCTGATCCGCTCTGCGCCCGCGCGCCGGCTCGCGCTCTGGGGCGGGCTTGGCGCCGGGGCGCTGGCGCTCTCCTCACTTGGCGCCTTCGCGCAGGGCCATGCGCTGATGATCAACGTGAGCCCCAGCCTGCCCTACTGGGCCCTCTGGGTGACGCGCGGGGCGGCCGTGCACCGCGGGGATATCATCTTGTTTGACCCGCCTGCCTCGCCGTTGCTGGTGAAACATTTCGGGGCGGAGCCGAAACCGTTCGGTAAGCGGGTGAGCGGTGTGCCGGGCGACATCGTCACCGAGCACGACCGCACCTACTTCGTAAACGGGCAGGCTGTCGCCAAGGCCAAGCTCACAAGCCGCCTTGGTGAACCCCTCGCGCTTGGCCCGACGGGCCGCGTTCCGCAAGGCTGCTATTTCGTCACAAGCGAACACAAGGACGGTTTCGACAGCCGCTACGCCGCGATCGGTTGGATTTGCGGCCCACGCATTCTCGGGGTCGGGAGGCCGATCCTGTGAGGCTCATCACCTTGCCCGTTTGCGCGACTGCGCTTGCGGTTGCCATAGCACCCCAGGCAATGGCTCGCGACTACGGCCAGCACGGCACGGTCTGGCCAGTGGTCGAGCCGGACCTGCTCCAGCAGATCCATGCCAGGCTTACGCAGCTCGAGAAGACCGGCGAGACCGCCCGTCTCAATGAAGAGCTGAAGCGGCGAACGATCGCCCGGGTCAACCGGCCTGAGCCTGTCGCAGGCATCTCCCTCGCCTCGGCGCTGCGCAGCTGGCGTTTCGATCCGACGATCACCGTCGAACGCGACATTGCTGACGACAAGGGCCGGCTCATCATTGCCGCAGGCACGCGCGTCAATCCGCTCGATACCGTGCCGCTGCGGGCTCCCCTCGTCTTCCTCGATGGCGACGACCCGGCACAGCTCGCCTGGGCCATCCGTCGTTATGCCAGCATGAAGGCCAAGCTCATCCTCGTGCGGGGTGCGCCGCTCGAACTCATGAAAGCCCGCCAGCGGCGCTTCTACTTCGACCAGGGCGGCACGCTGGTGAAGCACTTCGGCATTCGCGCGGTGCCCGCAACCGTCGAGCAGCAGGGCCGCGCGCTCCTCATCACCGAGCAGCCGGTCACTCCCAAAGAGCGGGCGACATCATGAGCAGGAAACATCGCCTTTTGTCATGGCTTTGCGGAGCACTTCTGCTCACCAGCCTGAGCACCATCTCCAGCGCTCCCGCACAGGCTGCGGCCGGTCCGGGCCGCTGCACCGGCAAGTTCGTCAATCCGATCACGGACATCTGCTGGTCGTGCCTTTTCCCGATTTCGATCGGAGGCTTGAAGATCTGGCCGTCAAGTCGGCCCGACACCAGCAACCCCGCTCTGCCGGTGTGCCTGTGCGGGCTGCGGCCCGGGATTGCCATGGGGTTCTGGGAGCCAGTCCGGCTTGCCGATGTCAGCATGAAGCCGTGGTGCTTCGTCAATCTGGGCGGGATGAAGCTCGATCCGGGGTTCGACATCGGCTTCAAGTCGATGGCGGGGCCATCTGCGATCGGCGGCAATACCCAGTACAACTCACAGTGGCATGTCCACTGGTATGCCTATCCGCTGATCTACTGGATGGAGATCGTTGCCGATTTCCTCTGCCTCGAATCCGGCTCGATCGACATTCTCTACATCACCGAGATCGATCCGCTCTGGCAGGACAGCGAACTCACCGCGATCATCAACCCCGAGGCGGTCCTGTTCGCCAATCCGCTGGCGCTTGCGGCCTGCGCGGCCGACTGCGTGGCGGCAACGGCCAAGCTGCCGACCGATGAACTGTTCTGGTGCGCGGGCTGTCAGGGTACGATGTATCCACTCAACGGCAATGTCTCGGCAACCATTGGCCATGTCCAGGCCTCGCGGCTCGCACTCGCCCGCTTCTCCTACAAGCTCCACCGCGAACTCGTCGCCTGGGGGACGATGGGCAGCAAGGGGCTTTGCGGCAAGTACCTGATGCCGGTGATGCGCAAGCAGCAGTACCGGTTCCAAGCCACCAATCCCAATCCGCAGACCAAGGGCCGCTACGCCTGCGCGCCCATTGGTGCCTCCACCACCTTCATGTCGGCAGGCCAGGTCTATCCCGCCATTGGCGAGGACATGGGCTATCTGGTCTGGCGCAAGCGGAACTGCTGCGCGCTATGAAAACACTCCCTCATCTCATTGTAGTGGCATCGCTTTCGAGCCTTGCCGCCCTAGCTGGCGCATCCGCACAGACAGCCGAACCGGACCTTGATCTGGCGGCCATCCGGGCGCGGGCCAGCGCCGGTGCCAACGATGCCGAAGCCCTCTCCGCCAATGCTCGGGCAAGGGCCGAAACTCTGGCGCGGGAAGCCAGGGCAAGCACCGACGAAGCGCAGGCGCACGGCCGCCGCTATACGCGCGAGGCCGCCACAAGTGCGAAGCCAGATGCGGCCGATACGTTCGATTTCGACCGGATGGTTGCCAATGCTGGCACCATGACCAGCGAAGGCATGGGCGAAGCGCCAAGGTTCATCGCCTTTGCTTCGCTCTCGATGCCGCCAGCGTCGCTGCGCGCAATGATCGACGACGTGGCCAAGGCGGGCGGCATCGTCGCCCTGCGCGGGTTGCCTGGCAACAGCGCCAAGGCTCTCACGGACGCATTGGCCAAAGTGGCAAAGCCGGGGGAACAACTGGACGGCGTCGGCATCGACCCGCGCCTGTTCCGCGCCTTCGGGATTGAGGCGGTTCCTGCCTACGTCGTGACCAGCAGCGACTTCGACCTCTGTGATGGCTTCGACTGCCGCACGCAAGTTCCGCCCCACGACCGGATGAGCGGCAATGTCAGCGCAGCCTACGCGCTTGAGACCTTCGCGCGCGGCGGCGGCCCTGGCGCTTTGCTCGCGGCCCAGCACCTCGCCCGTCTTGAAAGGCAGGTTCCATGAAACGGCTATTCCTTCCTGTCGCCTGCTTGAGTGCGCTCCTGCTCACCCTGACCGGGCCGCTTCACGCCCAGACCACGACCGATGCTGCCAAGGCAGACGGCAAGGCTTTCGGGCGAGACAAGGCGGCCTCGGCGCAAAGCGCGGCGACGACAAACCCTGACGCCAGCCGCATTCCCAATTTTGGCGGCACACCAAGTCAGTCGGGCTATTTCGATGATCCGGATCGGATGAGCCGCGAAGCGGCCAGCCAGGCCACGACCAGTACCGGCTACAAGACTATGCGGGACTCCATGGACCGCCGCGCCCGGTTTGCGCCGCAGGATCTCGATGCGACGATCGCACGCAGCAATGTGATCAGCGATGACCCGCTCGCCTATACGAGCGGGATGGCCATCGGCGGCACACAGGGGCGCTGCGTGCCCTTGCCGCCAGCCAGCGGAACTGCGGCGCGCTACATGGCGACCTGCAATGTCGGTTACACCGCCAGCCAAGAAACGCGGACCTGCCCCGTGACATTGACCGCGCGGGTCGAGCAACGTCAGGTCTACGGCTACTACTGCGTGGGCGGCAGCGGGGTCGACCCGGCTTCGGTCTACAACTGCAACCGCTACTCCGCACCGCAATGCACGGTCACGCAGTCCTATCCGATCAACCTGTGCGATCCCTATTTCGGGATCTACTGGGGCTGCAACTCCGGCGATCTCAGGATTGATCTCGTCAGTTGCACCGCGCCGGTCGAGGGCGCGACGCCTTATACGGTGACGGGCGAGAACGTCGTCACGACCACACGCGACGAAAGCCAGTGTGCTGGCCTCGCAGCCGACAACTCGTGCCAGCAGGACACCGAGACTTGCACCGACAGCGATCCGGTGACCCGCATCGTCGATGGCATCGCCGTGACGCAGCCTTGCTGGGCATGGAGCCGCAGTTACAGCTGCGCACAGTTCACGCAGGCTCAGGACTGCCAGACGCTTGAAGCCACACCGGGCTGTAAGCTGGTGCGCGAAGACTGTCTCGCTGGCGAGCCCTGCCGCACCTGGGAGCGGGTCTATGATTGCCCGGTCCCGGACCAGCCCGCGAGCACCAACCAGTTCATCTGCGACGGCGACGTCTACTGCATTGATGGCTCGTGCGAGACCATCCAGCGCGAGGCCAACGACGAGTTCAAGGATGCCGCTGTCGCGCTCAATGCGATGGCGCAGGCCCGGCGTGAGTTCGATCCCGACACGCTCACCTTGTTCAAAGGCACGCGCAACACCTGCTCGTCCAAGGTCTTCGGTGTACTCAACTGCTGCAAGGGCAAAGGCTTCCCGCTCATCCCCGGCATCCAGCTGCTCGTCGCGCTCGGCTGCAGCCGCGAGGAGATGCTGCTCCATCAGCGGGATGCCCAGGGCCTGTGCGCCTATGTCGGCACCTATTGCTCGGACAGCTTCCTCGGCGTCTGCCTGACCAAGAAGAAGGTCTACTGCTGCTTCGAGTCCAAGCTTTCCCGGATCCTGCAGGAGCAGGGCCGCCAGCAGCTGAACAAGCCTTGGGGCAAGCCCAAGACCGAACAATGCCAGGGCTTCACCATCGACGAGTTCGCCCAGCTCGACCTCAGTCGGATGGACTTCAGCGAAGTCTATGCCGAGTTCACCGACGCCGCCCGTTTGCCTGACGAACTGCAGGCCACCCAGGACATCCAACAGAAGATCGAGGACTACTATGCCCGCGCACGCCAGTAAGGCCGCGTGGCGGCTGCTTGCCGCCTGCGCGATTTCCAATGCCGCTTGTTTCCTTTCGCCCGCGACCGCGCAGACGACCACCACCCAAACCGATGCGCCGCCACGCGCCGAGACGAACGAGCAGCAGGACAGCTTCTACTGCGAGGAGCGCCGGCTTGGGTACTGGTTCTACTGCAACCGGCCCAAGCCGCCGGAACAGCAGGCACCCGCGCCGGCGGCGAGCGCCACGAGCCAGCTTGACGCGATCACGGCGACCTTGCGGGAGCTCAAGGCCAAGGCGATCCTCGAGCCCACGCCTGCCAATGTGACGGCCTACATCCGGTTCCAGCGCGCCCAGCTCGACCGGGCGTCGCTCTTCAGCGACGTCTGGCAGCGGGCCATCTGGCAGGATCCCGAACTCGACTACACGCTGCAGCGGCCGGTCTCGACGCTTGGCAAGCGCCAGTGGCAGGATGCGCGCAGCGCGGAGCGGAACGCGGCAATGGCCGAGCTCTCCGAGCGTTACGGTCTCTTCTACTTCTTCGCCCAGAGCTGCGGTGCCTGCGAGGTCATGTCGCCGATCGTGCAGAGCGTTGCCTCGACCTGGCACATCGCGGTGCGGGCGATTTCGACCGATGGCGGTCCATCGCGACATTTCCCGAACTACACGGTCGAGACCAACCAGCGCAGCCGCATGGGCTTGGAGCCCAAAATCACGCCAGCGGTCGTGCTCTGGGACGCCCTGACCGGCCGCCCCATTCCGATCGGCTACGGCGTCATGAGCGCCGACGAGCTTCAGGACCGGATTTACCTCCTCACATCGAAGGAAGCTGGACGTGACTACTAGGATGAAAAGAGTCGTCGCTGCGATCCTTGCAGCGACCCTTCCCCTCACCCTCCCGCTATCCGGCGCATCGGCGGATGTCGGCAGCTCGATGGACTCGTTTCTGAACGACGTCGGAGGCGCAGCCAACGTCAACGGGCCGACCGCGTTCCAGGGGCAGTCAGCCGGTTATTACAGCCTCGGCAATGTCTGGACGCGCTTCCCGCAGAAGACGACCAACATCGCCAACCTCCAGCTGCCGCGCGCCCGTGCTGGGTGCGGTGGCATCGACATCTTCGCCGGCTCGTTCAGCTTCATCAACGCGAGCGAGATCGTGGCGATGCTGAAGGCAGTCGCCAACAATGCAGTCGGCTTCGCCTTCAGCCTGGCGATCGACACGGTCTGTCCGGAATGCTCGAAGATCATGCAGGAGTTCAGCCAGAAGGCTCAGCTCATGAACAACCTCAACATCAATTCCTGCGAGATGGCGCAGGGCTTGGTGGGCGGGATCTGGCCCAAGGGCGACCTTGCCGACAAGGCGATCTGCGAAGCCATCGGCAACTCCGAAGGCATCTTCACCGATTATGCCGCAGCCAAGCACGGCTGCGGCACCAAGGGGCAGCGTTCGAGCACGACAGCGCAAGGCTCGGGCAAGTACGATGACGTCAATCCCGGTGTACCCCGAAACTACACGTGGACGATCCTCAAGAAGTCGGCGTTCTTTTCGCCAGGGGGCCAGTTCGACGAGGAGTTCGCCGAATATGCGATGACGCTGCTGGGAACGATCATCTACGTGCCGCCCAAGGACAATGAGCCCGGCAAGTTCGTGCCGATCGTCGGCGAAGCATCATCGACGCTCGTCACCTCGTTGCTGGACGGTACCACAAGCGGCAACGTCTTGATCTTCGACTGCGACGAGGCGGAGAAGTGCCTCGATCCAGGGTTCAAGTCGCTGAGCCTGCCGGCATCGAAAGCGCTGCGGCCACGCGTGGCCGCGCTCATTGGCGGGATGGTTCAGGCCATCCGCGACGATACTGCGATCAGCGAAGAGCAGAAGGAACTGCTGCAGGTCGCATCGATCCCGCTCTACAAGATCCTGACCGTCCAGGCGGCCTATGGCCGCGGCATGCCGACCGACGACCGCGAGACCCTGGCCGAGATCGCCAGTGTCGACCTGCTGTTTGCCGTGCTCGATCGCATTGTCAGCGAGGCTGGCCGCTCAATGTCGAGCTTCATTGGGGCCGACGAAGCAAAGATCGCGATGTGGCAGAGCCAGGTCAATGTCGTGCGTCAGGCGCTGGCTGACCGGCAGGCCAACACGCATCTCAAGGTCAATGCGGTGCTGCAGATCATCGAGAAGACGGCGTTCATCGAGAACGTGCTGGCTGCCTCGATGTCACCCGGAATGGCCGCATCGCTCGACTGGTCGCGCGGCGTCCAGAGCCGCGCCCTCACCCACTGACCGGACCAACCACATCCAGGCGGAACAATAGACATGGTCGAGATTTTCACGGTCGGTGGCGGCGACTATCTGGTCAACGTCTTCCAGGCAGTCGCTGCCTGGACCGGTAACGGCGGCTATAAAAGCCTGCTCCAGGTGGTCATGGTGATGGGCCTTGGCCTGTCCGCCCTGACCCTGGCGTTCAATCAGGACTGGCGGGCGTGGATCAACTGGTTCCTCGGCGCGACCCTCATCTACTCTTGCCTGATGGTGCCGCGGCTCGACGTCCATGTGACCGACCGGCTCAACCCCAGCCTTGCGCCTGCCAATGTCAGCAATGTGCCACTGGGCCTGGCACTCATGGCGAGCTTTACCAGCCAGGTCGGCGACTATCTCACGGGATCGGCCGAGGTGGTGTTTGGCCTGCCGGGTGATCTCAACTATTCGAAGAACGGCATGATCTACGGCGCGCGGCTCTACGATGCGACCCGATCCTTGCGGATTTCCGATCCCGAGTTCGCCGCTAATCTCGATGAGCATTTCCGGCAATGCGTGTTCTACGACGTACTGCTCGGCCGCTACTCGATGAAGGAGCTGGCGGAGACGGGTGACATCTGGGCGACGATCGCACCGGGCAGCCAGGCACGCGCGCAGCGGTTCCTGACCCGCGATGCGACCACGGGCCAGGTGAGCTCGAACATTGTCACCTGCCGCGAGGCCTACGACACGCTCAATGCGCAGTGGGCCGGACTGGTCGACGCGATGGGATCGGTGTTCGGCCGACAGCTTTACCCCAATCAGACGGCCGCGCTCGCCAAGGCGAAGCTCTTCGCAGATCTGCCAGTCGCCTATCAGTACCTGACCGGGGTCTCGGCTAATGCGACCGAGATCTTCAAGCAGACGCTGACCATCAACGCGATGAGCCAGGCCATGCACTCGATGTCCGGCAGCAGCGGCGCGGGCAACGTTGACGTTTATGCCCAGACCCGCGCCGACATTCAGACCGAGCGGACTTATGGTTCGATCGCGAGCAACGCAATGAAGTGGGTCCCGCTCCTGAACGTCGTGCTGACCGTGCTGTTCTACGCCCTCTTCCCGGTGCTTTTCCCGCTGTTCCTGCTCCCCAAGACGGGGCCGGTCGCACTCAAGGGCTATGTGACGGGCTTCTTCTATCTCGCGGCCTGGGGGCCGCTGTTCGTGATCCTCCACATGATGCTGATGTACAAGGGCGCGGCTGACATGAGCGCGGTCACGGGCAGCAACGGCCTCAGCCTTGCAAGCTTTACCGGCATGGCTGACGTCAACAGCGATATCGGTCTGCTGGCAGGCTACCTCATCGCCTCGGTCCCGTTCCTGGCAGGCGGTGTGGCCAAGGGCGCCATGGCGATCTCGCACCACGCGACGAGCTACCTCAACCCGAGCCAGAACGCGGCGGAAGAAGCGGCCCGGGAGGCGAGCACCGGCAACGTGTCACTCGGCAACACCAGCTTCGAAAACTCGAGCGTCCTCACGCGTCAGTTCGCCCAAGGCACGATTGCTCCGAGCTTCACCTATGGTGCACCGCAGACGCGGACATTCAGCGAGACCGGCTCGATGACCACAAGCTTCCCGGATGGCAGCTACGATCAGATCCCAACCTCCAGCTATCCCTTCACGCCGACGCTGGGCCAGGAGTTCACCGCGCGCCTTTCGACGATGGCATCGCAGGCCCGCGCCAACAGTGAGACCTATGCCAATGTCGCGACGGAATCGACGACCAGCGCCGTCACGAAGTTCCGCGAGCTCAGGGACCAGTTCAGCCGAGGCGCATCCTTCGAGAGCGCGACCGGCACCTCGAACTCCGACAGCATCCAGACGGCATTCAGCGAGGTCGATCAGGCATCGACCAATCTGCAGCGGCAATTCGGGCTATCGCGCAGAGCGGCCGATGACATAACTGTTTCCTGGTTTCTGAATGGAGAGGCTGGCGCAAGTGCCGGCATCACGAATGGAGTGGCATCGGCGAACATCGGAGCCAAGGGTGGTCGAAACCAGGCCTGGACCGACAGCGACATCGGTATCGCCTCGGAAGATCGTTCGCGGATCTTTGGGAGCCTGTCCCAGATGTCTGACAGCCGAAATTGGTCGAGCACCCGCGATGGGTTCGTACGCTCAGTGAACACCTCGAGCAACTCGTCGATCTCAACAACTGCAAGCGGCATGACCGCGTCGCTGACCGAGGCGCAAAGCTACAGCCGGGAGGCTCGCCGCGCCGAGGAGCTTGCCCACCGCCTCGAGAGCCAGGTGTCCTTCGTCCAGGGCAACAGCGCTGCAGGCAGCCTCAATCTGTCCCAAGCCTACCGCGAATGGGGCCTTGCTGAGATCGAGAGCAACCGCGATTTCTATGGAACCGCGCGGTTCGACGACGTCAGTTTCCAGCTCAGTCCAGAAGGCCAAGCGTTGCAGGCAAAGTTCATCGAGAGCTATGCCGAGCAACTCCGTGAGGGGATCGAAGATCGCATCGCACTCACGCCCGGACCGCCCGTATCTCGTCCGGCAATCTCTAGCGCGGGGTCGGTTCGCGGCCGAGTTCAGACAGGTGGCGGGGGTTCCGGTTCAGTGCCCCGCGTGAGTGCCGGCGATCTCCAAGAAGAGGTGCGAAACGCTCAGGTGACCGGTCACCAGAAGATTACCGGCTCCAGGGGACGTCTGGACGCGATCACCAAGGGGGCACAAGGCGCTAGTGCGGAGGCTGCCGATGACGTCAAAGAGTGGTAGGCGTCAGGCCCTCAGAAGGTCCCAATAAATCACGAATCCAGCGAAAAGGGCAAGGATAAGCACGACGCCGATACTCAGGGTCCGAGACCACGGATCAGCCCAAGACTTCTTGATCCGATACTCCATCACGCGGTTGTCGCGGATTGCCTGATCGATTTCAGCCAGCCCCTCCCATTTGGGGCTTCCGCTTGCCACCGCGCGTTCACTGTCGAAATTTTTCATGATGGCAGCCATCTCATTTGAGCCAAGAATATAGCAAAAACACCGGCGCGGAGCGAGGAAAATCGGCCAACGCCTTTCGGGCCCCCAGCAAGAAGAGCCTACTCAGATCGAATGGCGAGACGTGCGGAAAATCTCCGCCGATCAAAATCGACGTGCATACTAGTGCAATTTGGTGCATTCTGGTGCAGGGGAGCCTTGAGTATGTTATCCTTGCCGAAACAGAAGCGGTTTACCGTGTCCGTCGATCAAATCGACTATGACGCTCTCGTCGCGCTAGGTCAGTCGGTAAACCCTCCGCTAAACCTGCAGTACCTTGTCCGTTTAGCGGTTCGAAACCTGCTTCAACAATCCGCAGCTCAGCAACTTTCCTTCCCGCTGGAGCGCAAACCATGAAGTTCATCGACTTGTTTGCTGGCCTCGGCGGCTTCCATCAAGCGCTGGAAAGCTTGGGACACGAATGCGTCTTTGCGTCTGAACTTAATAGCGATCTGGCCGACCTCTACAATCGCAACTTCGGCGTGAAGCCGCATGGGGATATTCGCCAGGCTATCGAGGAAGTACCCTCGCATGACATTCTTTGCGCTGGCTTCCCTTGTCAGCCCTTCTCGAAGGCGGGCGAGCAGAAAGGTTTTGACTGCCCCCAATGGGGCGACTTGTTCGACTATATGATCATGATCCTGGAGCGTCATGAACCGAGCTACCTCATCATCGAGAACGTCCCAAACATTATGCGGCATGATAACGGGAACACCTGGCACAAGGTGAAGAAGCGCCTGCGAGGTGTCGGGTACGACATCGACTCAGCGCTCCTTTCGCCACACATGTTCGGCGTACCCCAGCTTCGCGAACGTGCGATCATCGTTGGCGCTCGGCAAGGGCTTGGCCACTTCGCATGGCCAGAGCCGACTCATGATGCAAGCGAGGTTGATATTCGGTCGATCCTGGACAAGTCGCCGAACGACGCGAAGCCGCTCCCTCCATCTTTCATCGGCTATCTCGACGCATGGCAGGCGCTCCTCGACGCCCTACCATCGACCTCAGATCTCCCCTCCTTCCCAATTTGGGCAATGGAGTTCGGTGCAACCTATCCTGCCCGTACCGGCTCCCCCGCCGGGCATGGCCTTATGGAGATTCAATCATTCCGAGGCGCCTTCGGAAGAACTCTTCGCGGGTTATCAGAAGCGGAGGTCCTCGATGCACTGCCTCCATATGCGCGCGACACGAACGTATCCTTCCCAGATTGGAAGATCAGGTTCATTGAACAAAATCGCCAGTTCTATCGGGAGCACAAGGCGGTAATTGACAGGTGGTTGCCAACCATCCTCAACTTTGCCCCCAGCTTCCAGAAGCTTGAGTGGAACTGGAAGGGCGGCCCACGCGACCTCAACCAATGCATAATCCAGTTCCGCGCATCGGGCATCCGAGCAAAGCGCCCGACCGCCGCGCCATCGCTGGTCGCGCTCACGACCAGTCAGGTGCCCGTCATCCCTTGGGAGCGGCGCTACATGACCATGCGCGAGTGCGCTCGCCTTCAAAGCATGGGTGAACTGCAATTTCTTCCTGAAACACAGACCGGGGCGTTCAAGGCGCTCGGAAATGCTGTCAACGTCGACGTCATCAGGGCTGTTGCGGGGGCGCTACTCGGACGGGACGATCCGAAGGTTGGATACCTCCAGCTATCAGTAAATAACCGCCCATCATCGCTTGAGGCAGCTGCCTGAGCCATAGCGGCCAAAAGGGGAAGATGCCTTGGAAGACTTGGATTTTGACCAGATTGCGACGCTGTTGTCGGAGTTGTCGCAGCCGAGCTTGGTGCCAAAGCTAGAAGGGGGCCGTAAGGGGCCACGCTCGTTCGATGGCTCGGACATCGACTTCACCTCAAGCGCTTGGCTTGCCCGCGTCCTAGAGGTGGCGATTTGGCTCAACCTGGACACTACCTTCGATGACAAAGAGTCGCCCAAGGCCGTAGCCCTGCGGCTCTTCGATGAGCTCTCCCCTGGTAAGGCAGAAGCAAGCTTTGAGGTGAGTGATGGACATGTCCTCCTGACCGAGATGGGCGCTCAAACCCTGGAAGAGAGGCTCAGCCGCGCAGTCAGCAATCGTTCTGCCTTCCTTCAGATGCTAGAGGATGAATTGTCGGTGGCAGCCGCCACCGAAGCATGGATCGACGCTTGGAACGAGGCTCCAGCAACCGAGCCACTGTCAATCAACGCTACGGTAGACAAATGGCGCATCTACGACCTCGCTGGTAGGGCGCAGCAGGGACAGCTTGAGCTAAATCCGACTTACCAGCGCGACTTCGTCTGGTCGAACGCAGACTCGCAGATGCTGATCGAATCGATCCTGCGAGGCATCCCATTACCTTCAATTATTCTAGCTCGGGTTTCGAGCAGCCAGCGCTTCCAGATTGTAGACGGCAAGCAGCGTCTGACCGCGATTCTCCGCTTCATGGGCGCGCATCCGGAAGGCCGTGAAAATGCTAAGGGAATGAAAGACTATCAGCTCTTTGATACCAACTTCAGCCAGTTTGCTCGACGCAACAACCTGAGAGCGACTGACATCCGGGAGAAGTACCTACCCTTTAAAACTAAAAAGTATACCGATGACAATGACCCGCTTAAGCTGCTTGGAGGCCGATACTATTGCGAGATCAAAGATAAGCAAGTTAGGATCGCCGGTGAGTCCATCACCGTGGCCGACCTGTTTGAGCGCGCCTGCGACTACTTTATTCCCGTGCTCATTTACCGCGATACCCAGGTTCGCGACATCCACAAGGTCTTTCGCCTCTACAACCAACAGGGGATGAAGCTGAACGCAGAGGAGATCCGCAACGCGGTCTTCAACCATCTGATGATCTCACGGCTCATGCTTTTCGTTGGCGGCGACCGTCCCGAACCCGAGATCGCCCCGGAACTCGTGAAGGCAGGGATCGACCCGACCGAAGCGCACGAGAACATCAAGGCGCTGGGGTTTGGCATCACTCGGTTCAAGCGCACCAAGGTCCTGTTGTGGACCGTGGCGACGCTGATCCTTAAGCCCGCCCAAGGTCCCGATAAAGCTTATCGCACACCGTCCACAGCCAGCCATATCGACGAATTCCTGCGCTCCATCGACAGCGATCGCCTCGCGCAATTCCGGTCGAAAACGACGCTCGAAAACTTGGCTCGTGACCTTATCGCGGCCTTGGACCTTCACCAGCAGACCTCCGATGCCTGGCACCCAAAGTTCCGGCGCAAAGGCAAGAGTGAGATGGCCTCTCGGTGGGAGGAGTTGCCGGTCGTGGCCAGCGTGCTGGCCTGCCTCGTGCTCGTGATCACCGGCGAGAATCAGAAGCTGGAGGATGGTATTGACGCCGTCCGCGACCTGACCGCGAAGATGGTTGGTCCCCAGAGCACGCAAAACAAGACCCAGTGGGCGCACATCGCGAACGCCTCGACCAGCATCCTGGAGACACTCGGGGTCAACATCGCTGACGCGGATGCCGCAGTGCGCGACCGATACGGAGATAGTGCAATCGAGGCACTTCTTGAGATCCGCAAGATCCCGATGATCTGATATGACCGTAGGCGAGCCCAGCGTCGGCCCAGTGACGATTGTCCCAGTAGGTGGGCTTGTTGACGCACATGACGTAAGCGCAGAAACATCGCGTGACGAAGCCTCTTGGTGGGCACGCTATCGTGCCAATGTTGCTGGTCGGCTGTCTGGAACAGCCTTGGCCGCGCTGGAAGCCGACGCGCGTTACGTGGTCGAGAGAGCGCTGCCTGGCGTTGACGGGGCGCTTGACGAAGCAGCCTGGCCGACTTCACGGGTCCGGACAGGCATGGTCGTCGGCTCGGTGCAGTCCGGCAAGACCGCAAGCATGCTCGGTGTCGCTGCACTCGCGCTCGATGCAGGAGTTGACCTACTGATCCTCCTTGCTGGCACCAGGGTTAGCCTTTGGCTGCAAACCTACGAACGCCTGCTCGCGCAACTCGACGGTTCTACGCCGGAGAATGCCTACTGTCGACGCAACCAGCGCCTGATCCTTCCCCAACCCGCCGACATCCTGCATGAGCAACGAGCGGACCCGGCCCGCTATCTTCAACGACCAATGGCTCGCCAAGCGTTGAAAGCGGGCCGGCCAATCATTTGTGTCGTGCCCAAGGAGGACGATCACCTCATCATGCTTCGACGATTCCTCGCCGACGTCGTGACGCAGGACCTCCTCGATGCACGAGACAGGCCCTACTCAATGGTGCTGCTCGACGATGAAGCGGACGACGCAAGCGTGCTGGACAGTGATCGGTCACAGAAGCTGACGCCCCGGCTCATCGCCTCATTGTGGAGCGGTGACCCGGACGAGGCTACGACACGACACCCCAACATGCTTGCGACCTATGTCGCCTACACCGCGACACCGCAGGCGAACTTCCTGCAAGCGACGCACAACCCGCTCAGTCCGCGTGATTTTAATGCGGCCTTGCGGACGCCAGGCGCTATCGGGTCGCTTGAGCCAAGATCACTGTCTTATGCAGAGCCGACCGGGGTTCGCTCCTATTATTGCGGCGGTGATATCTTCTACGAAAAGTTGCGGCACGCAGGCACCGGGGCGCTCTGCCAAACCTCGCTATTCCCGGACCTGCGCCCCGGCGAGAGCGAGGCAGAACTTTCTGCACGCCGCGATGCGCTACGCTGGACCATGCTCTCCGATGCCATTCGCTGCTTCCTGGTGGGCGCTGCAGTACGGAGCCTTCAGCCAGGCTGGGAGGCGGCATATGATCACGAGCGCCGCTACGACACTGAGGCCGAGGCGCGCCAAGCTGCCGCGGGTCCCCACACCATGCTGATCCACCCCTCGGCCCGAAAAGAAGATCATTTCAGCACCGCGCAGGATATAGTTCGGTGGGCCTTAGCCGAGCCGGGAAAGGAGGTGGAAGTCGAACTCAACGATGAGGTTTCCGAACTGCTGGTCGTGCCGCGCGACGCGCTGGCTCGGCGGCTCAGCTTGGAGGAGGATCAGTGGTCAGCGTGGCTGGCTCGTTTTGAGGCAACTCGTATCGGTTTCGCCAGCCTTCCGCACACGCCGTATCAGCCAATCTCTCCAGCAAGCTGGCCACAGGTCAGAGCAGCGCTCGTCGACCGTATCTTTCCAAACCTGCGGATCCGTGTGCTCAACAGCGATCCTGCCTCCGATGACCGGCCTCGGTTCGAGGTTGGCGAGGATGAGGCGGGGTTCCATGTGCCGCCAGATAGCCTCTCGATCTTCGTCGCCGGCAACGTCCTGTCACGCGGTCTTACGCTTGAGGGGCTCACGACCAGCCTTTTCTTGCGCGGCGCAGCTGAGCCTGCCGCTGACACGCAGATGCAGATGCAGCGATGGTTTGGCTATCGCGGTGACTTCCTGCCTTTCTGCCGCGTCTTCACCTATGAGGACCAGTTGCAGTTGTTCCGCCGGTATCATGTCAATGATAATGCACTAAAATCCGAGATCATCTCCGTCATGGATGGCGATGACGACGTGAGTGGCCCCGCCCTCGTGCTGCAGGGCGCAAGCTTCGTCGCCACCAGCAAGGTGGAGGCGCGCAAGGTTCCCCTGTCACCTGGGCCGCGGCCTTCGGTCCGCCTCGTCGAATCGGAGGATGACGACTTGGCACGTCACAATATCCAACTCGCGGTGGACCTGCTGGGGGACGGTGAATGGGTGCCGTTAAAGGACGATAATGGCTTGGAGCGTGGTATCATCCGCTCCGAGCCCATAAGCGCTAGGGCCCTTGCCGACCTACTAGATGGGCTTCGCTACTCGCATCATGACCCTGACCTAGGTAACGAACTCAGCCAGCGCTGGGACCATTACGCGCGCTTGTTGGGGATCGATGACCCTCTTTTTTCGCCGCCCATGCGCAATTCTCAAGGTTACGGCACGGAGCCGCAATCCTGCCCATATTCGATCGCGGCCTATCTCCGCTTATGGGCCTCGCTGACCGGCGACCACTCCGCTCCCGGCTTCTATCCTACCGACAGGCCCGAGGTGCCATGGAACTATTCCGACACGATGCACGCAAGCATGCCTGACTTCTACCTCGCCTTTCGCCACGGCCAAGCACAGGCGCGTGATCCGCGACTTGCGGCTCTTGGCATCCGGGCGGTGACTAGAGATCGCAACGAAAGCGGCGCAGCATTGCAAACCTTATGGGGCACTCGAGGCTATGGCGGCTCCTATCATGGCGACGAGTTGGTGGACTATTACTACCACCGCACGACGCCAGTCCCTGGCATCCAAGGTGGAGCTAGTTGGCGGCCCAGGGGGCATCCAGGCTTGGCTCTGCTTCATGTCGTCAGCGCGCCTGAGTTGCCGACCGATTTCTTGGCGATCGGCTTGGGGTTACCGCATGGTGGCCCAGACCATATCGCGGCGCTTCGCACATGAGCGACTTTCACTTCGAGGCGCTGCGAGCCGAATTGGAGGCACTGGACGTTCCTCAAGGGCAGGCCCGCAAGATGCGATGGCTCGCGGTACCGCTGGCCATCGGCCGTACGCCATCCGGGGACTTTGAGATTTTCATTCGCGGGACCGAGGTGCAGGCTTCGTCGCCTCTCGTTCGCCGCCATCTCCAACACGGCGAGTGGCGTCCAGAGGAAGGAGGTGAGCCCTTCTCCGCTAGTCGGATCGTCTTGCCCGCCGCGCCGCACTTCGCCTCAGTTGCTGCCTTAATCGCGATTGAGTTGCTGCGCGCGGGGATTACAACTCCGCACGGCCCGCAACCCGCATTCAGCGACGTCGAGCCAATCATCGAGATGGCAATCCGCAGGGGCGCATTGCCGGAAAATGTGGTCATCGGCCTGATCGGGGAGTTGACCGTGCTTAGGCAGTTGCTGCTGACGCGCACAAATCGCCCCACTGAGATGATGCGAGCGCTCGAATATTGGCAGGGCTGGCAAGACGGCGGTCGTGACTTTCGTATCGGTGACCATGCAATAGAGGTAAAGACGACACAGTCGAGCTTCTCTGCCCACGAGTTCAGTGGGTTGCACCAACTCGAGCCCACGACCCTACCTTCAGGGGGACGGGAGCAACTTCATCTACTCAGCATCGGCCTCGTCGCGTCGACCTCGGTTGGCGAAACACTTCCGGCGATTGTCGACAGTATTATTGGATTGTTGAGTAAGCCTGCGGTGAGTACCGCGGTTCAGGCAGCCTGACGGTGGATTTGAGCGGGTCGCCAGTTCCAGGGGAGCAGG